>CAJTUC010000024.1 GCA_910579395.1 uncultured Lachnospiraceae bacterium | reverse complement strand
CATAAAAAGTATAAAGCGACAACGAATTCAAGGCACAGCCTCCCGGTTGCGGAAAATATCCTGAACAGGGATTTTGCCGCTGACAGACCCGGACAGAAAATGGTAAGCGACATCACATACATCCCGACGGATGAAGGCTGGCTCTACCTTGCCGGGGTCATGGATCTTTGCGGAGATAAAATAGTCGGCATATCGATGGACGGGCGTATGACAAAGGACCTTGTGATATCCGCGCTTAAAGACGCGGTACGCCATACACAGAGCACAGAAGGCTGTATCCTGCATTCCGACAGGGGAAGCCAGTACTGCTCGCTGGATTATCAGGCACTGGCAAAAGAGCATGGATTTGTCAGCAGCATGAGCCGGAAAGGGAACTGCTGGGACAATGCCCCGATGGAGAGCTTCTGGGGCAAGCTGAAGCAGGAATGGCTCAATGACCGGCACTTCCGGAGCAGGGAAGAGGCAAGATCAGCGGTATTTGAGTATATATGGATATTTTACAACCGTAAGCGTATCCATGAAGCAAATGGTTATCTGACACCAGAGGAATACTACGCGCAGCATCAGGCAGATTTGAAAGCGGCATAGCTGTTTTTGAATAAATAACCGCACAGGCGCAGAAGGTACAGAAAAGTATATTCTGTCAGCCTGAGCGGATAAAAATGAGAGAAAAATCGAGAAAAACTAAGAACCGGATAGAATCCTTTCGTTTTAGATGTCCATGCTGGCGGGGACGGCTCAGAATAAAGGCAACTGATGAGCATTGGAATTCGTTTGTAGTTTTGAGGTACACATATATTTTTGTTGGCAGTTACAAGATTGTGTCAAAAGTTTACAAACACACTTGACAATACTTCTCTGAGGAAAGTGTGGGGGAGGCGGTCAGGAACTCCGGCATACCGAGGGAAGAAATCTTTGTCATCACAAAACTGTACCCGAACCAGTTTTCCAATCCGGAGGCTGCGATTGAGGAGGCGCTTGACAAATTAGATATAGAATACATTGACATGATGCTGCTCCACCACCCCGGAACAGGCGACGTGGAGGCTTACCTCGCAATGGAAAAAGCGGTTGAAGACGGCAAAATACGTTCACTTGGTTTATCAAACTGGTATGTGGAAGAACTGGAGGAATTTTTACCGCAGATAAACATTACGCCTGCTCTGGTTCAGAATGAAATACACCCGTATTATCAGGAAAATGATGTTATTCCATACATACATAGTCTTGGGATTGTAGTGCAAGGGTGGTATCCGCTTGGAGGCAGGGGATATGCGGCAGAGCTGCTTGGAGATGAGGTCATTTCGGAAATTGCGGCGTCACATGGGAAGTCATCGGCGCAGGTGATTCTCAGGTGGAATCTGCAAAAGGGTGTCGTAGTCATTCCCGGCTCCAGCAATCCCGATCATATTCAGGAAAATACGGAATTGTTTGATTTTGAATTGAGGGAGGAGGAAATGGAGCGGATAGGTGCTCTTGACCATGGCGAGAAGCATGACTGGTATTAAGAATCGTTAAGGTATTAGACGAAACGATGTTTCTTATATATATAAAGCGGAGGTAACATATGAAAGTATTAGCAATAAACGGTAGCTCTCGAAAGGATGGGAACACAGCAATCCTTATCAATACTGTGTTTAAGGAATTGCGTCAGGCAGGGATTAAAACGGAAATGGTGCAGCTCTCCGGTACAATCATTGAACCCTGCAAGGCTTGTTGGGCTTGCGGCGGGAGAAAAAACTGTGTGCATAAAAAGGATATGTTTCAGGAAATTTTTCAAAAGATGACGCAGGCAGACGGGATAATTCTCGGTTCGCCGGTTTATACGGCAAATATTTCTGCCAATATGCAGGCATTTTTAGAGCGGGCATCGGTAGTGACTGATATGAACCGGAGTGAAAATCTGTTCCGGCACAAGGTTGGTGCGGCTGTCACGGCAGCACGCAGGGGCGGCGCACTTAACACACTTGATGCAATGTACCATTTCTTTATGCTGCAAAATATGTTTGTGGTTGGCTCTTCTTATTGGGCAATGGCGTATGGGCAGATGCCGGGAGATGTCCGAAAAGACGAGGAAGGTCTTGAAACGATGAAAAATCTCGGTCAGAATATGGCATATTTGTTGAAGGTACTGGAAGAAAGGCGGAACAGGTAATGAGAAGAATAGTTATTGACAATATCATTGTGTACCGGGAACACGCAGAACATTGTTGACCTGCTGCAAAATTATACGGCTACTACCATGCTTGCCAACTCGGAGTTCGTGGCGCTCTTAAAGCAGGCGAACACGGACAGTTCCCGCATGGCAGAGGTCATCGGCGTGTCGGAGGCGCAGCTACGCTTTGTAACCAACACGTCAAGCGGCATGGGGCTTATGAAGTGCGGAAACGTGGCAATCCCTTTTGACAATACCATTGAGAAAGGGACGGACCTCTATAATTTATACAACACAAATATCCATGAAAAAATCCAGATGCAGAAAATGGCGGAAAAAAGCAGAAAAGCGGTTGACAATGCGGCAGGTGCATGATAAATTATAGTTAATGAAAAGCTTCAGTGCTTTTGCGGCGATAGAGAGGAGCTACCCGTCCCGACTTTGCGGGCAATAGAAATACAAAGGTCGTCTCTGCCTATGGAATTATCATAGGACTGCTCCCAGAATTGCAATTCAAAAAGAAATGTAATGCCTGAGCCTAACCGCTCAGGCAGTTTCTTTTTACGGAAGGATGAGACAATGCGGACACTTTTGGAGATTTTTCAGGATACGAAAGAGACGCTGTGCAGGTATGACTATTATATCCACACACAGAAGCGTATCCTCCACCTTACAAATTCAGAAATTAAGATACCGCATTTAATGGGGATGCAGTATCTTGGAAAGCCAAACCAGTTTACCGGGGACTTCGGCGCTTATGCGATAAAAAAGCAGCGTATCACAATGGAATCGGTGGAAAAGCTGGTGCGGAAATACTATAAGACGGAGGAAAAACAGCGCAGGATGCTTGAAATGATCCACCGGAAACTGGATAACCTTGGGGAATTAGGGGAAATGTTTTCGTCTTATTCAAAGCTGTACCTGTATGAAAAAGAGAAGAATAAGGAATCGGAGTTTCAGAGCGATTACCTGCTTGTGCATGAGACGGGGAAGAAAATCCTGCATTTGGGGCTTGTCAGATCAGAGAGGGGCAAAGGCATTTACCACTGCAATTCTTTTATGACGACGTACCAGAATGACCGTGACAGGGATTCTTTTTTCCGTGACCTGCCATACCGTTATGAGATAACAAGGATTGTGAGGGAAAATAAAGACACGAAGCATAAAGAAGTCATATACCAGAGCAAGGAAGCGGAACAGAGGGAGCTGGCAGGCATAGAAAAAATGCTTGCAGTCGCAGGAATACGGGCAGATGACAAACTTATAAAGTCTATTCTCCGTCTGAACAAGAAATTTGGCATATACCACACGGCAGATATGCTGAATAACAGTGAAGCCCTGCTTGGAAAATGTACGGATAAGAGGGAGGAGAGCCTTGTATCGGATTTCCTTGCACTATGGGAGGAAAAAAGAAATGGCATATAAGCAGGAACTGTGGGATGAGGCAAAGAAAAAATGCCGTATCGGGGATGAAGAAATCCGCATGGCAAAAGAAATGGGGCTGAACCCGAAAAGCCTTATAAAAAATATCCCAAACAAAAGCGAGATGTGGAAAGCCCCTGTAAAGGACTGGATACACGATATGTACGATAAAAGGCAGAGAAAATCCCGCCAGAAGGCAAAACGGAAGGTGGAACAACAGAATAAGAACAGCAGTCACAGCATCTAAGCCAACAATGGTTTAGGTGCTGTTTTTTTGCTCTAAAACAGGGGTGATGCAGATTGAACATTAAAAAAGTAGATGACAAGCCTATGGTGATCCACACAAAGGAAAAGCCAAAGCTGAAAGTCAAGGGAGCGCCGGAAACAAAAATCAAGGGCACATTACTTATATCATGATTAGGGGTGAAGTACAAGAAAATTTTAATATATACTCAATGAAAAAAATCATTGATTTATTATTTCATATTCAACAAAATTTAGGGTTTTATTCAATTCCGTCTATCTACAAAGACATTATAAATAATGCTGAAGATGTTTTAAAAAGTAATACAATATTTGATTTAGGACATTTAGAAATTATAAGAAATTTCTTATAGGAGGTTGTATTGTTGGAGAATGGTATTTAACGTCTGAAGTTACCTTTAGACAATGGATAGTTGGAGCGAGTGGAATTAGATATGTTCTAGGACTTATTGGAAGTTTTGCGGCTTCATTAGTTAGTGCTTCTGTTTTTTTAGTAGGAGTAGAGTTTATTATTGAAAAAACAAAAAATCAAGAAGATGAGGAAAAGCGGATTAGCATTTTGCGAGATTCTATTTCTAAAGAAATGAGGGTAAATTCAAAAGAATGTTTAGATAAATTAAATACCTATGATAATAAAGAGGCACTATTGACTAATCAGTTTTTTGCAGGGTGTGATTTTGAAGAAATGGTTCTAGATGGAGAAAATTTTTCTGGTACTAATTTTGAAGGTGCATGTTTTATAAATGCTTCAATAATAGGAGCTGATTTAACGGGATGTATTTTAATGAAAGCAGATTTTACAAATGCAAAATTATCCTACGCAGATTTTACAAATGCTTCAATTGATATTTTAATATTGGAACATGCGCATAGTTTGTGGAAAGCGAAAATGCCAAATGGAAGCTATTATGATGGAAGATTTAATTTAGTAGGTGATTTAGAGATGGCAAAAAAAATGGGGTATGATTTATCGGATGTGAACCAGTATAATCAGTTTTATGAACTTAAATAGTGTTTAAAGAGTTAATTACTTAGAAAAATTATTTTGGGAGAATAGGATGAAATACGCAGGATAATTTCGATAATAGTAATATGAAGAATAAGAGTATGAAAAGTTTTCGGCCAGAAATAAAATAATTTGTTTTTGGCTGATTTTGTTTTACTAATAGTATTGTATCTTGTGCAAATTGTAGAATATATAAGAGGAAGAAAAAGATGATTAATAAATGCTCTTGTGTATTCAATTTCATATAAATATATATTTTTAGTCCCTACTTGACAGAAGAATATCCCATTTGGCATGGACAAGCCCCTCGTATCATCAGTACATTTTTAGAGAGTTATGATTTTTCCGGGAAAACGATCATTTCGTTCTGCACTTCTCATAGCAGCGGGATTGGTTCCAGCGCAAGCAATCTTCATGTTCTTTGTTCAGAGTCAGTAGAGTGGATGGGCGGAAAGAGATTTGAAGCAGGGGTTTCAAGAGAAAGCGTTCAGAATTGGATTGGAGAAGTTGGGATTGAGTGAAACAGAATGATTGCAATTTTTTTATTTAGTAAAAAGGGGAAAATATAAGATTTGCTTCAAAGAGAATAGCGGAATTTATACAAAAAGAGGTGTACGATGCAAGCATTGAAGCAGCAAGAGCGGGAGAGCATGGACGGGGTTTTGCGATTGTGGCAGAATTCATCGGTAAACTGGCGGCTGAATCTGCTTCTGCTACGGAAAATATTGAAAGAATCATTGAGGAACTTTACAGCAATATCGGCGATACCGTTTCTAATATTGAAGAAGTGAAGAAAACAATGTCTGCACAGATACAGGCAACACAGAAAGTAAAGAAAATCTTTCATGATTTTAAAGCGACCGCTAAGCAGACAAGCGGCTCGGTAACGGTCATTGATGAGTTGATTGAGGAAATGTATGAGATTGACCGTTCCAGTGTGGAGGCAGTACAGAGTATTCGGGATATTTCTCAGAACACGGAAGAACTGTCGGGGGATGCGACAGGTTCATTGGATGAGGAACTGAAAGATATCCGGAGCAGAGTGCAGAGCCTTACCATGATTTCAAGTGAACCGGAACAGGAAATGGCAAAATTCAAGTTGAACTGATGTCTGCCCAATGCGGATGAATCCGGAGGGCGGCTTCGAAATGCAGTTTTAAACACAAGCCGCCGCTTGATCTGTCTTAACCAGCCTGCAAATTATTCCCCTTCGGAAAATATTTCCGGTAAGTAAATATAAATAACACGATTGCAAGCGTAGTGGACAGGTAATCCGTGATTGGCTGGGCCGCCGCGAGCATCGTTGCGGAGTCAAAGATATTCCGAAACAGAAACAGCACCGGCAGATAAATGATTCCCTGACGGCTGATGGAAAGGATCAGGGCCGGCAGAGCTGCGCCGGTAGACTGGATGGCATTGATAAATACAAACAGCAGGCCCATCACCGGTCCGGAATAAATATAGATGCGGGCAAAGGACATGCCGTATGAAAAGGCATCCGGGTCTTCCAAAAACGCATGTACCAGCGGACTGGCGCCGCAGTAGCAGATGACAGTCATTACCGCGCTTAAACAAAAGGCGAGAATCAAAGAGAATTTCAGGACAGCGATATAACGCTTCCGGTTTCCGGCGCCGAAGCAATAGCCCAGGAGCGGCTGGATGCCGGTACCAAGTCCGATCAGGAGCATTACCACGATCATATTGACCTTCATTGCCACGCCAAGTCCCGCAACTGCCATATCACCGTAGTGGGTCATGATATTATTGACAATGATGTTCGAAAGGCTCATCAGAATGCTGTTCAGTGATGCCGGGACGCCAATGGCAAAGACACCGATGGCAATGCCCTTGCCTGCCTGATAGTATTTGGGGTGTATGGACAGCATCGCATTTTTGGAGAGCAGATGCCAGATATAGAAACCGGCTGCAAAAATATTGCCGAGAACGGTCGCGATGGCCGCACCGGCGACATCCCAGCCAAAACCGAGAATCATGACAGGATCCAGCACGATGTTCATCATATTTCCGATCAGCATTCCCATCATAGCGATATTTGCCTTACCCTCGGCACGGATGATATTGCTGAAGCTGTTGCTGATGATCAAAAACGGAATTGCGGTGGAAACAATGCGCAGATATTGGGAAGCATAACCTGCGGTGTCATCGCTTGCGCCGATGGCACGGCTTACCGGCTCGGCGAAGATAAAGATAATGATCATCGCAATGATGCCGATGCCAAGCCCGGTCCAGAAACAGAAGGCAGAGGCATTTTTGGCCTTTTCTGTTTTGCCTTCGCCGAGGGACCTTGATATCAGAGAAGTTCCGCCGATGCCAAAGAGCATCCCGACAGCCATAAATAAAAGGAATGCCGGAGTTGCTACGGAAATGGCAGCGACCATGTAGGCGTTTTTGGTCTGTCCTATGAAGAACGTATCAGCCAGATTATAGATCAGTACCATGATCATACTGATAATAGATGGCACGACATTGCTGATAACGGCTTTCGGTACCGGGGCATCCCGGAATATTTCTGTTGTTTTATCTTTCATAATAAATTCTTCCTTTCCTGTTTTTTATTCTCAAAATCCGAAAATCTAAAAGTTTTGAAGGCGTCGGATTTCAGGTTTTGATAAATCTGATGGAGCATTTTTTTTAAAACCTGCTTATCGTCTTCTGATAAACCGGCAAACATAATCTCGTCCAATAAAGGACTCTTTTGTTCCATTTCTAAAATAAGCTGTTCACCAAGCTGTTTGCCGCTGTCTGTCAGCAGAATGGGCTTTGAGCGTGTCCCTGCAGCCGTGCTCTTGCGGATAAAGCCTTTCTGCTCTAAAAGTTTCAGCACATGAATGACGCTGGTGTGTTTGACATCGAAGTGAGCGGCGATATCCGAGAGCGTATTTTCTCTGCCGTTTTCCCGGGAAAGATACAGCAGGACATCGAGCTGCGTGCTGGTCAGTCCATGTTTTTTGAATTCCTTGTTAAAACCGGCTTCCAGCTGGTTGTGTATTTTTTTGAAATAGATCCTCAGTTCGTGCATGCGAATGTCCCCTTTTATGTAGCTCGCTACATAATATACCAGAATTATGAAATTGTCAATATGAAATTGAGCATGAAAAAAATGGTCATGGAAAATCAGAACGTAAAGAATAAAATCATTGCCCAACCAATGCCACGAGTGGTAATATATTTATGTAAATCGCAGCGGTGGACCTCGATTTATTTATGCAAATACTTACCGAGAAAGGGGAACGAAGTATGCAGTACAGAATTATTGGTGACACAATGCCGGCCGTGGAGGTACTTTTTGATGCACCGGGAGAATCCATGTATACACAGTCAGGAGGAATGGCCTGGATGTCGGATGGAATCTTTATGGATTCCAATATGAGAGGCGGTCTGGGTAAGAGCATCGGCAGAATGTTTTCTGGGGAATCTCTGTTTATGGCGACCTATAAGGCGGAACGTGCGGGCAGTATGGTAGCTTTTGCGTCTACGGTAGCCGGAGAGGTATTACCGGTCGATGTAGGGGCGAACGGAGGTATGATCTGCCAGAAAGGGGCTTTCCTCTGTGCGCAGGAGTCGGTAAATCTGAATGTAACGTTTACGAAGAAATTCTCTGCCGGATTGTTTGGCGGTGAAGGATTTATTCTGCAGGATATCAGCGGAACCAGAATGGTATTCCTTGAAATTGATGGGAATAAAGTAGAGAAAAATCTGGCACCCGGAGAAGTTCTCAAAGTGGACACCGGAAACATAGTCGCGTTTGAGCGGACAGTCAACTATGAGATTGAGACGGTGAAGGGACTGAAAAATATCTTTATGGGTGGAGAGGGCCTGTTCCTCACGAAGCTGACCGGACCGGGAAAGGTCATTCTGCAGACCCAGAATTTCAATGAGTTCGCGGGCCGTATCATTCGGATGGTGCCGTCGAGGTAGGCGGAGCAGGAGGAAAGCCGGCTTTTTGGTATAAATTCATGAGATGTGCGTCGCCGGGTGAACAGCAGGAAGCAGAGGGCGACATATAGATGATTGTTTCGTTTTTCAGATCAGAACGCTGCAAAAGCTTACGCTGTGCAAAGGGATGATTGGGGTAAAGTGCCGCGCCAGTGGCACTTTTTCAATTTCCTGACAGCATATGACGGTATCCTGGCATAAGTTCGTACTGTCCCAGGTAAAAATAATATCATATTCTCTATTCAGCAGGCCGGCCGCGAGGGCATCGGCTGCGTTGCGGCAGCAGTTGATCAATACGTTCGGAAAACGGTTATGGAATTTTCTCAGCTTATTGGAAAGGATGCTCCTTTCGCAGCCCTTGGTATAGCCGATGTGCAGAGAACCTGCAAGACCGGTCGTCCTGCGTGCGCGATATGGAATGATTCATACGCTCCAGGATCGCTTTTGCAGAAGAGATACGCTGTCTGCAGGCGTGAGGGAAACGTGGAAAAATGAAAATATTTGCTTGCGAAGTTCGCGAAGATGAAAAAAGATTTTTAAGGAACAGGTCAATGATTTTTCACTGAAAGGACTGCGGTGTAAGGAAATTAGAAATATGACAGTCGGTATTATGAGGACAGGACGTATCGGGCAGCAGGTAATGAAGGATCTTTCGGGATTTGGCTGTGGAGAGTATGGCAGACTGCGGCGTGACCGGGATTTATTAAATGGCGCAGGGACAGAACTGTGAGACGGAAATAAGAATAAATTGACAAGGCTGAATTGTGCTATATATAATTTTTCATGGTACAAAAATATGGTATGATAATAGAAAATGGAAGCCAGAGAAAACAGGATATGGAAAAAGAAGAATTAAAACAGGATGACAGTGAATATAAAGAACGAGAACAGGATGACAGCAAAGTCCTGGAAACTGCTCTGGCTGCCGGGCACATCCTATTGGAAAATGGAGCGGAGATTGCCAGAGTGGAAGAGACCATGGAGCGGATATGCCGGCATTTCGGCGTGGAGTCCGGGAATTTTTTCGTGCTGAGCAACGGTATTTTTGCGACAGGCAACAGGAATCCGGACAGTCCGGGCGGACAATATGCCAAGGTTCAGCATATTCCGGTAAAAGGAGCGCAGCTTGATAAGGTCGTGGAGGTTAATCAGCTTTCGCGGGAAGTTGCAGAGGGACGTTACAGCTTAGAGCAGGTACAGGAAAAACTGGAGCAGATACGGCGTATGCCAGGGAAAAGTTTTCCCGTGCAGATACTGGCATCGGGGCTGGGCAGCGCCTGCTTTTGCTATCTTTTTGGCGGAAGTCTGGCAGACAGTCTTGTGGCATTTGCAGCCGGACTTCTGTTATATATTTTTGTGTTGATGGTCAGAGAGTCCCGTATATCCAAGATCACAAAAAATATTTGCGGTGGTGCGCTGGTCACGTTTCTTTGTATTCTCAGTTATGGGCTGGGTCTTGGAGACGATCTCAGCCATATGGTAATAGGCTCGATTATTCCGCTGGTACCCGGGGTTGCTTTTACCAATGGAATCCGCGATATCGCGGACGGAGATTACATTTCCGGAGCAGTACGGCTTTTGGATGCGATTCTGGTGTTTTTGTGCATTGCGATTGGGGTAGGCGTAACGTTCATCGTTTATCACCGCGTTTTTGGAGGGATACTGCTGTGAAAAACGGATTTTCACAGTCGAATTTGTGCCTGCGTCAAGAATATTGCAGGCTGGGCAGGAATGGAGGATTACGATGATTGGTCAGACGATTGCCGCTGCTTTGGGAACGGTGGCGTTTTCGGTCCTTTTTGGCGTACCGCGGAAATATTACGGCTATTGCGGACTTGTAGGAGGGGCGGGCTGGTGCCTTTATTCGATATTGACGGTATATACCGCCTGCACTGCTGTGGAAGCGACCTTTTTTGCTACGTTTCTGGTGGTGCTGTTATCCCGTTTTCTGGCGGTCTGGGAGAAATGTCTGGCGACCGTTTTTTTGACTGCCGGTGTTTTTCCGCTGGTGCCGGGGACAGGGATTTACTGGACTGCATATTATCTCGTGACGGACCGTCCGGCGGAGGCGGCAGACAATGGCTTTGCGGCAGTCAAGGCGGCCTTTGCGATTGTGTTGGGAATCGTTCTGGTATTTGAAGTGCCGGATCGCTTTTTTAAGATGAAAAAATAGATGAAAAAGTAAAAATTTTCGGGAGTGTCCTTTTGCATATCTTATCCTAATCTGCTATAATATAACAGTAGTTTGTCAAATCATTATCAATCTCCAAAATACAAAAGAATAAGAGGCGTAAGAAAAGTGAAAAAGAGTGGAAGGGGCAAAAGACTTTTTTTATTTATCTTAACAGCAGCTATGATATTTACGATGCAGGATTTTTCGGTACTGGCCGAACAGGTGCCGCTGGAGAACGGGACAGGGAGCCAGCCTGAAGCGGCGCCGGAGTCATCCGGGAGTCAGCCTGAACAGTCGGAGGGCGGAACCGGGACATCTGCAGAAGAGTCGGTGGAGCCGCCGCAACAGCCGGAGAGCCAGCCTGAACAGTCAACGGAACAGCCGGACGGCGGGGATGGGACACCTGACGGGGCACAGGGAGAGACGCCGGAAACACTGGAAGAACAATCGCCGGAGGTCGAAGGTGAAACACAGGGAAAGTCGCCGGAAACGTCGTCTGAACAGCCGCCGGTGCCAGAGGCGGACAATCCTGAAATATTAACAGCAGCGCCGGAAAATAATTTCACGACAGAAGTGGATGCTGATTTGGATGGAGCGGCGGGAATGTCACTGGGGCTGGATGCCGGTACATTGGCGGCGCATACGGTTCCAAGCCAGAATCCGGGGCAGGCAGTCGTGAATCTGTTTGATTATTGGCAGTATCCTGGTGACACTAATCGTTATGGGAATGAGGTGTCACATGATTATTGGAAAAATGACAGTGCGCAGACAGATGCGGTTACGACATATGATATAGGCATTTCCAAAGAACATTTGCTGCGTTTTGGTTATCGGGAAATCGAAATGAATGGGGCGCAGGCTAAGTGCTTGTATTGCCATGTCAAGGGTGATTATGGGAAATGGAATGAGTATAGTCCAAATGGGCCGCGTGAGGGAATTGTAAAGAATATATTGGGAGCGGACGGATTTCCGCACCTGAATCTGGTTAACGAAAGTGATTATGGAGCGTATGACGAGCCGAATAATCGTGATGTATATCTGGCAGATAAAACAAAAAATGAATCTCTCGATTACTTATTTTCACCGAATGTAGACGTTGTAGATTCGAATGGAGGATCTTTTAAAGCAAGCTATACAAATGTACAGGGATTGTTTCAGATGGATAATGATGGGTATTATTATTATGATAGTACAAAAAACTTTGCTGAGCTTGATGCAGGTAATCCGGGCAATCCGCATTTCATTCTGTATGATTCTCCGGGGGCGGCGGATTCGAAGGGGAACTATGGACAATTTTTCCCGTTTAATGGAGCGGAAGATGTATTTGATAATGAATATACTGCATCGGACGGTAAGAATTATCTTAGTTATGTAGATGCGGCGAATAATGAAAATAGTAATGCGGATTATATCCCTGTCAAGAATGCTGAAGGGGTTGGTTTTATCCCATGTTACGCTCCCGGACTGAACCATTATCTTGGAATGACACTGGAAGTTCCTTTCCTGCAGCCGGTGGGTGGTCAGTTACCTAACAAGGAGGCCATGAGTTTTAAATTTTCCGGAGATGATGACGTCTGGATTTTTATTGACGGTGTGTTGGTTGCAGATCTGGGCGGGCTTCATGATGCCTGTTCTCTGAAAATTGATTTTGCCACCGGGGCTGTTTATGTTCAGGACATGAACACGCCGGATCATACTTTGCTCGAAAGTTTTCGGGATGCTTACCCGGGTAACGCATCCAGCTGGAATCCTGGAGGTGTCGCATTTGCCCCGAATACGGACACATTTGCCGACAACACGGTTCACACATTGAAGATGTTTTATCTGGAACGCGGTAATATTGCTTCTAACCTGTCTCTGTCGTTCAACCTTCAGACGGCGCGTTATAACCAGATCAAAAAGGTCGATCAGAACGGAAATGCTATAGAAAATGTGGAATTTGCGTTATACCCGGCAACAATATGTAATGCAGAGGATGAAGGAAGCATTTTGTGTAACAGCACAGTGGGCGGTGAGCGCTGTTATGTGAGACAGACGGATGTAACCCCATTGCTTACGTTAAAGACCGACCCGGCCGGGGTAGCGGATTTTAGTAATTATACATTTTCCGCTGCGACGAAGTATTACATTCTCCATGAGACCGCACCGCCGGCCGGGTATCGCTCGCAGCCGGTGGATATTGTTCTCGAATATAATTCACAGACAACGATGCTCAGTGTTGCGAACAGGTGGGAAACAGGAGCTTATGCAAGCTTCACTTCTTATGTGAGTGAGCAGGCGGGTGTACAATTAATTTATGGACAGTATAATGTGAGTACCGGTCTTGTTGAGAAAGGCACGGAGAATGTGCCTGATGATTCGCGGGAAAAGGGACTGATTCTTGCAGTCCCCATGTTGCAAAGGGGGAACAGTACCGTATGGCTTCCGTTATACGGAAGCAATCTGGACGGATTCCATACAACCGGTGTCGAGAGCGCTGATGAAGGCAGCATGAAGAGGGCTCTGTTGACAGCGGCATTGAACCAGTGCCTGTATAACGAAGGCTGGTATCTGGAGTGGAATCCGGCAAAGAACATTCTGGAAGGCAATCTGTCCGATCTGCCGGGCCGGGCGGACCGATACCGGCATGAAAATACGAATGGCGATATGCAGATGGCATACATCATAATAAAGCCTGCAGCGTTAATACAAATTACAAACAATGCGGGAAATTCGACAGAGCGGTATGCAGCGTTGAAGCAATATGTAGCGGCGAACGGTGTCAATGCCGCAGTTAATACAATTTATGACGGGAACGCCGGAGCGGATGTCAGGCTGCTTGATACGGCACAATTCATCAGAGTCTTCCGTTCCCTGATCTATATTTCCAATGAACAGCGGGAGCTGCGCGTGATGAAGGTGGATGAAAACGGACAGCCGCTTAACGGCGCACAGTTTGGATTATATGCGAGTATAGATGACGCACAGCAGAATCGCAATGCGGTTGCGGTGGGGGTGACGGCGAATGTAGAGGGTATGGAAGGCCTTCTAATCTTTAAACCGCAGGCGAACGGTGAGCCGGGCTATGCCCAAATGGTATGGGCGGACGCGCTGGAACAGCAGTATTATTTGAAAGAAATCAGTGCGCCGAAGGGATATACGGTCAATAAAACGATCGTTCCAGTCGTTGTCGGCATTTATTCCATTTATGCAGATGCCGGTTCGGCGGGCGACGGCGTATCAGTCATGGCAGGTGCGGGACAACTGTATCGAACAATGGCGAAATATGCTTCGGACGGCGACGTGAATATTACACTCCGCGATATTACCGTTACGGCGCAGAGGCAGGATTCCGGGCAGTTTGTTCTGGACGGATGGCAGGATATGAATGAGTCCGGTCAGAAACAGGAAAAAAATCTCCATTACGGTGTGAACGGAGAGATGGGAATGGACTACGGTCTTCACGACGAAGATTTGGGCTCGACTCCATTTTTCAGAACCGATACGGGATTTTTACGTGTTCGTGTGAGTCAAAATACGCGGGCACTGCAGGATGAGCTTTATAACGGCGCGATCAATATTGCCAACTGGGATGATTTAGGGGGAACAGACCTTACGGGGCTGTTCAGCCTGTTAAATGTTGTCGTTGTGGAAGACAGGCCGGGGCAGGATTCGGATGATGATTATGACAGTGATGATAATGGCGATGATTCCGAAATGACGGATACGGGCACAGAACCGGATACAGAAGTAAAAACTTCTCCAACGGGCCTTGATGTGATAGTGGAACGTATTGGAACGCCGCAGACCGGTGACGATTCCCTGATGTGGTGGTGGGCTTTATTGGGCATTATTTCGTTGGTGGGAATTGGGGCAACGGTATGTAATCTGATTATTGTGAAAAAGAAACAGAAAAGGTATTCTCCAAAAGAGGCAAAGAAAAAGTGCCTTCCGAAAAAAATCGAGAAAAAGTATGTTACGAAAGAAAAAAAGAAAAAGCATCTTTCGAAAAGAAAACAGAAAAAGTATTCCGTGAAAAAATAAGCCGATTTGGCCGGTTTGTCAGTGAGAAACAGCAACCACGACGAACCGGCCATTATTTGTGTGATAGCTGCAGGTGGAAAGGGTCAGTATTTTATCCCCGCAGGCAGTGCTGACACCTGTGTCATAAAGCGCATATGACTTTACCTGCCGAATATACTCTTCAAAGATTTCCGGAGAGGAAAGTTCGGGGTATTCATAGTAATGAAACAGTGCGTTTTCCTGCCTGGGAACCGGATCCCAATAGAAGGCGGCAAGTACTTCGTAGTCCCGTTCCTCAGTCAGCGTATCAAAATGGATGACGGGGTGCTCCCTGGCAAATTCATAAGATTGATAATCCGTCAGGGAACCGAACATGCTGTTGTCCTTCATGTGGTGCCCATAGATCAAAAGAGAATCTCCATCCATAGAATAAGCGGCGTCGGCGAACAGGCTGCCGCTGCTGGCGTCGGAGCGGTCAAAGGCTCTGTGAAGATAGTATTCGGGGTCATCCGGTGTGTGCATGACCGGATAATCTATTTTGGTATCTTCTATAAAAAGCCAGCCGGCAAAATCGTGATTAAGCGCCCATAACGCTTCATACTCCGCAAATTTATCGGTAACTTTTTCTGCAGCCGGTTTGGAATCACTTCGTATCTCCCGTATTTTCCGTGAAAGTTCTATATTGGCATGATCCTCTGCCCGATATTGAAAAAAATCGTTGAAAAAAAGGAATGTCGAAATGCAAAAAGTTGGAACACAGATGGCAAGAACGATGGACTGCCAGAGCGGAAATTTTTTTCTTCTCGATTTTTTTGTCATATTAACAACCATACCTTTTCTCTTAGCCTGCGACATTGGGCTGACGCTGAAAGCGTCCTGGCGCCAATATTCGCAGGACGAATAAATTCGTCTATGAAAAATCTTTGATTTTTCATTATAACACTTTGGCGGCGTGAATGCAAAAATGGATGCTAATCAGGGAATCCATTTCACAATTTAGTTATGATACAGATTACGTCTGACAGACAATTAAAAAACAGTACTTTTTCCTAAAAAAATCTCATTTAAAGAAGCCGCCTTCTTTTGTACAATAGCTAGAGAAGCATGCTGTACAAAAGGAGGCATTTCTATGAGTGAAAAAATACAGAATCCCATTTTACGGGGGTTCCATCCGGATCCCTCTATTGAAGACAACGGGAAATGTATTACCTTATTGAAGGCGGAGAACAAAAAATATGAGTATCTGACAGGCTATCTGCCTGTCGAGCAGGGAAAGTGGTTTATCTGAAGCTGAAACCGAACGATGGTAAGGTTATCGGGCTGTATTATCATCAATCATACGCCGTTTCCGGTTTCGCTCGGCAGGATAAAAGGGGAAAAGATTTTTCAGTATTTTGTGAAAGAAGATTATCTTCTGCCGCACAGCGCGCTTGCCGTGACAAACAGAATCCCGATTGCCAGAGATAACGGCAGCTATCCGCATGTGGCGGACTGCGATTATTTTACCGTAGATAAATTGTATTCGGACAGCGGCATCATTCCGTGTTTGTTGAAAAGGCGGAGCAATACAGGCGCAGAGATTAGAGGCGAATGTCTCATAAGCACTTTACAACTCTATATCAAGAATATCATCAAACGGAATTTTCGTATTCACGATCTGCAATATCCGGCTCGTTTCGTCAATCCGCGCGACCATGCCGGATAGCTTCAGATATTCATCGTTACAGAAATATACGACCGCAGCGATTTTGCCGCGTTCGAGCCGGTGCATTTTCAAATCCAGTTCTTCTGCCATTTCCGGCGATAGTTCGATTTTGGGAACGATGATTTTTTCTTTGACGGAAAGCGCCTCCGGCAGACCTTTTAAGGCAGCAAAAGGCATGAACTGTTTGGCCCTGTCCGATATGGGCATTTTGTTTCTAGGTCGTTTCGCCACTTCGATGTCCTCCAATCTGTGTGTTGCGTTCTCTGGTGGTCGCATGTTCTTCCAGATTCATGCCTTTTAGAATCGCGTTTTTGCCGAACTTCTTTTTGATACTGATAACGGCTTTCTGTACTTTCCGGTTTTTTTCGAGTTCTTCCGCATCCGTAAAAAAGCTGTACTGGTGGAACTCTTCCGGGACTACATGATTGCAGCTTATGTTGACGCGCTTTATGGGAAACTGCGGATTGACGATTTTTTCATAAAGCGATGTAACGGCGGGTATCAGCAAAAGGTCGGAGTTGGTCTCATCGGCAAGCGATGTTGTGCCGTGGGCCGAAGGAACGTTCAGGCGGTTGGCATACCCGACGTGCAGGGTAACGGAGCGGGTGACGAGCTTTTTCTCCACCATATCGAGGCACAGTAAGTCCATCATTTCCTTTACAATCAGTTTTCCCTCCTCAAAAGGATAATCACAGGACAGGACCTGACCGCTGGAAAGGCAGTTTGTGCCCGGTTTATAAGATTTGATATCGGCAATACCGGTGGGCTCGATTCCCCAGGCATGGTCGATGAGCAGTTCGGCGTCGATGCCGAATAAATGATATAGAAAATCTTCATCCGCATGAGCGATATCGCCCATGGTAAGAATGCCATAGCCGGCTAACTTTTTGGCGGTTCCGGAGCCGATACGCCAGAAGTCGGTCAGCGGCCTGTGATTCCAGAGCGTTTCCCGGTAAGTCAGTTCGGTCAGTTCTCCTACAAAATCAGGAGAATGTTTTGCCGTGATATCCAGCGCAACCTTTGCCAGATAAAGGTTCGTACCGATGCCGCAGGTGGCGTGAATGCGGAGTTGTTCGTAAATCTCGTTAAGAATTCTTGCTCCCAGTTCTCTCGCGGAGAGCCGGTACATCGACAGATAATCCGTCACATCCATAAAGGCCTCGTCAATGGAATAGACGTGGATATCGTCTTTGGAAATATATTTCAGGTAGATGCCGTATATTTCGGCGGCATAATCGATATAGAGCTGCATCCGCGGTGTGGCGGCAATATATTTGATATGGGGCGGAATTTCAAAGATTCTGCATCGGTTGTGGATACCCAGCGCTTTCATCGACGGAGTGATAGCGAGGCAGATCGTTTTTTCCGTCCGCGACATATCTGCAACGACCAGATTGGTCGTCATGGCATCCAGTCCGCGCTCCGCGCATTCCACCGAAGCATAAAAAGATTTTAAGTCAATACAGAGATATGTGCGTTCTTTCACGGAATCTGCCTCCTTTTCTGAATCATATTGCAATTACCTGATAGTATGTGCGGTATGACAGACACCATCTGGCAAGCATGTATTTATTATATCACGCTGTACACAAAAAGTCTCTAATTTTGCGAACAAATGTTCTTGAAATTCTTGGAAAGAGTGAGCAGAAAGAATAAATTATGGTCAGAGAATGAAAAATTGGAGAAAAATTGGAGAACCAGCAGTTAATTGCTTTTAACGGATATTTAGGATAAAATATTATGTATGAAATTATATGATAAAAAACAAATCGACTGGAACAATCTTTTATTTGACAACAAGACCTTATGCCGGCTGATTCTGCCGATTGTCATAGAGCAGTTTTTGAACTCTCTGATGGGAATGGCGGATACGATGATGGTCTCGACCGTCGGCAGCGAAGCGATATCGGCGGTGGCGCTTGTGGACTCGATCAATAATCTTGTCATACAGATATTTTCGGCGCTTGCGGCCGGTGCGGCGATTGTCTGCTCCCGGTATATCGGCAGCGGGAACAAAAAGGAGAGCAGCCGGGCGGCGGGACAGGTCGTGCTTACGGTGTTCGTGATCTCGCTCTCGATTACATTCTTTTGCATAGCAGGCGGGGAGCGGCTGCTGCGGCTGATATTCGGGACGGTTGAAGATTCCGTTATGGAAAATGCTTTGTTTTATTTTATGATAACCGTTATTTCCTATCCCTTTTTGGGGTTGTTCAGTGCGGGAGCGGCATTTTACAGGGCATCGGGCAATTCAAAGTTTCCGACGAAAGTATCTGTTGTATCCAATATGATAAACGTTACGGGAAACGCCCTTTTCATCTATGGTTTTCAGTGGGGGGTCATGGGCGCCGCGCTGGCAACGCTTTTTTCAAGAGTTTTCAGCACCGTTGTGATTTATTACTGCCTGAGAAAGCCGGGCCAGACGATCATCGTAAGGGACTATTTCAAAATCCGCCCGGATATGAAGCTGATCTTGGCGATCATGGCGATCGGCGTTCCTGCTGGCATTGAAAACGGAATGTTCCAGTTCGGAAAACTCGCTGTCCAGTCCACGGTTTCGACAATGGGAACGGTGGCAATATCGGCACAGGCCATGACAGATATTCTTGAATTGGTAAACGGCATTTTCAGTAATAGCGTGGGCATCGGGCTTATGACGGTAGCAGGACAGTGCATCGGCGCGCGCAGAAAAGAAGAAGCAAAATATTATGTCGTAAAACTGATGGGTATCGCATGGATAGGCGTACTGGTATCCTGTTATCTGGTTCTCGCAGTCACAAAGCCGGTGACATGGATCAGCGGCATGGAGCCCGATGCGGCCAGGATGTGTTTTGAGATGGTCGCCGCAATGACGGTCGTAAAACCGCTGGTGTGGGTAGGCGCGTTTGGTTTGCCCTACGGGTTCAGGGCAGCCGGTGACGCTAAGTTTTCTATGGTCGTTTCTGTCAGCAGTATGTGGTGCTGCCGTGTGGGGCTCTGCATTTTTCTCGTAAGAGTATTTCATTTTGGACTGATGGGGGTGTGGATTGGAATATTCGTGGACTGGATTGTCAGAGCGTTCATCTTCTCGATGCGGTTCATGAGCGGGAAGTGGCTTCGTGGGGAGATGCCTGATTCTTCTTCATGAGCGATGTTTGGGAAAGATAAGTGTGAAGAGAAGTTCTAAGGCTCGCAGCAAGGGCTGCAATGCGATTGAGCCTCGAAACGTTGAAATTCAGAGAAATATCTGCTTTACCTGTACTTGTCAAAATGTTTCCGCAGTTCGGACAGACATAAAATTGAATATTTTCAATCTTTCCAATGTCCAAACGGTGCGCAGTCCATAATTTTCATCTCCTCGCTTTATCATATCATCGATGGCTGTTTTTCCGGTATAATCCGACATGGCTTTCGGCTGTCCGTCACTGACGCTAGTCAACAGTTTTGTTGTCTGCGGCATCTTTACCAGCTTTTCTGCAAGAATCCGAAGCGCTATTCTGTCCCTGTTATTACTATGGCTCTGAATTGCCATAAGAGAATATTTATCATTTAGTCCCGGTTCTTCCCAGTCAATATAGGAATACACTGACATTCTTTCTATCGGTGATCGGTCTGCTGTATCGCCATAAATTAACACTGGTATTTTACACTCCATACAAAACTCATATATCGTAACAGCAGCCTGTTTCGCTGCTTCTAACCGTCTTAACGAAATCATTTCATTATACTCACAGTGGTGAGAGGACGGCTGATCAACGAATGGTTAGCCTCCTGCGCGATTGTTAACTGTAGGAAATATTTGTCACAATGGAAATAAATTTTTTCAGAAGAGGGCTTTGGGAGCTTTTCTTAGAAAAGACACCATAGGACAAAGGCTCACTGCCTGTTAAAGGAATTGCACGAATATCCGAGTTTACAAAATTCATCTGCGGAAGGACAGAGCAGCCGTAGCCGGCCCTGACAAGCGTAAGAAGCACCTGCAGGTTTTCACACATATAGGTGGATTCCGGTGGAATATGCTGTGAAACCTGATTTTGCATTTCCGCAACTTTAGAAGGAATCGCATAGGAGTTGCAGACAACAATATTCTCCAAGTATAATTCCTCTTTTGCAAGCTCTGACCTTGCAGCATAAGGATGTGCAGCGGGAGCGATACAGCACAGGGGTATTCGGAATAACTCTTTATAGATTGTGTCGCTCTTTATTGGGATATCACCCTGGAAACCAAACAGCAGATCCAGTTCATCCTGATAAAAGAGATTTAAAATAGACCTGTGTGGGATTACTTTCAAAAACGGATAAAGCTGCGGCATCTGTTCCCGGCAGGTTTTCAGTATTTTGCAGAGCAGGTCCAAATTGGCTTCGTTCTGGCAGCCGATGGTTAAAACCTGTATATTCGTATTTTGGTGGTGCTGTATTTTCTGCCGGGCCACATCCAGCCTGCCCATGATATTTTTTGCGTCTTCCAGAAAACTGATTCCGGCAGGGGTAAGTGTAACCGTCCGGGTGGTGCGGTGCAGGAGTTTTGTCCCCAGTTCGTCTTCCAGTGAGTGGATCTGCCGGGATACGGCTGACTGGGTGATCTTCAAAATTTCAGCAGCCCTTGCAAAATTCAGGTTTTCAGCAACCTGGATAAAGCTCTTTAACTGGTCTGTGTTCATGATTCTACCTCAATTATTGCATTTTTGTCATTGATAATACCATATTTTCAATTCACTTTCAAGAGCAGATGTGTTTTAATAGGTATTGCAAAGGTTAGCACTCGGCAAATGCGAGTGCTAACAACAAATAGAAAGGCAGGAAACAGGAATGAAATTAAGACCATTAGGAGGCAGCTAAATCTTTGGAGGGCGAGAGAAGACAGAGACTGTGATGGATTGGAACGTGAACTGGCTGCCTTATTCAACATCAGTTTAAAGAGAGTGAAATGATATATGGATGGAAAGCGGTGTGCCGGTTCTGTTTTGGGGCTGGCCAATCAGATAAAAAGAGTTTTTGATACAACAACAGGGCGGTGTGATACACAGACACGAATCCTGAATTTTGTCCTGGTGTCATATCCGGACAGGGAAATCTATCAAAAGGATATAGAAGAGGAACTGAATATAAGAAGCGCATCCGTTTCCGCACTTTTAAAAAAAATGGAGGCGCAGGATTTTATCCGCAGGGAAAAGGTTTCCTGCGATGACCGTTTGAAAAAGATACTTCCAACCAGCCATACGGTGGCAATGAAAGAACAGGTTGAACGCCATACTGCTCTGCTGGAAAAGAGACTGACGACGGGCATTGGTGCGGAAGAACTGAAGATTTTTCATGATGTGCTTGAAAAAATGCAGGAAAATATGGAATTAACAGAAAAAGGAAATGTCAGGAGGAAAAAATGGATAGAACAATAGCAAAAACGAATCCACTTGGAACAGAACGGGTTGGGAAGCTGATACTTACATTTGCTGTTCCAAGTATTATTTCTATGGTGGTCAACGCGCTTTATAACATTGTTGACCAGATTTTTATCGGTCAGGGGGTAGGGTATCTTGGTAACGGCGCCACCAATGTTGTCATGCCCATGACTGTGATCGCAATCGCGTTAAGCCTGCTGATCGGTGACGGAGCCGCGGCATATTTAAGCCTGAAGCTGGGCGAGGGGGATGAAAAGTCAGCAGCCAATGGCATAGGATGTTCCATATCTGTCATGGCAATCGTTGGAATTGTTCTCTGCGTCCTGTTTAACTTAACTTTGGAACCTTTATGCAGGCTGTTTGGCGCCACGGAAGATATCCTTCCCTTTGCGATGGATTATGGACGGATCATTTCTTATGGAATCCTGTTTGCTTCCATCGATTCCGGCATGGCGGGCATGATTCGTGCGGACGGCAGCCCGAAATACAGCATGGCAGGGCTTCTAGTGGGCTGTATCACGAATATCATTCTTGACCCCATCTTCATTTTTGTTTTCAACTGGGGAGTAAAGGGAGCTGCATGGGCGACCATCGCAGGACAGATATTGAATGCTTTCCTGTATCTGGCCTATATCCGGAAATTTAAGAGCATCAGGCTGGATAAGGCATGTTTCCGTATTTCAAGGAAGGTCATAGCAAAAGTCAGCAGTCTTGGTATCTCCAGTTTCATCACACAGATCGCCATTGTGCTGGTTATGGCAGTTACCAATAACATACTGGTATCCTATGGCGCACAGTCGAAATACGGCGCGGAAATCCCGCTGACCACCATAGGCATCACAATGAAGGTGAACCAGATCGTCTCTGCGGTCCTGCTTGGACTGGCAACGGGAGCACAGCCTATCTGGGGCTACAATTACGGCAGCGGGCAGAAGGACAGGGTAAAGCAGACATACCGCGTGATACTGACTGCATCAACGATCATGTTAATTCTGGCATTTCTGGTATTCCAGTTCGCGCCTATGAGCATTGTCCGGCTGTTTGGTTCCGAGTCAGAACTGTACAATGAGTTTGCGGTGAAGTGTTTCCGTATCTTCCTTCTGGCGTGTCCTATCAACGGGCTGCAGATGGCAACGGGCATTTTCTTCCAGGCGATCGGAAAGCCTACACAGGCAACCGTCCTGTCCCTGTCCAGGCAGATTGTTTACCTGCTCCCGGCAACCCTGCTGCTGCCGCTGGCATTAGGGGTGGAAGGGGCATTGTGGGCAGGGCCGCTGGCAGATGCGCTGGCGTTTATCACAACCCTGGTCATGTTGAAATTATACTGGAGAAAAATCTGACAGGAGGCATTTATGTTTAAGACACTTTTGAAACAGATTGGAGATTATAAAAAGGATGCTATCCTCACCCCGGCATTTGTCATTCTGGAAGTCATCATGGAGGTTATTATCCCTCTGATGATGGCGGCCATCATAGATTACGGGCTGAAAGGGCAGAGTTTTAAAACGGTGTGCCTGATCGGAGGGGCAATGATCGTGATGGCAGGGTTGGCACTGTTTTTCGGAGTGGAATCCGGAAAGCTGGCTTCCAGAGCCAGTTCCGGTTTTGCCATGAATCTGAGACAGGCAATGTATGAAAAGATACAGACCTTCTCTTTTTCCAACATAGACAAGTTTTCCACGGCAGGGCTTGTGACAAGGATGACCACGGACGTGATGAACGTACAGCAGGCATTCCAGATGTCGATCCGTATCTGTGTGAGGGCGCCGATCATGCTGGTCAGCGCCATGGTGATGACATTTCTGATTCATCCCCGCTTTGCCCTGATCTTTCTGGTGGTGATCATCGCTCTGGCGTTTGTCCTTGCCCTGATCTCATCGAAGGCAAATCCGACTTTAAGAAAGGTTTTCCATGAATATGATGAACTGAACGCAAAGGTCCAGGAGAATGTGAACGGAATGAGGGTGGTGAAGTCCTTTGTGCGGGAAGACTATGAGACCGGACGGTTTGAGACAGAGAGCGAAAAGATCCGCAGCCTGTTTGTGAGCGCGGAAAAGCTCCTTGCCCTGAACTCCCCGGTGATGCAGTTTTCCATGTATTCCTGTATCCTGCTGATCTCATGGATGGGGGCAGGGATGATCATTGGCGGAAGCCTGACGGAAGGGCAGCTTATGAGCATGTTTACATACGTCATCAATATCCTGATCAGCCTGATGATGGTGTCCATGACCTTTGTGATGCTCATTATGTCAAGGGCGTCAGGAGAGCGGATTTCGGAGGTCCTGACGGAGAAGCCGGATTTATTGAATGTCCCTCATGCGATCAAAGAGGTTTTGGATGGTTCCGTTGACTTTGACCAGGTGGGTTTTGCGTACCCGTCCAATCCGGGTAAAGAAGTGATCAGCGATTTAAATATTCATATAAAACCGGGCGAGATCATCGGGGTTCTCGGCGGTACCGGGAGCGCAAAGTCTTCCTTTGCCGCACTGATACCAAGGCTTTATGATGTTACAAGGGGTGAGGTACGGGTCGGCGGCGTTCCGGTAAAGGATTATGATATGGCAAGCCTGCGGGACAATGTGGCCATGGTCCTTCAAAAGAATGTGCTGTTTTCCGGAACGGTCAAAGAAAACCTGCGGTGGGGAAAAGAAGACGCAACGGATGAAGAGATTATAAATGCCTGCCGGCTTGCACAGGCAGACGAATTTATCCGGGATTTTCCGGCAGGGTATGACACCTATATTGAACGGGGCGGGGCAAATGTATCCGGAGGGCAGAAGCAGAGGCTCTGCATTGCCAGGGCGCTTTTGAAGAAACCGAAGATCTTGATCCTGGATGACTCTACCAGTGCCGTTGACACAAAGACAGACGCATTGATCCGTAAGGCATTTCGGGAAGAGATACCGGATACCACAAAAATCATCATAGCACAGAGAATCTCTTCCATCCAGGATGCCGACAGGATTATTGTGTTCGATAACGGCAGGATGGAGTCTGTGGGCACACATGAAGAACTGCTGGAAAACAGCCCGATTTACAGAGATATTTATGAGTCACAGACAAAGGAGGGCAGCAATGATGAAAGCGGGGAATAAGAAACCTATGGGGGCAACGTTGAAGCGCCTGATTTCGTACATCCTGAAAAAATATAAATGGCAGTGCCTGTTGGTTGCGCTGTGTATTCTGGTCAGTACCGCCGCGAATATTGGCGGCACCCTGTTCATGCGGAATCTGATCGATGATTACATCCTGCCCTTTGTAAACCAGATACAGCCCGATCTGGCTCCCCTTCTGAGGGCGCTGCTTGTGATGGCGGCGGTCTATTATACCGGGGTGTTCTGCACATGGGCTTATAACTACATTATGATCTATGTGTCCCAGGGGATGTTAAAGACTGTAAGGGATGACCTGTTCCGTCATATGGAGCGTCTGCCCATCCGTTATTTTGACACGAAATCCCACGGGGATATCATGAGCATCTATACGAATGACACGGATACCCTGCGGCAGGTCATCAGCCAGAGCATGCCCCAGATGCTGTCCGCGGTGATCACGATCGTCGGGGTGTTTGTATCCATGCTGGTCTTAAGCCGTCCGCTGACACTGATCACCATTGTGATGGTGATCAGCATGGTATTCGCGACGAAAACCATATCCTCGAAGAGCGGATATTATTTTGTGAAACAGCAGACGGATGTGGGGAACTTAAACGGCTATATAGAGGAAATGATGGAAGGGCAGAAAGTGGTAAAGGTGTTCTGCCATGAGGATGCATGCATACAGGATTTCAGGGCTTTGAACGGAAAACTGCAGGGCAGCGCCAACAATGCCAACCGTTATGCCAGTATCCTGATGCCGGTGCTTGGCAACCTTGGGTATGTCAGCTATGCGGTGATCGCAATGGTGGGCGCGTGTCTGTCTATCTTTGGCGGTCAGATGACCCTTGGAACCCTGGCCTCCTTCCTGCAGTTTTCCCGCTCCTTCAATCAGCCGATCTCGCAGCTTTCACAGCAGCTGAATTCCATCATCATGGCTATTGCAGGCGCGGAGAGAATATTCGGACTGCTGGATGAGGAACCGGAACAGGACGGCGGATATGTGAAACTGGTGAATGCCTGTTATGATGAACAGGGGAATCTGACAGAGGCGCCGGACCGTACGGGAATCTGGGCGTGGAAGCATTACCATAAAGCGGATGATACGACAACCTACCAGATCATGGAGGGGGATGTGGTCTTTGACCATGTGGATTTTGGATATACAGAAGACAAGACGGTCCTGCATGATATTGAGATTTTTGCAAGGCCGGGGCAGAAGGTGGCTTTTGTGGGGGGCGACGGGTGCCGGGAAGACAACCATTACGAACCTGCTGAACCGTTTTTATGACATCCAGGACGGCAAAATCCGGTATGACGGCATCAATATCAACAAAATCCAAAAGGCGGATCTGCGGCATTCCCTTGGCATTGTGCTGCAGGATACCCACTTATTTACGGGGACGGTGATGGATAATATCCGGTATGGAAAGCTGGATGCCACGGAGGAAGAGGTGATAAGAGCGGCAAAGCTGGCCAATGCCCATGAATTTATCATGAAACTTCCTGACGGGTACCAGACCGTCCTGAAGGGCAGCGGCAGCAGCCTTTCCCAGGGACAGCGGCAGCTCCTGGCGATCGCAAGGGTGGCGGTGGCAGATCCCCCGGTATTGATCCTGGATGAAGCTACTTCCAGCATTGACACCCGGACGGAGAAAATCGTTCAGGAAGGTATGGACCAGTTGATGCAGGGAAGGACAGTGTTTGTGATTGCCCACAGGCTTTCCACGATTAAAAATTCGGATGTGATCATGGTACTGGATCACGGGCGTATCGTGGAGCGGGGAAACCATGAAAGCCTGCTGGCAAAGAAGGGGATGTATTACCAGCTTTACACCGGTAAGCTGGAGCAGGAATGATCGGAAACACAGGAATGTTTAGCGCCATGCTGACGGAAGAAAGTAAAACACATATTTATAAGGAGTATGAAAAATATCTTATGGCAAAGGAGGCGGCGGAAAAAGCCGGGATCAGGAAGCATTCCAAAGGAAAAACAAAAAGCAACCAGGATAGGCCAATCTGCCTTGTGTAGATTGGCCTTTTTAATTAGAGTGTCGAAGGAACCGTTTTCGTCATTGGCTGACATACAATATTCGGTCTCAACGATTGTTTTGACGGTATTGTTCGCAAGGATATCGTGAAGGTAAGACAGGCAAGGATAAAAGGCAGGGGGCGTTCGTTTTATGCGTATAATAGCAGTAATCCTTTCTTCAGCAGCATTTATGTTGAAATTGCTGTAAAACGGTAATGCTCCGCTTTTTTTGGCTTCCATATTGATCAGCATCAACGAATAGGTGGATTTCGATTTTGCTCCAAAGAGCCGTATGACGCTTTCATCTTTCCAGTCCGTGTTTTTCGGCATTAAGATAACAGGGCGGAAAATGCCATAAGTCGGCGGCGAGGAAATTTGGTTCGGAGCGCTCAATAGCTCCTTTTTTCATGCAGCGCTTTTCGAACATGCTCCAGTTTCTATTTGAAATCATGTATAAACCGTTATATAATTTATCATATGGGGGTCATTCATCAGAATGATATGTAAGAAACAGCGAGGAGGCAGACGAATGAAAAGAAGGGGATTGGTTATTACAGCAGCCGTTACATTATGCAGTGTGCTGGCTGCAGGATGTTCCGGCCGGACACAAACCGAAACGGCAGCGGATGTTCCGGCATCTTCGGGGAGTTTACAGGAAACGGACATACAGGATGAAAACGGAGTGGTTCCGCTGACTATATGGGCGGAAGAAACGAATCATGAATTGTTGGGAAAAATATGTCGGGGCATATGCGCTGGCAAATGGAGCAATATCGGATTACTCCGCAGCAATGCAGAACAGTATTGATGAAATGACAGAAAATATGCAGATGCGTGCACAGCAGGCAATACGGGAGTAGGATGTCATATATGGGAAAGCTCTGGTCATGAGTACGGTTTTTATTGTGATCAGCGTCGCGTCGCTTTTGATCACGCAAAATTCCATTAAAATGGAAGAAGTAGTAAATGAAGTACGGGACAGTATTATCACATCCAACAGCAGTGTGTCCGATCTTTCTGCCATGACGGAAGAACTGACGGCAACGATGGAGGAAATGTCCGGGAGCGCGGCTGCGATCAACACAAATGCTGCGGAAGTGAAAAATGAAGTAAATGCAATGGTGGAGCGGACCCTGGATATCCGGCAGTATACGGCTGAAATGAAGGAACATGCAGATCACATGGAGCAATCTGCTCACGCGACCATGGAATCAACGGAAGAGAAAATCAGCAGGATTTTGGAGGTACTGGAGCAGGCAATCACAGAAAGCGAAAACGTCAATCAGGTCAACAACCTGACAAATGATATCCTGGATATTGCAAGCAAGACGAATCTGTTGTCATTAAATGCGTCTATAGAGGCGGCGAGAGCAGGAGAGGCAGGAAAGGGATTTGTTGTAGTTGCATCGGAAATCAGTCAGCTCGCGACGGACAGTACGCAGACCCTGTTGGAAGACATGGAGAGCATTACCCAGCATATGGATGACAATCAGTCAATCGCCGTTAGCTTGAAACGCGAGACGGAAATTTTTACGAAATTATAGGAAGATACGCAGAAGAAGGAGCCCATTGTGAACGAATCCATACAAGAATACCGGACCATTTTGTCCGTCAATCCTGCCAAGGCGGAAAAACAGCTCTATAAGCTGACCAAAAAAGGAGACTTACAGGCGCTGGCGGCCCTGAATGAATATTATGAAAAATGCGTGACGGAGGCGAAAACGCCCAAAGAAGCGTTTAAAATACGCCAGAAAGCTTTGAAAGCGGCACTGCTCGGCGCTGGGCATAACAGCCCTTACTGGCTGATATGGGTAGGTGAAATGTATCGTTACGGCGTGGGAACGAATAAGGACGAGAAAAAGGCTTTTTTTTATTATGAAAAAGCGGCAGCCCTTGGGGATGTGGATGGTATTGTCAAAGTCGGCCGTGCGCATTTAAACGGAATCGGCGTTCCGATAGACTACGGGAAATCAATGCATTTTTTTGAATCGGCGGCAGGCCAGAATAATCCGGAAGCAATGGTGTTGATCGCTTATCAGTATGAAAACGGAAAAGGCGTTCCCATCGATTATGAAAAGCCGCTGCAGTGGCTTGCGCGGGCGGAGCAGAGCTGTCATTTATGGCTGGAACAGGAACTATCGGAAAAGGACCGGGAATATTACGAATCGTTATTACAGGATGTGGATAGTAAAAGAAAACATTATGAATCTGTTTCCTGTGTGGAACTGATCGAGAATGAAGGCTGTCCGATGGAACAGCGGCAAAAGGCGTTTTCAAGGCTTTCTGAGCTTGCGGATGAAGAAAAAGACTCCCGCGCACAGGTGAGCATGGGAATCCTGTATGAAGAGGGAAAATTCGTCGAGCATGATGATCAAAAGGCGCTGGAATATTATCTCATGGCAGCCGAAAACGGTTCGACCGGAGCGATGAACAATATCGGTAATTTTTATTTTCATGGAAAAGGCGTTGCAAAAGATTATAACAAAGCATTTGCATGGTACAGGAAAGCGGCAGAACTGTCGGGAAATGCGGCGGCGGAATGTTCTCTGGGGATGTGTTATCAGTATGGCTATGGAACGGCCGTCGATTATGAGAAGGCGCGTTCTTTCTATGGGATGTCCGCAAAGCAGGGACTTGGACTTGCGTATTACCGGCTTGGGCTTTTGTACGAGCAGGGGCTTGGCGTTGCCCAGGATATGCGCATGGCGAAGCAGTATTTCGGCGAGGCGCTGCACCGGGGATGCCGGGAGGCGGCGTTAAAGTTATAGGAGGAATTTTCATGAATGAAAAAAAGAAACGGGGATGCAGTGTATAGCATCAGGGTTAGGGGCAGGTTCTTCGCAATATATTTTTGGCAGTGCAGCAAGAAATGGCTATAAAAAAGGTGATGAAATAAATGATAGCTTTTATAAGAACGGAGGACAATGATCAATGAAAATCGAACAACAGAACTTTTCAATCATCTACACCTGCTTTCCCGGCGGAAAGCACAAAGTGCTGACAATGAGCTATGACGATGGTAAAATCTATGACAGGCGGCTCGTGGCGCTTTTTAATAAATATGGCATCAAAGGAACCTTCCATATCAACGGAAACGGCCTGTTCGGCGAAATGGGGCCGCTTCCCCGGATTCCATTTGATGAAATAAAAGAACTCTACAAAGGCCATGAGGTATCCTGTCATACCTATACGCATCCGACTATAGAGCGATGCCCGCTTTCCCAGGTGGTACAGCAGGTCATCGAGGACCGGAGAGCGTTGGAAGCGGCCTGCGGTTATCCGGTGCGCGGCATGAGTTATCCAAACGGCTCTTACAGCAAGGAAATTATGCAGATGCTACCGGCATGCGGCATAGAATACAGCCGTATCGTCGGTAATACGGATGATTTCGGTTTCCCGGAGAATTATCTGGAGTGGAAAGCGACCTGTCACCACAATCATAACCTGATGGAAAATGCGCGGCGGTTCGCGGAATTAAACAAGACGCAGTATCTTTATATGATGTATGTCTGGGGCCACAGCTATGAGTTTGGCGAGGACGAAAGCGAGTGGGAAAAAATCGAAAAATTCTGTGAGTACATCGGTGGAAGAGATGATATCTGGTATGCGACCAATATCGAAATCGTGGACTATAAGAAGGCCGCGGAAAATCTGAAATTTTCGGCGGCGGGCGACTTGGTCTATAATCCGAGTGCGATTTCTGTCTGGATAAGTGTTGACGACGTAATTCTGGAGATTAAGCCGGGAGAGACGAAAGAGTTCAAATCGTGATTCCTTTCCGCCGGTATTCTGTCGGGGTCATGTGCATTTGTTTCTTGAAAATGCGGATGAAATATTCCGTTGTTTCATAGCCGATCTGGTTGGCGATATTGGCGACGGAAAGATTCGTATCCTGAAGCAGTACCTGCGCTTTTTCTAGGCGCACCTGCTGAAGGATCTGTGTAAAGGATTTCCCGGTAGTTGATTTGATCAGCCGGGAAGTATATTCCGGCGTGTAATGGAATTTGCCGGCAATCTGCGACAGCGTTACAGTGTCGAAATTATCCTGAATATATTGCAGCAGAGCAAAGCGTTGAACATCTGCCTTTTGCGTAAAGGTAGGTACTTCAATGCTTTTTTCATAGTTGCGGATCAGAAGGCCGAAAACGAGCATCAGCGTATAGGAAATCATTTGGTCCCAATAGAGGGATTTGTTGACGGATTCCCAGTACATATAAAGAATGCCGCGTCGGATCTCAAAATCGCTTCCCGTATGAAAAATGATATAATCATTTCCGTTTTCGGAGTAGATGTTATTCAGAAAAAACGCGGTGAGGATATTCGAATTGCTCAAAAAATTAAAAAAGATATTGTGCAGAGTGCTTTTGCGGATCAGGCAGTTGAATACAATGCTGTCGTCAAATACGCTGATGGAATGTTTGATTCCCGGAGGCACAATGCAGATATCGCCGAGTGTCAGGGAGTGCCTGTTACCGCTGATGCTCTGTTCGCAGTGCCCGTCATAGACGTAGATCAGTTCAAAAAAAGTATGTTCATGGATAATGGCCGGGCTGTATCTGTTATGCCGCATGGTCATGATGGAAGCTTTTTTATCCATATCGAAGAAAAAAGAATCTTCAAAGCGGGGCGGAATCGTATCCGCAATTTCCGGTACGAGAAGATGCTTCTCATAGACTTTCTTTAAATCCAATTCTGCCAGGAACTTTTCCAGAGAATATTTCTGCTGTTTCGCATAGTAATATTTCCGATAAAACAGTTCTTCTTCATTCAGTTTATAGATTTCACTTTTTAATGTTTCATAGTCCATTAAAATCCCTCACAAAAAAATATCAAAAAAAGACAGTAATATAATATTAATATTAATATAATAATTAAAATTAGTCAATAGAACTGGTTTTTATAAACAATAGGAAAAAGCGTGCAGAAGCTTATAATGGAATTATCAAACGAACGAGGGAGCAGAGCACATGGGAAAGGATGTAATCGTTAAAGTTGAGAATATGGACAAATGTTTTGGAACTACCGTTGCGCTGAACAATGTGAGCATTGAAATCAGACGGGGAGAGATACAGGGCCTGATTGGAGAGAACGGTTCCGGGAAATCGACGGTGACTTCTATTATTTCCGGTATGCAGAAAGCGGACAATGGAAAGATGGTTTTTAAAGGGGAAGACTGGGTGCCGGACTCCATGCTCTTTGCATTGGGAAAAGGAATCGGCATGATCGTACAGGAGAATGGAACGGTTCCAGGCATTACGGTTGCTGAGAACATTTTTCTGGGAGAGATAGAGCATTTTAAGGCGAAGGGAATCGTCAATCGCAAAGAGATGATGCGGAGAGCACAGGAAGCGCTCGACAGCATTGGGGCTTCCCATATCCGGGCGGATGAGATGACAGCCAGACTGGATATGCAGGACAGAAAACTGATTGAAATCGCTAAGATTATGGTAAAGGAGCCGGAAGTGCTCGTTGTGGACGAGACGACGACAGCATTATCCCAGATGGGCCGTGATATCATCTACAAGATTATGGAACAGATGAAGAAGGAGAACAAAGCGGTCGTATTCATTTCCCATGACCTGGACGAAATCATGAATGTCTGTGATTCCCTGACAGTCCTGCGGGACGGCAAGATTATTGTCACCTTTTCGAAAGAGGAATTTCAGGAAGATTTGATTAAGACCAGTATGATCGGCAGGGAAATGCAGGGAGATTATTACCGGAGTGACATGGATGGAAGCTATGGTGAAGAAATCGTTATGGAACTGAAAGCGGTCAATCTGGATGATCAGCTGAAGGATTTCAGTTTGCAGTTACATAAAGGCGAAATTCTTGGTGTAGGCGGTCTTTCCCATTGTGGAATGCACACGCTCGGCAAAGTGCTTTTCGGGGCGGTAAAGCCATCTTCCGGCAAGGTTTTGATACGGGGAAGGGAACTTCGGGATGAAGCGGATGCGATGAAAGAGCGTATCGGTTATGCGGCCAAGGACAGGGACAGCGAATCGCTGAGCCTGAATGCGAGCATCCGGGATAATATTGCAATTGGCGGTTTTAACCGTTTTGCACTCCGCGGCTTTTTGGTGCTTCCGGGCAGAGAAAAGCGCTATGTACAGGAGCAGATTGATGCGCTGAGTGTTAAATGTGCTGAGATGAATCAATATGTATCCGCTTTGTCCGGCGGCAATAAACAGAAAGTGGTGTTCGGGAAATGGATTGGAAGAGGAAGCGAGATCCTGATTCTCGACTGTCCGACAAGAGGGGTTGATATCGGCGTAAAACAGGCAATGTATCAGTTGATGTATCAGATGAAGAAAGAAGGAAAGTCCATTGTCATCATATCCGAGGAAATGGCGGAACTAATTGGTATGTCGGACAGGCTGGTCATTATGAAAGACGGGGAACTGAAAAAAGAATTTCAAAGAAGCGAGGCTCCGGAGGAGTCGGATATCATTCAGTATATGATTTAGGAGGGAGCAGGGATGAACAAGAGTAAATTAAAGAATTATATGATGAACTTAACGCCCCTGTTCGGGCTGGCGGCTTTATTCGCAGCATTTCTGATACTGGGAACGATTCGGGACATCAATATTTCCTATGGACTGAAAAGTATTATCAACCAGTCCGTCGTTGTAGCAGTGGTCGCTACGGGAGCTGTTTTTATCTATACGCTGGGTTCTTTCGATATCAGTCTCGGCGCCTCCGCTGCGGTGAGCGCGCTGATCGGCGGCATGGTATATAACAGGACGGAAAGTGTTTTCGTCATGGCAGCAGTCTGTGTCGGAATTGCGGTATTGATCGGATTGTTCAACTCCGTGCTCGCATCGGTGTTCAATCTTCCGGTATTCGTAACGACAATCGCGATGCTGAGCGTGCTGAACGCGCTGGTATTGGTGCTTATTAAAGTAAACGGGACCGGCTCTGAAATTGCCATCCCCGCGGCGGCTGTCAAAGCCATTAACAATACGCCTTTTAAGATTGCGGTCCTGCTTTTGTTCCTGTTGTTGAGCATCTTCATTTTCAGCTTTACCAAAATCGGCAGGATGCAGAAATTTCAGGGCAGTAATCCGGTCTGTGCGAAACTGAGCGGTGTTTCGGAAAAGAAGATGGCGATCATTGCATTTGCGATGTCCGGTATCGGCGTAGGGCTGGGGGCCTTTCTTTCCATTATCTATGCGCCGACGTTGACAAAGAATACCGCATCCAGTGTAGGGATGGATGTCATCATTGCGATCGTGTTCGGCGGGATGCCGGTATCCGGCGGTGCGAGAAGCAAAATTTATGCGGCGGTCATAGGCGCTTTTTCCATGACGCTGCTCAGCCAGATCATGGTGATGTTCAATCTAAATTCCGGCATCGGCCAAATGGTAAAAGCGGCAATCTTTCTTCTCGTCGTATTTCTGGCGACCAGCGATCAGCGGGGGAAAATGCTGCCGAGATAAGGGAACCGGTATTTGGTGGAAACACTTAATATATACAGTTACTTAACAAGAAAAAATGAAAACAGGAGGAATGATTCAATGAAAAAGTTTTGGGCATTATTGCTGACAGCGGCGATGACCGTATCTATGCTGACCGGATGCGGTGGAAGTTCGCAGCCGGCGCAGGCAGACACAGCGGGAAATGAAGCGGGTTCTGACAGCACGGGGCAGACAGATACCGGAGACAATGCAGCGCAGGATATAGCAGCAGATCTGGATATGAGCAAGACCGTTAAAATCGGTATTTTGGTATCCGATGCGACGACCGCGGAGGCGCTGGCGTTCCGTACTTATTACACGGAGTACATTCAGAAACAGTATAATGTGGAAATGATCTATTCGGATGAACTTACGGATGCGGCTGGTGAAACTTCCGCAATCGACACTTTTATTACGAATAACTGTAAGGCGATCATTTCTTTCTCCTCCTTTGACCGGGCAGCCCAGATCGAACAGTGCGAAGGAGCAGGCGTTTACTACGCTGTAGCGACGGGAACGCTTACGGATGAGGAATATGAGACCTATAAAGGGTATGAGCATTATGTTGGTGCTATCGGACCGTCTCTCGACGTTGAATTTGAGACCGGCTATAACATGGCGAAACATTATCTCGATCAGGGAACGACCAATTTTGCAATTTTTGGCGGTGCAATTCCCTATTATACGGAAATGCACATTTACAGAGCGGCAGGTATGATCACCGCGATGGTCGAAGCGGGCGGAGACGGCGCCAGCTATCAGGGAGCAGCGGTAAAGGATGCGATCATCGGACAGATATTTGCGGACGGAGAAGTAAAGACCGGTGCCATCGGCAATGTAAATATTCTCGGATATGTAGGCGGATATGATATGGATGATGCGTGGTTCGGAAAGTGCGCGCAGATGGCGCAGACGACCGATTTGGAGGTCATTCTCGCCGTAGGGAACGGTTCCGATTTCTTCGGAACGGCAATTGCAGGAACGGATGTGAAGATTGCCAGCGTGGATGCTTATGCGAGCAGCTATGGTGAGGCAATGGAAGCCGGAATGCTGGACTATCTTGCAGGAAAATTCTCAGCGAGTATCGGTCCCATCTTCATTGCAACATATAGAGCTGCATTGGGGGCACCTATTCGTACAGCAGACGGAAATGCACTGGCTTTGAGCCAGGGATACTGGATTGCAGAAAATGTAGAAGATTTTGGCGCATATTATGCGGTTGACAGCAGTGTGGAATCACCTGCTTATACAAAGGATTTACTGGATACATTATTGACGGCAGACTATGCGACATTTGAGAACTTCGTAGGAAAGTACAGCTTTGCGGAAATTCAAAACATGTGATCAGAGATAATCAGACAGCCGGCGGGTATTGATTATCCACCGGCTGTTTGAATTTAGAAGTAAGAAGGGTTGAAGAATATGAAGACAGGAAAGACAAACGGGTTAAAAAGAATCGTGGAAATAGCGGGCATTCCCGCAGCAGCTTTTCTCATTATGGTACTGTTGTGCGGCATACAGGGTGTGAAATTATTTGAAATGGAAGGAAACTGGATTTTATTTTTCAGGGCGGCGGCATCCGTTATGCTCACTACTTTTGCATTATCGCTGAATCTGAACAGCGGCAGATTTGATTTTTCAATCGGTTCGGTCGCACTGCTCTCATCCGTCATCAGCGCATCTATCTGTACGGCGGCGGGGCTTCCGACAATCGTCATGCTGATGATTTCCATTATCGCGGGTGCATTGCTCGGAGCAATCTCGGGCGCGGTGTATGTCATCGTGAAACTGCCCCCGATCATCGTTTCACTCGGTGTAGCGCTTTTTTATGAAGGATTTGCATTTTCCATTACGAAAGGTTATGGAGTGTCTTTTGTAGCGAATGCCGAACTGACCAGTTTTCCAAGCGTTGCCAATTATCTGCTCATCATTGTCTGTGGTCTGTTGCTTTTCATTTTTCTCTTTGACTATACACAGTTCGGATATGATTATAAAGCGCTGCTGTCCGGCCAGAAAGTCGCTGTGAATACCGGTATCAAGGAAATTCCAAATGCAGTCGGCTGCTATACGATTGCCGGAGCGCTCATGGGAGTAGTCGGTTTTATCAGTGCGACCAATACAGGTACGATACAGATGGCTTTGAATTTTGGCTCTATTGGAACAATGTTCACAGCTTTTTTACCGATGTTCATCGGTGGTTTTATCGGCAGATTCTGCAATGAAAAAATCGGTTATCTGCTCGGAGCCGTGACGACAGCCTTTATTTCGCTGATGTATGCAAGGCTGAACGTTGATGCCTCCGTACAGCAGATCGTAACAGCGCTGATTCTCGTCGGATTTTTGATTTATCTGAACAATGAGAACAAGATCATTGAGCTTGTGCAATTAAAAAAACTTATGGGAAAGACAGGGGCTGAAAAAGGAAAATGAAATATCAGGCAGTTATTTTTGATCTGGACGGTGTTATTTGTTCGACGGACAGATATCACTATCTTGCATGGAAAAAGATAGCGGACGATTTACATATCTATTTTGATGAAAAGATAAATAACAGGCTGCGGGGCGTCAGCCGGATGGAAAGTCTGGAAATCGTTCTTGAACGATACGACGGAAATCTGACGGAAGAAGAAAAACGTGCTCTGGCGGAAAAGAAAAATCAGTTCTATGTGGAGCTGTTGGAACAGATGACGGAGAAAGATCTGTCGGCAGAAGTATCGAAAACGCTTGTTGAACTTCGGGAAAAAGGATTGAAGCTTGCAATCGGTTCATCGAGCAAAAATGCAAAGCGGATTTTAGGGAGACTGGGGCTTGGTAGTTACTTCGATGCGGTGAGCGACGGTACGAACATACAAAAATCGAAGCCGGAACCGGAAGTATTCTTAAAGGCAGCAGAATTTTTACAGATGGAACCGGATAAATGTCTGGTGGTCGAAGATGCTGAAGCAGGAATCGAAGCGGCGGCAAGAGGCGGATTTGACAGCGCGGGCATTGGGGAAGCGGCGCTGTGCGAAGAAGCCTCCTATAAGATAGAGTCTTTCAGAGACTTGCTTAATGTTGTTTAGGATATCAGGAAAAACGTGAGGAAACTGGAACATGAAAATAGATTTGAAAAAAGCGCCTTTTTGCCTGGACGATGCGGGAATTGCCTGGGTGGAAGGAACGCTGGAGAAAATGACTTTGGAAGAAAAAATCGGGCAGCTGTTCTGTCCCATCGGTTATTCGACGGAACCGGAATATCTGGATATGCTGCTTGGTTTTCATATAGGAGGACTGTTTTTTCGGGATGGAGTCGGGGAGGAAATGCGCAGGACCTTTGCCTATGCGCAGAGCCATTCGGTGATTCCGCTTTTGATACCGTCAAATTTAGAGGCGGGCGGAGACGGCGCGGCGACGAACGGAACGCCCTATGGAAAGCAAATGGCATGTGCGGCGGCCGGAGATAAGAAATATGCGTACCGTCTTGGTAAGATTTCCAGCGCGGAAGCCGCGGCAATCGGAATTAACTGGGCATTTGCGCCGGTCGTCGATATCGATCTGAATTATCATAGTCCAATCACGAATGTAAGGACTTACGGAGATAATCCTGAAACGGTCTGCCAATATGCAGGGGAATATATAAGAGGGGCAAAAGAATGTCATGTAGCGACTGCAATCAAGCATTTTCCGGGGGACGGCGTGGATGAAAGAGACCAGCATCTTCTGACTTCCGTCAACAGTCTGTCGATGGAGGAATGGGATGCAACCTATGGCAAAGTATACGAAAGGCTGATTGCTGACGAGGTCTTGACGGTCATGGCAGGGCATATCGCGATGCCGGCTTATCAGGCGTATTTTGCACCGGAGACCGGGAATCAGATTATCCCGGCATCCCTTTCTAAAGAACTTCTGGGGAATCTGCTGCGTGAAAAATTGGGATTCAACGGACTCATCATTACGGATGCAACACCGATGGTCGGCTTTACTTCTGCGATGGCGCGGGAAAAGGCGGTACCGCTTTCCATAGAGAACGGTTGCGATATGTTTCTGTTCAACAAAGACCTGGCGGAGGATTATCAATTTATGCTGGACGGATATCACAGCGGCATCCTTTCGGAAGAACGTCTGCTTGCGGCGAACTGGAGGATACTGGCGCTGAAAGCAGCATTAAGGCTTCATGAGCGGAGCGCGCAGAGGACGCTGGTGCCGGATGTCGGGGCGCTGGAAATCCTGAAATGCAGACAGCATATGGAATGGGCAAAGGAACTGGCGGATGCGTCGATTACGCTCGTAAAGGATACGCAGCAGCTTCTGCCGGTCCATGCGGAGAAATACCACCGCGTGCTTCTCGAAATCCTCGGTGACTTTCCGTCGAATGAGAGGGTGCTTTCCCAGATGAAGGAAGCATTGGAGAAAAGAAAGTTCCAAGTCTTTGTTTATGAAAAAGAGAACTTTGAAATGGGCGTCGATAATGTCAGGCGTTTTAAAGAAAAATACGATCTGGTCATTTATATCGGCAATGTGGAGAATGCGAGCAATAAAACGACGAACCGGCTGAACTGGTATACCTTCTGGGGACAGGGAAATAATGTACCGTGGTTCGCGCATGAAGTGCCGGTTCTGTTCATCAGCGTGGCCAATCCCTATCATTTACTGGATGTGCCGATGGTCAGGACTTACATTAACTGTTATTCCAACAATGAATTTGTTCTGGAGGCCGTGGTCGAAAAAATAACGGGGCAGAGCGAATTTAGGGGAAAGAATCCGGTGGACCCGTTCTGCGGAAGAAAAGAACTAACTTATTAAAATCATAAGAAAAAGGACTGCGTGCATGAAAATAGTACATTTGAGAACAAATCATTTGAAGAATCCACTGGGATATGATTTTCCCTATCTTGTGCTTTCCTGGAAAGTGACGGAAGCAGTTGCTTCCGGCGCGGAAACGGTTTCAGACCCTGCCTGCGAAGTCAGACTTATTATTTCCGAAAAAGAAGATATGAGTCTGCCTGTTTATGACAGTTGTGTCATGAAAGGCTTTGGACAATGTCAGATAGAGGTACGTTTTCCATGGAAGGCGAGAACACGCTATTTCTGGAAAGTCATGATGACCACGCCGGAAGATGGACGGGTGGAAAGCGAGAGCGCATGGTTCGAAACGGCAAAGCAGGGGGGAGCATGGGAAGCGAAATTCATTTCTGTACCCGAGGATAAAGAAAGAATGCCTGTTCTGTACCGTGATTTTATCGTTCAAAATAAGCCTGAAAAGGCGAGATTGTATCTGTTCGGCGCGGGACTTTATGAAGTGGATGTTAACGGAGAGAAGGCGGGAGACGAATATCTTTTGCCAGGGTATCATTCCTATGACATGTTGATGGAATACCAGACATTTGATGTGACCGGATTCTTAAAGAGCGGCAATAACCGCATCAGCATACTGTTAGGCGAAGGCTGGTATAAAGGAAGATTCGGCTTTGACGATGTGTATGAGAACTTATACGGGGACAGAAAAAAATGTATTGCGGAACTTGTGATAGAAGATTGTTTTGGTAATGCAGAAAGAATCTGTACAGATGAAGACTGGAAGGCATATGCGGGGCATATTGGCAGAAACAGCATTTATGACGGAGAATGGCAGAACGACATGCTGGAAGATGAGCCTTTGCAGGTCGAAGTGCTGGAAGACGATACGTCTCTGCTGACAGAACGTTCCGGCCCGCCGATTCGGAAGGTGGAAGAGTTTCTGCCGGTATCTGAGAGGTTTCACAGAGACGGATATCTGCTTCTGGACTTCGGAGAAAGCATTACCGGATGGGTAGAATTTACGGGAAGACTGGAGCGGGGACAGAGAATCCGGCTCCAGTATGGTGAATTGTTACAGAATCAGGATTTTTACAGGGAAAATCTGCGGACGGCGGAAGCGGAATTTATTTATGTTTCCGACGGAAAAGAAAAGACGGTACGCCCGCATTTTACCTATTATGGTTTTCGTTATGTCAGGGTAGAAGGCTTAAAAGAGGGGCAGCAGCTTTTGTTCCGTGCATTCCGGCTGATGTCGGATATCGAAGAGACCGGAAAGATTGAAACATCAAATGAGAAAGTGAACAGGCTCTTTGCCAATACGATGCGCTCTCAGAAATGTAATTTTCTGGACATCCCTACGGATTGTCCGCAGCGGGATGAACGTATGGGATGGACAGGTGATGTCAGTATTTTCGCGGGTACGGCGTGTTTTCATATGGACAGTGCCGCTTTTTTCAGACATTATGCGAAGAGCCTGTACTGTGAACAAAAGCTCTTAAAAGGAGCGGTGCCCTTCTTTGCACCGCGGCCCAAAGTGCCTGTTACTGAGAGTACCAATCCTTTTTATCTGGATGGCGGGGCTTGTATATGGGGTGATGTGGCAGTCACGCTTCCCTGGACATTATATCAGTATTATGGGGACAAAGCGCTGTTAAAAGAGCAGTATCCGATGATGAAGATGTGGGTCGAGTATGTCCGTGAAAGGTCGAAAGAAAATGAGGTTCCTTTTTTATGGCAGAATGACAGGCAGTTAGGGGACTGGCTGGCGTTGGATAACGGAAATATTCATAATCCGATCGGGAGAACGGACAGCGGTTTCCTCGCATCGGCATGCTACTATCAGGCAGCTTTGACGCTGTCGAAGGCAGCGGCGGCACTTGCTTATGAAGAAGCGGGAACATATCGCAAACTGGCAGAAAATATCCGAAACGCTTTTCTTCGGTATTATTTTACGGAAGACGGAGAATTATATACGGAGATCACACAGACAGCCTGTGCATTTTTACTTCATGCGGGATTGTATCCAAAAGGCGCGGAAGAAAAGTTGACGGGCACATTAAAGCGGCTGATTGAAGAAAACGGAGGTCATCTGAATACCGGTTTTGCAGGAACGCCGATCTTATGCCCGGCTCTGTCGGAACATGGAGCAAATGCGTTATCCTATTCGCTTCTTTTGAATGAAGATTATCCGGGATGGCTCCATGAAGTCAATCTGGGAGCGACGACGGTCTGGGAGCGGTGGAATTCTCTGGACGAGAACGGCATCATTAGCGGTACGGGCATGAACAGTCTGAATCACTATGCCTACGGAAGTATTGCGGAATGGATGTATCGCTATATGTGCGGTTTTCATCCTCATATGGCGGAAACGGTGAAAATGACCATCAGGCCGATGCCGGAGGAACGTTTTTCTTTTGTAAAGGGGCGTTTTGAATCCGTGTTCGGAACTTATAAAAGTGAATGGAGCTGTACGGCGGAAAAAGGATTCCGTTATCATATCGAAATTCCTTTTTGTGCCAACGCGGAAGTTATTTTCCCGAACGGCAGAAGCTATATCCTGCAAAACGGGGCATATCATTTCGATAACGATGGAGAGCGTTTATGAGAATTGCTGTATTGATTGGCGGAATTCAAATTCGGTTGAAGAAAGTTCTCTTGGCATTCAAAATGTAACGGCCAATGTGATAGAACTGTTAAATGCGACTGGTAATATTTCCGAGGAAAATCATAGAAACAAGCAGGTGGTAACAGAGCTGGGCAATATTTCAGAAGGGTTTATTGTCAACTAAATCTTTTCTAAAGGAAATTCCAAAACAAAATTGATTTTATCGCTCCATAATGATAAAATATTCCAAGAAATTTGTGTAAACCTGGAGGGATAAGATTATGTCAAAACTGATTATCACGGTCGAGGGAGGAAAAATCACACAGACGCTGAATTTTCTGGACAGAAATATCAAGGATAACCGTTATGTCTACGGAAACGGCAACGAGTCAGGTATTATGGAGGATCCGGAAAAAATATATGCAGATATTCCGGATTGTCAGCGGATATCCGACAATTACAGTGAACTGTTGGAGGCGATAGACCTGGGAAGGGTTCAGATTACCGATATCATGCGTCGGCTGAATGAACTGGAAAAGGAAATGGGACAGTATGAGATTCCGAAGCCGGAGAGCGAACGGGAGCATGTCATTACGCTGAACAATGATGACCTTCAGGCACTCGCCGAAAAGTGCGGCATTTCTTCATTCGAAACGGATAAAAATATTGAAACGGCAATCAGGAAGCTGATACATGAATAATCTTAAAGAAGCCGAATGACCGGAGAATACCGGAAATTTCTGGAGGAACACATGGCGGGATACTTATTTGCACATTTCATCGGAGAGGAAAAAGACGGGGAGCAGATTTACTTTTCCCTGAGCAAAGACGGTCTGCACTGGAATGATTTAAACGGCGGGAAGCCGGTTCTTTATTCCGGAACGGGAACCTGCGGTGTCAGGGACCCTTTTCCGGTAAGAAATCCTCTGAACGGTAAAATTTATCTGATTGCAACAGACTTACGGATTGAAGCGGGAGAAGGCTGGGAGGCAGCTCAGGAGAGGGGAAGCCGGAGCCTGATCGTGTGGGAGACGGAAGACCTGCTCCATTGGAGCAAAGAGCGAAGCTGCGAAGTAGGAATACCGGGCGCGGGATGCGTCTGGGCGCCGGAAGCCGTGTTTGACAGGCAGAAAAATGCGTTTCTCGTCTTTTTTGCATCCAAAACACGGACGGCAGATGAAAAAGAAGGAAAACACAGAATTTATGCCGCTTATACGGAAGATTTTGCCACGTTTTCGGAGACTTTCCTGTATATGGAGCGGGAAAATCATGTCATCGATACGACGATTCTCGAAAGTGGAGGAAAGTATTACCGCATTTCCAAAGATGAGACGGAGAAAAGGCTGATTCTGGAAGTGTCAGATGCCCTTCTGGGGGAATTTATACAGATTTCTTCTCCTGTGCTGGCCGGCTTAAAAGGCGTGGAAGGGCCGGAAGGTTATCTGCTTCCCGATGGAAAAACATGGTGCCTGATCGCGGACCGTTTTCAGGAAGGAACGGGCTGCCTTCCAATGTTGACAGAAGATCTGGCATCTGGCGTTTTCCGGATACTTGCACCCGGTCAGTATGATATGGGCCGGACGAAAAAGCGCCACGGCGGAATCCTGCGGATTACGGATGCGGAGTATGAGAGATTAGGGGGCAATGGAATTGCAGAAGTTGTTACTTCTTGAAGATGATATCGGCCTGATCGACGGGTTGATCTATTCTTTGGAAAAAAACGGGTTTGAGATAGAAGTGGCCAGAACGATCAAAGAAGCAGAAAAGTTGCTTGCTCTGCGCAGGGACTTTGCCCTGCTTCTTTTTGATGTGACGCTGCCGGATGGAAACGGCATTTCCTTATGTGAAAAGCTGCGGGAGGCGGGAAATCGGACACCGGTCATCTTTCTGACGGCATCGGATGAAGAAACGAGCGTCATCCGGGGACTGGACTGCGGCGGAGATGATTATATCACGAAGCCGTTCAAACTCGGAGAATTATGCTCGCGCATCCGGGCTCTGCTGCGGCGGAGTGCGGCAGCGTACATGGAAAGCGATGTGCTTCGCAGCGGGGATATCACGGTGAATCTGACGGAGGGCAGAGTAATGCTGCGGGGGGAAAATGTAGACTTTACGGTAGCGGAATATCGCCTGCTCTGTCTGTTTTTGAAAAACAAAGGCCGGGTGCTCACAAGAACCGCGATTCTGGATAAGTTGTGGGACGGCGCCGGAAATTTTGTGGATGACAATACGCTTTCCGTATATGTCCGCCGTCTGCGTGAAAAACTGGAAGATAACCCGTCTATGCCGGAGCATTTAAAAACGGTGCGGGGAGTCGGGTATAAGTGGGAGTAGGTAATTGAGAAATTATGTTTTCTTAAATTCTCGTTGTGCAGTATCAAAAATTCAAGTTATGAAATCAGGAGACTCGTGATTATCTAATAAGTGTGAATAGAAAATTGCGAAACACATTTTTCAAGATAGCAGTTGTACAGAATAGACAAATCGCAAGCAGGGTGCTTTGTCGTCGCCGGTGCTTAGACGCCGTGTTTTGGCGTCTTACACACCGCTGCGAACGACAGTGCAGCGAAAGCGTGCCCTGCGGTGATTGTCTATTTTGTACACCGGAAACTTTCGAAAACATAGTTTCGCAAACGCCTAAATAAGTGCGAAGTGTGAAAGGAGTCGTTATGGTGCTGGATTTTTTGTATGAGAAGCGGACACGGATTTTTTGTATTTTTCTTGTGGGCCTGTGTATTTTGCAGACCGGGTTCATGGGAATTTCGGGGATGTTTCAGGCGCGGGGACTCAGGAGCGCTTTAATAGAACGGGAACGGGCGGCAGCTTCTTATCTTTTGGAAAAAGAAGTTCCGCCCTCTTTGCTTGCCGCCGCGTGGAACCAGACGGAGGGGACGGCGGAAGGCGCGGCGTTTCTGGAAAAAATCGGGCATACGGAACGGACGCAGAGTTATCTGATGCTTCTCGCGGGGGAGACTTCCGTTCCGCTCATCCTGCTCCAGACGGCGGAGGGCGTTTTGTTTTCCGCGGTGCTGCTCCTTGGCGCCGCTTTTTTTCTGCGGAGACGGGAGCGGTTATATGTGGAAGCGGAGGCAGTCGTTGCGCAATATGCAGACGGGAGGTTCGACGTTCATCTGCCGATTGGAGAAACCGGGGCAGTGCACCGTTTTTTCGGAAAAGTGGAGCAGCTCGCAATGTCGCTTCAGGCAAAAAGCGAAGCCGAACACAGGGCAAAAGAATTTTTGAAGGATATGATTTCCAATATTTCGCATCAGCTGAAAACACCGCTCGCAGCGCTCGATATGTATATGGAAATTCTGGGAGAAGAGCCTGAAAATGCAGAAACCGTGAAGGATTTTTCACGCAAATCCATGCGTTCCCTGGAACGGATGGAACAGCTGATTCAGTCCCTTTTAAAGATGGCGCGTCTGGATACGGGAAGTATTGTTTTTGAGAAAAGACAGTGTTTTGTGGCGGAAATTGCGGCGCAGGCAGCAGGGGAATTATCGGAACGGGCAAGGCAGGAAGGAAAGAAAATCGTGATGGAAGGAGGGTCGGAGGAAATCATTTTCTGTGACGAGGACTGGACCAGAGAAGCATTGGAGAATCTGATTAAGAATGCGCTGGACCATACGGAAGCGGGCGGGACAGTCCGGGTTGCCTGGAGCCGTTCGCCCGTTCTTTTCCGATTGTCGGTGGAAGATGACGGATGCGGCATCGCGCCGGAGGATATCCATCATATTTTCAAAAAGTTTTATCGGAGCCAAAATTCCGGCGACAGGCAGGGAGCGGGACTCGGACTTTCCCTTGCGAAATCCATTGTAGAAGAACAGGGCGGAATGCTGTCCGTGGAGAGCAGTCCGGGAGAGGGGAGTGTGTTTCGGATTTCCTTTCCGGAAGGATTGCAGTAAATTTAACTGCAGCATTCCCCAATCTTATAAATTTGTAAGATTCCATTCACCGTACAGTAAGATAGCAGTGTTAAACTTTTTCCTGAAAGAGAGGTGCTGTCATTGAATATTTTAAAAGTAGAGAATTTAAGAAAGGTCTATGGAAGCGGTGAGGCGAGAGTGGAGGCATTAAAAAATGTTTCCTTTTCCATGCAGAGAGGCGAGTTCGGAGCCGTTGTCGGCGCATCCGGCTCGGGAAAAAGTACCCTGCTCAATTGTATCGGCGGTCTGGACAAAGCGGACTCGGGCAGGGTATTGATAAGCGACAGGGATATTTTTGCAATGGGGGAAAACGAACGTACCGTTTTCCGCAGGCAGAACATCGGTTTTATCTTTCAATCTTTTCATTTGATTCAGGAATTGAACGTGGAACAGAATATCATCTTTCCGCTGTTATTGGATTATCGGAAACCGGATAAGGCGCAGGTGGAGGAAATTCTGGAGGTGCTCGGACTGGAAAACAGGCGGAAACATCTGCCGGGGCAGCTTTCCGGCGGACAGCAGCAGCGGGTGGCTATCGGCCGGGCGCTGATCACGAGACCGGCGCTCGTTCTGGCGGACGAGCCGACGGGAAATCTGGATTCGCAGAGCAGTCAGGATGTAATGGACCTTTTGTGCAGAGCATCCAGACATTACCAGCAGACGGTTCTGATGATCACTCACAACATGAATCTGACTTCGGCGGCGGACCGCATATTCCGGGTAACTGACGGCGTACTGGAAGAGCTGGGCAGCAAAGTTGAAAATTAGAGATTCGCAGGTTGGGAAAGGAGTATGATCAAAGATGAAAGAGAAAACGATGAAACACTATCTGGCTCTTGTCCAGATTTCGGCGAAGCATCACAGAAAACAGAACTGGATGACAAGGCTCTGCATTGTGCTGGCCGTTTTTCTGGTCACGGTAATTTTCAGCATGGCGGATATGGAGATGCGCTCGCAGATGGTTCAGGCAGTCCAGAGCGACGGAAAATGGCATGCCGGATTTTTGGTGGATGACGAGCAGGCCGCGTTGTTGGCGGCACGGCCGGAAGTGGAAAGGACAGCGCGTTACGGCGTATTAAATTATCATCTGGAAGAAGGCTATCAAATAGAAGGAATCGAAACGGGAATCTGCGGATTTGACAGGGAACTGCTGGAGCTGTTCCCGGCTGCGGAAATCGTGGAAGGGGTATTCCCGGAAAACGAGGACGAGGTGGTCATCAATGAATCGGTGAACAGCCGGCTCGGAACGGGAATCGGGGACACGATTACGCTGGTGACGCCGCATGGGGATACGATGCAGTACCGGATAACCGGAATTGCAAAAGAAACGGCGCTGACGGCAAGGTATGATGCGTGTGTCATATTTTTGAATGCCGAAGGATTTCGGCAGATTTATACAGGCGATACAGGGGAAGCAAAGGAGCTGGTCACGTTTGCAGCGTTCCGCTCTTTCTGCAATATCCAGAAGTCGATTCAGGAAATCAGCGCACAGTTCAATCTGGAGCCGGATGAGGTACGACAGAATGCGAAGGTGCTCATGCTCATGTTCCAGAGCAGGGATCCTTATATGATGGGATTTTATCTTGTGGCGGCGGTTTTGGCGGCATTGGTCATGATCGCAGGGATTCTGATGATCACATCCAGCATGAACAGCAATATCGCGCGCCGAACGGAATTTTTCGGGATGATGCGTTGTCTGGGAGCGACGGGAAAGCAGGTCATCCGTTTTGTGCGGAAGGAGGCGCTTAGCTGGTGTAGGAGCGCAATTCCCGCGGGAGTCCTTTCCGGGATGGCCGTGACATGGATACTGTGTGGAATGCTCCGCTTTTTAAGCCCCGGATTTTTCGAGGGGATGCCCGTGTTCGGCATCAGTTTCCTTGGGATTGCCGCGGGCGTCATAATGGGTTTTGCGACGGTACTGCTGGCAGCAAGAACACCTGCGAGGCGGGCGGCCGGGGTATCTCCACTGACAGCAGTGTCAGGAAATGCAGGGACGGTGCAGGCGGCGAAAAAAGCGGCAAATACGCGCATTTTCCGGGTGGATACGGCGCTCGGCGTGCATCATGCCATCGGAAGCAAAAAAAATTTCTTTTTGGTGAGCGGTTCCTTTGCCTTCAGCATTATTTTGTTCCTGTCCTTCAGCGCGACGATTGATTTTATGAACCATGCGATTACACCGCTTCGGCCGTCTGCGCCGGATTTTTATGTAGGCAGCGGGGATACTTCCAATTCCCTTCCGCCGGAACTTGCGGAGCAGATTGGGGAGTTTTTGTACGTCAAGCGTGTATTCGGCAGGAGCAGCATGACATTTGCACTGCCGGCAGGCGGAGAGGAAATGATATTGACGGTAATTTCTTATGACGAACAGCAGTTCAAATGGGCCAAGGATGACCTGTTGGAAGGAAGTTTCAAAGATGCGCTCGATGGGAAGGGTATGCTCCTTGCGTTCCGTGAGGACGGTATACTGCCCGCCGGAAGCAGCATTGCGGTACCATGCGGGGAAAACAGCCGCGAAGTTCCCGTTGCGGGCATCCTGGGAAGTGTTCCTTTTTCCTATGGCACGGATAAAAGTACGGGCAGCCGGGAAGGCATCGCAATCTGTTCCGAGAGCCTGTTCCGGGATTTGTTCGGGGATGTGGGATATGCGGTGATCGATATCCAGTTTCAGTCAGGCGTGACGGATGCGCAGGTACAGGAACTCCGCCGGATGATAGAGGAGCGCTGTGCAGAAGGGGATTGTGAAGGCGGCATTGTTTTTTCCGACAGAAGAATTGAGAACCGCGAATCGAAAGGAGCGAGTTATTCTCTTGGCATCTTTCTATATGGATTTCTGACGGTCATTGCCCTGATCGCTTTCTTTAATATCCTGAACTGCATCGCCATGAGCGTATCTGCCAGAATGCGGGAGTACGGCGCCATGCGGGCGGTCGGTATGACGGTGCGACAGATTGTCCGAATGGTATGGGGCGAAACGATAACGTATACATTTTTCGGCGTCCTGTTCGGCTGCCTCGCCGGGCTGCCGCTCAACAGGCTTCTGTTTCGGACGCTTGTGACAGAGCGGTGGGGCGATGCATGGGAACTGCCTGGGAAAGAATTTCTGGTCATTCTGATCGTCATAACCTGCTCTGTTGTCCTGGCGGTACGAGGGCCGGCGAGGCGGATTCGGGAGATGACGGTTGTGGATACGATTGGGGCGGACTGATCTTGCTGCCCTGTGGAATGACCGGATAGTGCAAAAGGGCGTTACTGTTCAGATGTCGGGTACGGTGCAGATATTGTTCCTGCGAAGGCCCTTGAAGAGCGTCGGCACTTAGTGAAAAAGGCGCTTTGTGACTTTTGAATTTAGTACCGTTACTGCTCTTCGCGGAGCGAGAGCGTGCCTTCAAAGGAACAATATCTGCACCGTACCCGACGGCTGAACTGTAACAAAAAATTGTAACAAAAAGGTCATGACGAAGGTCATGACGAAGCAGGATTTGTATTGACAGCATTTCGTCAAAAGTATATATTAAATGTGATAGCGATTCCTTTTTCAAGTACATTTGTGAATCGCTGTCACACATCTACCCGAATCAGACAAAGGGGAAATTCTATTGCACGTCACAAAAAAACACATCGAAATCTATTTGTCCGATGTCCGCATGGCCGTAGAGGCCGGAACCTATCAGATTGCATCCAGATACAAAAATATGGATATCTACATAGACTATCTGTTTACGGAAGAAGATACGAAGAAGCTGCTTCTTTCCCTTTGTGCGGAAGATTTTTCGAAAGCGGTGTTAAATGCACATCCAAAACATTCCGGGGAAGTCTTGTATATTTTTGGGAAAGATGTCAGGCTGCGGCCGAGATTTGGAGGAGCGGAAGAAACGGTTTCCTTCTATTTAAAACTGAATAAATTAAAACGGGATAATCCGGCCGGACAGTATGTTATTGTGATTTCACTGCACAAACAAAAGCATCCCTTATCCTATCCATTCAGGGTTTGTGACGATGGAGAGCGAATGTGCGCAAAGAAAGGAGCACTGCAGGCACGATGAGAGAAAGAATACAGTTCTGTGCGGGATGCGGCCGGGAAATGCCGTATGAACTGAAACAAAGTTACGTCACCAGAAGAATCCGGAAAAAGGAATATGTATTTGAGATTGCGGAGGCTGTCTGCGCCGGGTGTGGGGAAAATGTCGGTGTACCGGGCCTGCTCGACTACAATGCGGCCGGCGTAGAAAGACAGTATAGGGAGCTGGAACCCCTATTTTCCCTGTCTGATAAGATGCTGCTCGTGCTTTCTTATCTTTTTCAGATTGCTGAAGAGATTACGCCGCTGGCTTTGCAGAAAATGCTGTATTTTATTCAGGGGATTCATATACTGCTTTTTGGCGGAGAGGTATTTCAGGAAGACTGTCAGGCGTGGGCACACGGGCCGGTTTATAAAGAGGTGTATGAGATATTTCGTGATTTTCAATACAATCCGATAGAGGACAGGCGTTTAACGAAGTTCGGGAACAGAGTAAATGAACTTTCTGAACAGGAAAGAAAGGTAATCGGTCTGGTTGCAGAGTCCTTCGGTGCATACAGTGGAAAAACTTTGGAGCGGGTCACGCACAAAGAAGCGCCTTGGAAAGAAGCGAGAGCAGGATGTCCAGCAGACAGGCGCTCCAGTGAGGTGATCACGAAAGCATCCATCGGAAATTATTTTCGGGCAGCGGCGCAGCAATATGATTTTTCATCTGTCGAAGGGATTCGGAAGTACATTGACAGCCGGCTGCGGATGGATAGATCTTAGACATATTTGAGAATATTGCACAATAATTTTATAATATTTTAAAAAAAAGTAGAAATTTTTTCTCAAATTTGATACACTGGAGTTAAACAGGTGCCAGTGTACTGCCCGGCACATATCGTTTATGATTCGCAGCAAAGTAAGGCATAATGTGGTTGTTCATGTAGAGGGGCGGTTCAGAAAGAGAGCTATTATGCAGAAAGAAAAAGGTAAAGGACTATTTGCGAAGGGGGCAGGTAAAAAGGAAGACGATTTTGTCAGTATTGAGAAAAAAATCTCAGCGCGGTTTGCACAGACGATATTAATCTGCTGCATTGTTCTGGGAGTGATCTCATCTGTTTTGAGCTATATTTCATCGATCAGTGCAATTTCTGAAACGATCAATAATACTTCCGACGTAGCTGCAGATTACGTTGCGGCAGCATTGCAGCAGTATATTGCGGTCGCATATGAGACAGGAAGCATTGCCCGTCTTGCGGATCCGGAAAGGACAGTAGAAGAAAAGGAAGCCATTTTAAATCAGAGAATTAAAGATCATAATTTTGCCGGCGGATTTCTTCTTGACAGCAATGGCATTGATGTGATCACCGGAACGAATCTTTCCGGCCGGGATTATTTTCAGGAAGCGATGAAAGGGAATACATATGTTTCCACGCCGGCGTACAGCGATGTCACGAAAACAGTGTCCTACGCGGTATCAGCCCCTTTATGGGAGGGCGGTATTCCCGGAACGACGCCAATCGGTGCGGTCGTTTATGTACCGGACGGAGAATTTCTGAATGACATCATACGTTCTATTAAGGTAGGAGAAGGCGGTACGGCTTTCATGCTCGATGCGAATGGTATTACGATCGCGGATATCGATTCGACGCTCGTCGGTGTGGAAGACAGTGTTGCACTTGGCGACTCGAATCCGAAGCTGAAAAAATACAGTGCGATCTGTAAGAAGATGGTAGCGGGAGAAAACGGAACGGGTACTTATTCATATGGCGGTGCGACGAAAGTAGTCGCGTATTCGCCGGTTCCGGGTATGAACGGATGGAGCATCGGTGTTGCTGCTGTCCGGAATGAATTTCTGGGAATGTTCTTTTTGTCGCTGGCGGTCACTGTCATTTTTGTTATAGCCTTTACCATATTTGGCATTAAAAATGGAATACGTCTTGGTAAAAATGTTGTAAGGCCGATCGCGGCAGTAGTAGAGCGGCTTGAACTTCTGGCGGCGGGTGACCTTCATTCCGATACGCCTGTACCGGAAAGCAATGATGAGACTGCGACTCTGATGTACTGCCTTGCTGAGACGATTCAGGATCTGAAGGTCGTTATTTCCGAAATTGATAATCAACTGGCGGAATTATCGGATGGGAATTTCCTGATCAATGTCGATGGAGAATTTAAAGGTGATTTTGCGCAGATCAGCCATTCTTTCCAGGGTATCGTACAATCTCTGAGCGCTGCGATGCGGGATATTGACAGCAATGCGGAGAGCGTACAGAAGGGGGCAATGGATCTGGCGGGAGCGTCGCAGTCGCTTGCAGAAGGCGCTACCGATCAGGCGAGTGCGATCGAAGAACTGACGGCGACCATTACGGATATTTCTGAAAAGATTTATGTGAATGCGCAGAATGCCGAAAAAGCAAGAGTGATCGTTGCCAGTATGAATGAGCAGATCATCGAGAGCAATGCGCATATGAAGAAGAATACGGAAGCTATGGACAAAATCCGGGAAGCTTCCGATAAAATCGCTGAAATTATCAGCAGCATAGAGGAAATTGCGGATCAGACGACCCTTCTTGCGCTGAATGCTTCCATTGAAGCGGCAAGAGCGGGCGAAAACGGAAGAGGGTTTGCGGTCGTTGCCACACAGGTCGGCGTGCTCGCTGACCAGAGCTCGGAGGCGGCAAGAAATACGAAAGATCTGATCCAGAATGCCATCACTGCAGTGGAAGAAGGTATGTAGCTTGCCAATTCCACGGCAGAATCACTGCTTGCGGTCGTGGATAATGCAAAGACGGTCAATGATTCCATGACAGAGATTGCGGAGGCATCCGATAATCAGGCACTGGCAGCGGCTCAGATTACAGAAGGCATAAACCAGATTGCAGGCGTTGTGGAATCCAATTCCGCGACATCGCAGGAAAGCGCCGCGGCATCCGAAGAACTGTCGAGCCAGGCGGATATGCTGAAAGAACTGGTCGGAAGATTCCGTTATGAAAGCTGAGAACAGATTCCTATTCTTAAAGCGCAGGCTGCGGAGCTTGCGCTTTTTATTTGACACCCGAATCTTTGACAGGAAATTGCTGTAATCGTAGAAAACACATTTATAAACGGAGGAACGAATCTTGCAGGAAAGCAGACTGTTCAAAATTTTATATTATCTTCTTGACAAAGGCCGTGCCACGGCACCCGAGCTGGCGGCCCGCTTCGAGGTATCTGCAAGGACGATCTACCGGGATATCGATGCGCTGAGCGGCGCGGGAATTCCAGTCTATTCGGAAGCCGGGAGAGGGGGCGGCATCTGTTTGATGAACCATTTTGTTCTGGACAGAGCGGTGCTGACGGAGGCAGAAAAACAGGATATTCTGTCGGCCTTGCAGAGTGTGGCCGCGGCCGGGAACAGAGGCGGGGAAGCAACGCTGGAAAAATTGTCGGCGCTCTTTCAGATACAGTCAGAGAACTGGTATGAAGTGGATTTTACAAGATGGGGTGTGCAGCCAGGAGATCATGAAAAGTTTGAATTGCTGAAAAAATCCGTTCTCACTCATCGGCGCGTGAGAATCCTCTATGTGGGATCCGGGCGGGAAAAATCATACAGAACGGTAGAACCGCTGAAATTACTATACAAATCGAGAGCCTGGTATCTAAAAGCGTATTGCCTGGAAAAAGAAGCCTTCCGGCTGTTCAAACTGAACCGGATCCTGAAATGGGAGGTTCTTGAGGAAAACTTCACGCAAAGAATCTTTCCGGGACCGGATGCCGCACCGCGTCCGGAACCATCGCAGCCGGAACCGCCGCAGGTCATTCTTTCTTTTCCCGGCGAAATGGCTTACCGGGTCTATGATGAATTTGACAGCAGTCAGGTTCGGGAGCTGGAAGACGGAAGCCTGCTTACAGCAGCTCCAATGCCGGTAGACGAATGGCTCATAGCCTTTCTGTTATCCTTCGGCGACCAGGTAGAAATTATGGAACCTGTTTACCTGAAAAATATTCTCGCTGAAAGGGCATTAAAAATCTATGGGAAAAATAAAATATGACATCAGGTGTCAGGTTTTGGATGTTATTGTATGATAAAAGAAATACTTGAAGGGAGATTTAACATGGCAAGACCGACAACAAAGACAGACCTGCTCACCGCAGCAGCTCAAAATTATGAGGAAATGAACGCATTTATCGCCACCATGACTGAAAAGGAGCTTTCGATGCCCTTTGACTTTACGAAAATGAAAGCAAAGAGCGAGGCGCACTGGAGCAGGGACAAAAATCTGCGCGATGTGCTGATTCATCTCTATGAATGGCACCGCCTTCTGCTCGACTGGGTGCAGGCTAATCAAAAAGACGAGAATGCAGACGAAAGCAGGCCTTTCCTTCCGGCGCCTTATAACTGGCGGACCTACGGTGCAATGAACGTGGAATTTTGGAACAAGCATCAGGACACATCGCTGGAGGATGCCCGGAAAATGCTGGAAAACTCTCATAAGGAAGTCATGGTCCTTGCGGAGACTTTTACGAATGAAGAGCTGTTCGGCAAAGGTGTATTTAAATGGGTGGGTACGAGCGCGCTGGGTTCCTATTTCGTGTCAAACACCGCCAGCCATTATACATGGGCATTAAAGAAACTCAAGGCACATCGCAAAAACTGCAGCCAGTTATGATTTTTTATGTTGCAGCAGGCGAACCACCGTGCCCGATGGCCGAACTGTAACAACTGCACCACTGCAACAAATGTTGTGAATAAAATAACAAGGAGGGTTGACAAATTAATTGGTTTTTTGATATTATGAGAAGGTCGTGGAAGGGACAATGGCGTTACCTTGGAGTAGGGCCAAAGTTCTTTTCTTTTTCATACTTCTTTATTCTATATATTTTTTAATATTTATTATAATGGAAAGATGATTATAGAAAGCCCGGCACGAGCTTTCTATTTTATTCAAAAAGGAGACTTTAGCATGATAAAGTATGTGGCGAAACGAATATTACTTGCGATTGTGACGATCTGGGCGGTCGGAACGCTTACCTTTTTCCTGATGAATATGGTTCCCGGCGGGCCGTTCCTTTCGGAAAAGGCGATCAGTCCGCAGGCGACGGCGGCGCTGGAGGCAAAATACGGTTTGGATAAACCGTTGATGCAGCAGTATCTGACATATATGTCGGACGCGCTGCATGGAGATTTCGGCGACAGCCTGAAGCAGAGGGGCCGTACCGTCATGTCGATCATTCAGATGAAATTCCCGATTTCCGCAAGAGTCGGCGGCATTTCTGTACTTGTGGCGTTGTGCTTCGGCATTCCGCTCGGCTGTATCGCGGCTTTGAAGCGCGGAAAGTTTCTTGACAGTCTGATCAGTGTCTTTTCTACCTGTGGTATTGCGGTTCCGAGTTTTGTAATCTGTACTTTGCTGATGTATGCGCTCGGCGTTAATCTCAAGCTTCTTCCGACGATGGGGCTTACGAGCTGGAAGCATTATATCATGCCGGTCATTGCACTTTCCTTTTATCCTACCGCATATATTATGAGACTGATGCGCTCCTCTATGCTGGACGTGCTGGGTCAGGATTATATGCGTACGGCGAAAGCGAAAGGCGTAGCGGGCTTCTGGATTTTATTCAAACACGCTCTTAGAAATGCAATCCTTCCGGTCGTTACTTATGTCGGTCCGATGCTGGCATACACGGTAACAGGAAGTTTTGTTGTAGAAAAGATCTTTGTTATTCCGGGACTTGGCGGAGAGTTCATCAGCGCCATCAGCGGAAGAGACTATACATTAATTATGGGAACGACCATTTTCCTGGCGACACTGATCATTATCATGAACGTTGTGGTGGATATCGTTTATAAGCTGGTAGATCCCCGTATTAAGTTAAAATAAGGAGCAGACATATGAAGCAGAATCCATTGAGTTTTCAATTAAAACTAAATCCGGAGGATTTTCTTCCGGCTACCGAAGAGGAGAAGCAGAGTCAGGTCATCATGCGCGAGAGCGTCAGCTTCTGGAAAGACGGTATGCGTCGTTTTGTAAAGAATAAAGTGGCGATGGTGAGCCTTGTTATCATTGTCCTCGTCATGATTTTCTCCTTTATCGTTCCGGCGTTCTATCCGTACAGCTATAAGGAGCAGATCAAAGGCGCCAATCATCTTGGGCCGATGGAGTATTCCGAGGAAGAGCAGGCAAGGATTGATGCGGGCGAAAGCGTATTCCCGCATGTGTTCGGAACGGATAATCTGGGACGTGATTATGCGATTCGTGTCATGATGGGCAGCCGTATATCCCTGCTGGTAGGTCTGATCGCAACGGCTATCATTCTGGTCATCGGTTCGCTTTATGGTTCGATCGCGGCGTTCTTTGGCGGCTGGGTCGATCTGATCATGATGCGTATCGTGGATATTATCTATACGATACCCGATATTTTGTTGATCGTGCTTTTGTCCTTTGCATTGAGAGCGCCCCTTGATAATTTAAAAACAGTGCCGGGTTTTGGCTGGGTAGGTACCGTAGGTGAGAACCTGATCAGTATTTTCATCGTATTTGCCCTTCTTTACTGGGTCGGTATGGCGCGTATGGTCAGAAGCCAGATTCTGACTCTGAAAGAAAGCGAATACGTTACTGCAGCGAGAGCACTCGGTGTCGGTAACGGAAAAATCATTAAAAAGCATCTTTTGAAGAACTGTATCGGTACATTGATCGTAACAACGACGCTGCAGATTCCGTCCTCTATTTTTACGGAAAGCTTTCTGAGCTTTCTGGGCATGGGTGTGGCGGTGCCGCTGCCTTCTCTCGGAAGTCTTGCGAGTGCAGCCCTGAACGGTATCAATACGTATCCTTATCTGCTTTTTATTCCGGCGGCATTGATCAGTTTGATCATCTTGAGCTTTAACCTGCTCGGCGACGGACTCAGAGATGCGTTCGACCCGAAATTAAAACACTAGGAAAGGCGGTTTGGCATATGTCGGAATACCTTGTTGATATAAAAAATGAACGACTTTCGTTTTTTACTCCCGCAGGGGAAGTAAAGGCGTTAAATGATGTCTCCATCTGTTTGAAAGAAGGAGAGGTGCTCGGCATCGTAGGTGAGAGCGGTTCCGGTAAATCTGTAACGGCATACAGTCTTATGGGGCTGACGGCTCATCCGGGAAAGCTGATTGACGGAAGCCTTTACTTCAATGGACATCAGATTGAAACGATGTCGGATAGAGAGATGCGTAAGATTCGGGGAAATGAGATTTCCATTATTTTTCAGGACCCCATGACGAGTCTGAACCCCGTTTATACGATCGGCAATCAGATCGCGGAAGCGATTCTGCTCCATACGGATAAAAATAAAGCACAGGCGAAGGCGCGGGCCAAGGAACTGCTCGAACTGGTAGGAATCAATGAGCCGGAAAAAAGATTGAAACAATATCCGCATGAATTGTCCGGCGGTATGCGTCAGAGGGTCATGATCGCAATTGCACTCGCCTGTGAACCGAAGCTTCTGATCGCAGATGAGCCGACGACGGCGCTTGATGTGACCATTCAGGCGCAGATTCTGGAATTGATGATGGAATTAAAAGATAAGCTTGGCATGGCAATTATTATGATCACGCATGACCTCGGTGTCGTAGCCAGTATGTGTGAGCGGATTGCCGTCATGTATGCAGGCAAGATCGTGGAATATGGTACGGCGGAAGATATTTTCTATGAACCGAAGCATCAGTATACGAAAGGCCTGATCCGTTCTATTCCGAGACTTGATACGAAAGAACATGAAAGGCTTGTGCCGATCGAGGGTACGCCTGTTGATATGCTGAATCCACCTAAGGGATGTCCGTTTGCGCCCCGGTGTGACGCGTGTATGAAAATTTGTTTGAGAGAAATGCCTCCGGTTACCAATTTCGGAGAAATCCATTATACCCAGTGCTGGCTGAACCAGAAGGAAGAAATGGAGAAAGGAGCCGCAAATGAGTGAGAAATTAGTACAGGTAGAGCATCTGCGTCAGTATTTTTCGGCGGGCGGCATTGGAAAATACAGGAAATATGTTCAGGCGGTGGATGATGTTTCTTTTGATATCTACAAGGGAGAAACGCTCGGGCTGGTAGGAGAATCCGGCTGTGGTAAAACAACGACAGGCCGTACGCTGTTACGTTTATATGAGCCGACGGGGGGGCGTTTTGTTTACGACAATGATGTCATTTTTGATGTAGAGAAAAAACAGTATGTTAAAATGCTTCCTTATAGAAAGAAGATGCAGATTGTTTTTCAGGATCCTTATGCGAGCCTTGACCCTCGTATGACGATTGGTGACATTGTCGGCGAGGCAATCGATACCCATAAGATGGCAGCGAACCAAAAAGAAAGATATGATATTATTATAGAGATGTTACAGCGCGTTGGCCTGAATTCTGAGCATGCGAACCGTTATCCTCATGAGTTTTCGGGCGGACAGAGACAGCGTGTCGGCATCGCAAGAGCGCTTGCGGTAAGACCGGAATTTATCGTCTGTGATGAGCCGATTTCGGCACTCGACGTTTCCATTCAGGCACAGGTCATCAATATGTTTGAGGATTTGCAGGCGGAGATGGGTTTGACCTATTTATTCATCGCCCATGACCTTTCTGCGGTAAAACATATTTCCAACAGGATTGGCGTTATGTATCTGGGAAGAATGGTAGAGCTCGCGGACAGCTATGAGCTGATCACACGGCCTCTTCATCCATATACGAAGAGCCTGATCTCTGCGATTCCGATTGCGGACCCCAAAGCGGCGAAGGAAAGCAGCCGTATTGTGTTGGAAGGCGATGTACCGAGTCCTTTGAATCCGCCTTCCGGATGCCGGTTCCGGACGAGATGTCCGTATGCGGACGAGAGATGCGCGGCAGAGGTTCCGGAGTGGCGTGAACTGGAAAAAGGACACTTTGCAGCGTGCCACCATATTGACAAGTGTAATTAAATGTGGTAAACCGATATAGGCGGTGAAGACTCACTGCTTGTATAGTTTATAAAAATCTATAATCTATAAGAGGAGGAATGATTATGAAAAAAAGAGTGATTGCGCTCTTACTTGCAGCTACGATGCTTAGTCTGACAGCTTGCGGCGGAGGAAATAATGCGGCAACAGACAATACACAGACTGCAGACGGAGCAGCAACAGACAATGCCGGCGATACACAGACGGCAGACGGAGCAGCGACAGACAATGCCGGCGATACACAGACGGCAGACGCAGCAGCGGATACGACTTCTGCGGGTGGAAAGATTCTTTCCGTACAGGTAGGCCCTGACCCGGAGACCATTGATCCGGCACTTAACAGTGCGGTAGACGGCGGTAACATGTTACTGCACTCTTATGAATGCCTTTTAACGGTAGATCAGGAAGGCAAACTTGCTCCTGGCCAGGCAGAGTCATGGGAAACAAGCGAAGATGGCCTTACATGGACTTTCCATTTAAGAGACGGCCTGAAATGGTCCGATGGTTCTGACCTGACAGCGAACGATTTCGTTTACAGCTGGAAGAGAGTATGCGATCCTATGGTTGCAGCTCCTTATGCAGAGACAGTACTTGGTATGGTAGAAGGTTATGCAGATGCGATCACAGGCAATCTGGACGCTCTGAAAGTAGAAGCTACGGACGATAAGACATTTGTTGTTACATTGTCAAGTCCCTGTTCTTTCTTCGGCAGCCTTGCAGCATTCGCGACACTGAGCCCTGTTCAGCAGGCAACAATCGAAGCGAACGGCGACGCTTGGGCAACCGCAGCAGAGACCTATATCTGTAACGGACCTTTCTATATTTCAGAGTGGGTACCGGGCTCTTACATCATGATGAGCAAGAACCCTAACTACTGGAATGCAGATGCGATTAAATTAGGCGGTATCAAATGGAACCTGATCGAAGATTCCAATGCAGCTTACAGTGCATATCAGACAGGTGAAATCCTGATGATCAAAGATGTTCCGACAGAGGAAATTCCTTCCCTTTCCGGAAACTCTGATTTCTATGTAGATCCGATCATCGGTACCTATTATCTGAGTGTTAACACACAGAGAGAGCCTTTCGATGATGTAAATGTTCGTAAGGCAATGAGCCTTGCTATCGACCGTGAGTATGTTGCAAATACATTGATGCAGGGTACTTATTCTCCGGCAAGCAATTTCATGGGCCCTGGCTGGATTGATACAGACGGAAGCCAGTTCATAGACAATGCGAATGGCGGACAGCCTTACATTGATACAACAACGCATGAAGCAAATGTTGAAGAAGCAAAGCAGCTGTTAGCAGATGCGGGTTATCCGGATGGTGAGGGACTTCCTTCCATTACCTATTCTACAAACGATGCCGGCTATCACAAAGTAGTTGCTGAGTATTTACAGCAGGCTTGGGCTGAGATCGGTATCGATCTTCAGGTAGAGATTGTTGAGTGGGCAAGCTTCACACCTATGAGACGTAACGGTGATTATGATTCCGCTCGTAACGGCTGGGTAGGCGATTACAGCGATCCTTCCAATATGTTGGATCTGCTTTACTCCACCAACGGTAACAACGACGGTAAATTCAATAATGCTGAATATGATGCGGCGATGGATCTGTCCAGAACAACACTGGATGCTGCGGAGCGTTCTGAAGCGCTTCACAAAGCAGAAGATATCCTGATGGAAGAAGCCGGATGTATTCCGGTAGCTTACTACAATGACTTCTGGTTACAGAGCGACAAGATCACAGGTTCCTGGCATTCACCTTATGGATACTGGTTCTTTATGTATGCAGATATCGCTGAATAAGCGATTGAGGCATGAGCCACAGTAACCGAATTAAATCATGAATGAATAAAAATGCAGAGCAGATACAATTCCGATATTGTACCTGCTCTGTTTTTTTAATTGAAAATTGATGTAACTGTAGCGGGGGTTTTTTTGGGTATGCAAAGTTCATTCGAGAGGGCCGGCAATACATCGTCCATGCCGAGGCCCTTGAAAAACGCCGGCACTTGGTGAAAAAGCAGTTTTACTGCTTTTGAACCTAGTACCGCTGCGTTTTTCGCGGAGCGCAAGCGTGCCTCGAAATGGACGATGTATTGCCGGCCCCCTTCTAAACTTAAATGGTCGTTTTTGCATAGTTTGCGAGATATATTGCTTAGAAAGCATTGTCAATTTATCCTATAATAAAGTAGCGAGTAGCAGAGAAATGTACAATATAAACAAAAAACTGCTGTGAAAAGCGAATGGGAGGATGATTCTTATGGCGAAAAGCAAAACGTCTGAGCCTGCTGTAAAGGTGAAGACTACATGGAAAAACGCTTTTAAGCGTGACTGGCAGCTTTATCTGTTGTTATTAATACCGCTTGCATTGGTATTTCTTTTCAGTTATGCTGCATATCCGGGTCTGCGGATGGTATTCATGAACTATAAACCGGCGAAAGGTTATGCGGGTAGTGAATGGGTAGGACTTGATATTTTCAGGAAAATTTTTAAAGATGCAGATTTCCTGCGTGCCTTGAGAAACTCCCTTGTATTCAACTTTCTGGATTTGATCGTTGGAACGCCGATACCGATTCTGCTGGCATTACTGCTCAACGAACTGCGGTATCCAAAGTTTAAGAAAGTGTCGCAGACAATTCTGTACCTGCCTCATTTCTTATCCTGGGCGATCATAGGCAGCGTTGCTTATCAGCTTTTTAAACCGAGCAGCGGTCTCATCAATATTTTGATCATGAACATGGGCGGTGAATCCGTTCCCTTTATTACAGAAAAATGGCACTGGGCCGTTACCTACCTGTTAGTCGGCGTATGGCAGACGATGGGATGGGGAACCATCATGTATCTGGCTGGTATTACCAGCATCAGCGGCGAACTTTACGAAGCTGCCATGATAGACGGTGCCGGCAGATGGAAAAGAATGTGGCATATTACGCTTCCGGGCATTAAGCCGACGATCATTACACTTTTAATCATCAATCTCGGCCGTGTCATGAACAGTAACTATGAACGATTGGCTGTTTTCGGAAACTCACAGGTCAGAGATTTCCAGTACCAGCTCGCAATCTACATATATGAGAAAGGTCTCGGCAACCTGCAGTTTTCGATGGCGACTGCGGTAGGACTTTTCCAGTCCGTGATTGGCGTTATTCTGGTGCTTTTGGCTGATAAATTCGCTAAGATGCTTGGCGAAGAAGGTTTGCTGTAAGGAGGGATGGAGATGGCTAAGAATAAAGCTGTAAATACTGAAGAAGTAACACCCGATGGCAGCCGGGCGATTAATAAATTCCGTGTCAGCGATGCGCTGATCATGATTATTCTGGCGCTTTTGTGCCTTACCTGTGTACTGCCGTTTATTTATCTGGCTGCGAAATCCATTTCCAGCAACAATGCGGTACTGGCAAAACAGGTATATCTGATACCGAAAGATATCACATTTGACGCATATGTATCTTTGTTTAAGGATGGTTCGATGGTACGGGCTATGGGATACAGTGTACTTGTAACAGCAATTTTTACCGCTTTGGGTATGATTGCATGTACCTGTGCGGCATATCCGTTATCCAAGAAAAGACTGAAGGGCAAGAAGGCAATCACTTTCCTTCTGATGGTTCCCATGTATTTTACAGCAGGTCTGATTCCTTCTTATCTGCTGTTCAAAGATATGAAGCTGTTGGATACGATGTGGGTATTGATCTGGCCGTTGATTTATTCACCATATAATATGTTGATCATGAAGACTTATCTTCAATCGACGATACCGGACAGTTTGGAAGAATCGGCATTCCTTGACGGTGCGTCTAATCTCCAGATTTTGTGGAGTATCGTACTGCCGCTGTCCAAGCCGATTATCGCAACGTTGTCTCTGTTCTATGCAGTAGGCCGTTGGAACGCTTATGCTGATAACCAGTACTATATCAGAAGCGATAATCTGAAAATGGTTCAGTACAAATTGTATCAGATGGTCGCATCCGCAACAGAGGCGCAGACCACGACGCTTTCAGAGGCGGCAGCCGTAACGAGTACACCGGAAGTACTGCAGGCGGCATCGATCATGTTCGTTACGATACCGATTATTATCATCTATCCTTTCCTGCAGAAGTATTTTGTAAAGGGTGCGATGGTAGGCGCTGTCAAAGGTTAAAAATCGGAGATTTTTAACCGAAGGTTTGGGCTGACTGGTGTCAGTATCGAACTTGCAGGCTGAGAAAGAACGATGATTCATGTTTGGTAGTTTTCCGTCCTGGGCGGATTAACTATAAATCAAATTTTATTTTGAAAAGGAGGAAATATTATGAAGAAGAACATTCTTCAAAAGGTTTTAGTTTTCGCGCTGACAGGTGCGATGGCTATGGGAATGCTCAGTGGTTGTGGTAACAGCGGTGCTGATTCATCCAATACATCAGATACCCAGACAACGACTGACAATGCAGCAACAGACAATAGTGCTGCAACAGACAACAGCGCTGCAACAGATAACAATGCAGCAGACACAGCAACGGAGCCTGCCGCAGATGCCGGCGCAGCTGGTGTTGATGGATATGAGGCTTTTGCTGACAACGTAACTTTGAAAGTAGCTGTTTACGACAGAGGTGTAGAAGGTGTACCGACTGTTGACGACAACTACTGGACCAAGTGGGTTCAGGAGAATTTCGGTGACAAGTACAATATTACCGTACAGTATGTACCGATCACAAGAACAGACGTTATGACAGATTATGCGCTCCTTGCAGCAGCAGACGATCTGCCGACTATCCTGATGGAATATGACTATCCGAAGGTTGCTCAGTGGGCTAACGACGGATATTTGACAACCTATGATCTGGATGAGTTCGCACAGGTTGCTCCTACTTATTATCAGAGAATGGTAGACAACAATCAGATTCCTTATACACAGATGGGCGGCGAGACCTATTTTGCTCTGGCTTTAAGACCGTACTATAACACAACCTATACATTCCAGACTTTTGTACGTCTGGATTGGCTGAAAGAAGTTGGATATAACGAAGTACCGAAGACTTATGATGAGATGGTAGACGCTCTGACAAAGATCAAAGAAGCTGGTATTTGTGAATATCCGGGCAGCCCGATCGTTACAAATAAGATGGTAGCTGTTGGCGCTGATACGCAGAACTACGGTTTCAGAACTTATCCTCTGAATGAGGAAGAGTGGGTAATGTACGGCGATTACAATGTTGTGCCGATGAACTGGGAGCCTACAAAGAAATATCTGCAGACTGCTAACGAGCTGTACAACCTTGGCATTACAAATCCTGAATACTATATCACAGACGATGAAACATGGAAAGCTGATTTCATCAATGGTAAGGCATTCAACTACAGCCAGTATATTTCCGCGAATATGGATTTCCTGAATTCTTTCTATGAGAACAATCCGGATGCAGAACTTGCAATTGTTCCTGCTGATGCAGAATACGCTGGTTCTTACGGATATCGTACAGATAACCCGTTCGGTATGATCATCTGCTTCTCATCTTCCGCAACAGAGGATGAACTGAAAGCAGCATGGATGTACATGGAGTGGATGACACAGGAAGAGAACCTCTTCACAATGCAGTGGGGTATCGAAGGTGAGAACTACACAGTAGAGAACGGCCTCCCGGTATCTGTAGCAGATTACTCCGGCGATTATACGCAGGGCTTTAACAACAGCAAAGACTACTGGTGTGTAACGATTGAGAGCAGAAATGCTGGTACAATTGAAGAGATTATCGCAGCAACGACTCCTACGGGACTTCCGCAGGACTTCACACAGGATGTTATTGATTTCTACAACAAACGTCTTGAGATTTCAACAACAGACTATGCTTGTACGGATGCTATCTTCGCAGTATCGCTTGAGAGCGTATCCGAATATTCCGGAACACTTGCATCCTTATGGACAGAGTACTATGATACATTGACCATGTGCAAACCGGAAGAGTTTGAAGCGAAGTATGAAGAATTATCTCAGAAATATCTGGATGCAGGTTTCCAGGAGATTGCTGATGAAAGACTGGATGCTTTCAATGCTGGCAATACAACGAAATTGCAGTAAGATTTTCTGACAGAAAATCAAAAATTGTCTGACAAAAAGAGGAACCGCCGCCCGGCAGTTATGACGAGGCCGCTGAAAAAGTAGATACCACCGCCTATATTTGGTATAATGTAATTATCAAATACAGGCGGTGGCACTATGGTTGAACAACAACAGAAGTTAGTATTAAGTCCCTACATGAAAATATATGAATTAGTCGTTCCAAAAGACAACCTGCTCCGACAGATAAAAGAACTGGTAGATTTCAGTTTTATATACGATGAGCTTATTAATAAATATTGTCTTGATAATGGGCGCAATGCAGTCCCGCCTGTCAGGATGTTCAAATACCTGCTCCTGAAATCTATTTATGATCTATCTGATATTGACGT
>CAJTUC010000023.1 GCA_910579395.1 uncultured Lachnospiraceae bacterium | reverse complement strand
CGTTTTTTTTAGTATATCACGAAACGACTTGGCAAACCAGCAATATTTAACTATTTATCAATGATACAGTACACTAGGCGGGGAAAAAGTATCCAAAAAGAAAGTCACTTTTTACATTTTTCAAGCGTGTATATAGTAGAACGGACAAAGCGCGCAGCTGTTCTGGAAAGGAGCGGTATGGAACGAAAGATAGAAGAGATCATAGACACATACGGAGATTTACTCTATCGGACCGGCATGATGATGCTGGGGGAACCACAGGATGTACAGGACGTTTTACAGGAAGTCATGCTGACCTATATGCGGAAAGCCCCCTGCTTTCATGACGGTGAACATGAGAAGGCATGGCTGCTTCGTGTGACGATGAATCGCTGCAGGGATACGCTCCGGTTTCGACGCAGGCACCAATATCTGCAGATAGAGGAACTCGATGTGGAATATGACGATACGGCGGATGCGGAAAGCCGTGAGCTTTTTACAGAGATAGCGGCGCTTCCGCCCAAATGGAGGAGCGTGCTCCTGCTGCATTATGTGGAAGGCTATTCCCTGCAGGAAATCGCGGATATACTCGCTGTTTCGGAAAATGCGGTGAAAAAGAGGATGCAGCGGGCCAAAGCGGCGCTGAAGAAAAGAATGGAGGAGACATAGGGATGGAAATCGGAAATAGAGAAAAAGCTGAACGAAGAGCATTTTCAATGATTGAAGATGAGAGCCTGTTAGAGCAGACAGACGGGGAAAAATGTATGGAAGGACGGCTGGAGCGGGACGGATGGAAAGCACTTGTGCGGGGAATTACCTTACCGCAGCAGAGAAAAGATGCCATCATGGAGCAGGTAAAAGATTCCCAGACGGAAAAGCGCTGGAGTACGGGATGCAAAGCGTTTGACCGGATGCGGAAAATCAGGCTCGTTCCGGCGGCAGTTTGTATGCTGCTCATTCTGGCAACGGTCAGTATGACCGCATACGCCGCCTATGTGAACGGGCATCTGAACGTCTTTTTTGAGAAAGGTATTACGACGGAGCAGCGGCTTGAGATTGAGAAGGAGCTTCTGCAGATGGAAGGCGTTTTATCCTGCCGTTATATAGATTCCGATACTGCGTGGAAGTCGTTCGGTGAAGAGTATCTTACGCCGGAGCTTATGGAAAGTTTTGAGGAGAATCCGCTGGCGGATTCCGCGAATTTCCGGGTAGGTATTTCACTGGATGCGGATGCGGAGGAGATAAAAGCCCGTATCAGAGAGTTGGACGGCGTCAGACATGTGTCGGGATTGTGGGAAGAATAACAGGCAATTGCGAAACGATGTTTTCGGAAGTTCCCGTTGTACAAAATAGACAATCACCGCAGGGCACGCTTTCGCTACACTGTCGCTCGCAGCGGTGCATAAGACGCCAAAATACGGCGTCTAAGAACCGGCGGCTCCATAGCACCCTGCTTGTGATTTGTCTATTCTGTACAACTGATTTCCTGAAAGAATGCGTTTCGCAATTATCTGAGAATAAGAAGGAAAGGAAGACGGCAGGGCGGAAAGACTCTGCCGTTTCTATTTGCGGAAATGAGTTGACATTTTTTAATAATGTGCATAAAATAGTAATGTTACTAATAGTAATATGAGGAGAAACATATGGATTACATGATACTTGGTATTCTGCTTTTGGGAAACAGGACAATCTATCAATTACGGGAGCGGGTCAATAAGGGACTGCATCTTATGTACAGCAGCAGTATGGGAAGCATACAGGCGGCAGTAAAAAAGCTGCAGAGCGGCGGGTTTATCCGTTATGAAGAGACGGTTGAGAATGGAAAGTATAAAAAAATATATTCGATAACCGACAGCGGGAAACAGCATTTTTCCGAATGGGTGAACAGTCCGATAGAAGCATACGGTACCAAAAATCCGGAGTTAGGAAAAGTGTACTTTATGGGTTTTTCAGAAGAGAAAAATCGTAAAAGAAATCTGGAAAAGTATTTGTTGCATTTGGAAGAGCAATATGATGTGCTGAATGCCATTTGCAAAGAAGCGGACAGCATAAAGGTTGCGGCGGAATATGAGGATATTCTCTTTTATCAGCTCGCGGCGGCCCGCTATGGCAGGGATTTTATGAAATTCAATATCGGGTGGTATCAGAATCTTTTAAAAGAAATCCGGGATTAGGAAGAGAAAGGCATGGTGATTGGAATGACGGATCAGTTTAAATTGGAGCATTCACCAATCGTATATTATATCAGCGGGAGAAAACACCGCGAATGGGTGCTGTTTCTTCATGCGGCCTTTGTAGATCATACGATGTTTCGTGCACAGACAGAATATTTTCAGGACAGTTATAATGTGCTGGCGGTCGATATGATCGGTCACGGACAGTCAACGGACACTATAAAAGGCGACAGCATCGATAAAATGTCGGCCTGGATATACGATATTCTGCAAATAGAAAAAATCAGGAAGATACATATTGTCGGCGTTTCGCTGGGCGCTGTTCTTGCGCAGGATTTTGCGAACCGCTATCCCGATGCGGTAAGGTCGCTTGCCTGTTTCGGCGGATACGATATCAATCATTTTGATGAAAAAATGCAGAAAGAGAACAGTGTTTCGCAAATGCTCATGATGCTGAAAGCTTTGTTTTCCGTCAAATGGTTTGCAAAGACAAATAAGAAAATATCCGCCTATACTTTGCAGGCCCAAAATGATTTTTACGATATGAATGTCAGGTTTCCGAAAAAATCGTTTCTGTATCTGGCATCTTTGAACAGTATGGTAAATAAATATGATACGCCTAAACGGGAGTATCCGCTGTTGATCGGATGCGGCAGATTTGATATTCCGATGGAACTGGCCGCAGTTGAGCTGTGGAAGCGGAATGAGCCGGACTGTAAGGTGATTATTTTTGAAAATGCGGGACATTGTGTCAATATGGACGTACCGCAGGCGTTTAATGCAGCATTGGAAAAATTCTGGAGTTAATTGATAAAACCTGACACAGGGTGTCGACTTTTCTGTATTATCCTGTTTCCGATTGTATATTCAACAATAAGATGTGCATAAGGAGACAGGATGGATAAGAAACTGCTTTCAAAGAATTTTTTGTTTCTGATGTTCGGACAGGCGTTGTCGATGTTCGGAACCAATATGATCGGGCGGCTCATGGCGCTGTTTAACGTATGCAATAATGTTGCGCTTCCGATCGGGATATGGCTTCAAGGGATTCTTTATGAAAAATATGACGATAAACTTCCGGTTGTTTTTGGAGAAATCGCGGCACTGGCCGTATTGATGGCCGTGAGAGGAAAGAACGTGTATCTGCGGCTGCAAAACGATGGAAAATTGAGGTGATTTGGCGTTAGGCGCAAGCCGCGGAGCTTGCGCTTTTTCATAAAACACCGCCGCTCTTCATAAGCTGCTGCTGCCGCAGGTTCGTAAGATATTCCGCCATATCCGGCTGATAGTGATCCAGAAGATACTGGTAGTTTCCGCTTTTTTTACAGTGCTGGAAACGCTCGTGAAATTTCTCCAGGTCGTGTTCGCCGAAAAGAAGGGCGAGCAGGCTCAGGTCATAATCGTGCTGTGCATCCCCCAGCAGACCCGCATCATAGGCGGTTGTCATCAAATGATATGTCCGAACTTCTTTACCGATATTTTGTGCCGCATTGTACAAGTCGGGGTCCATTGATTTCAAATAATTTAAGTATCGAGTTTCAATATTCCGGTTGGGCATGCCGCTGCAGATCCAGTCCGCGATTTCTTCTAGAGATGCGCCCATTTCCAAATCTTCTACGAGATGCCATTTATAACTTCCATCTTCCTGTAAGGTGAACGTATATCGGCCGTCCTCCGAATAGCGGGTTGTTGACCAGCCGTATTTGGTTTCTGCCTGTTCTTCGATTATGACTTGAAAAGCCTTTCGGGCGGCCTTATAGCCCGGCATATCACCGGATAATTCCATTTTTCCGCTGGCGGCGGCAATCTGAATCAATCGGTATTCCGAAATGGATTCTCCATGATAATAGACGTTGCAGTCTTTTAAAGAATCATAGGACGCGGGCAGTTCTACCGCATCGACAAGCGTTTTGTCCGGTTCTTCATAGCTGCCGCTGTGACATCCTTTCGTCCGGTTTCCCTGATGGCTCCCGCTTATTTTTACATTGCCGTAATAAGCCGTTACATCCGCCTCCAGAAGCGTGACGGAGGCAAACCCCGGATGGAAGGAAGCGGCGGTATTCTTTTTGGTGGAAGCCAGGGAACCGGGGACGGCCTTCCCGGTGCCGGAAAGAATTTTCAGTACGCCTTCCATTTTTGCCTGTTGATATCGGATTGTTGTTATATCCATGCTGACCTCTTTTTCGCCGTTTCGGGCTGTGTGTGCTTGGTATCTGTATTGTATATCGGCTGTCCGGGTGCAATTTTAAGAATGTTATAAGAATTTCTTAAAAAGAAAAATAAAAAAATTTTTTAAAATTAAAAAATACAGAAAAGAATAGGAGGCGTATGGACAGGTGGATATCAAGATCAACATCATGCTCGTGGAGGATGATGCGGTATTGGCGGAAGAAATTGCTCTTTTTTTGAAAAAATGGGGATATGCTACGACTGTCATCAGGGAGTTTAAAGATATTCTTTCCGCTTTTATGAGATGCCGCCCGCAGCTTGTCCTGATGGACATCAATCTGCCCTATTATGACGGGTTTTACTGGTGCAGGCGGATCCGGGAGATTTCGGAAATACCGCTGATCTATATCAGCAGCCGGAGTGACGATAACGACAAGATCATGGCGATTGCACAGGGCGGCGATGATTATGTGGAAAAGCCCTTTCGGTTGGAAATTCTGCAGACCAAGATAGCGGCAGTCCTGCGGAGAACTTACCAATATCGGGTCAAAGACAGAATCTATCTGCGGGAGGATATTTGCTTTGAACAGGATACGGCATCGCTTTTGCTGCATGGACAGGAGATAGAACTGACGAAATCGGAAAAGCGGATCATGGCAAAGCTTATAGAGCACAGGCCGGGTGTCATCACGAGAGAAGATTTAATGATGACGTTGTGGAGTACGGACGAATTTGTTTCGGACGGAACATTGACTACATTAGTTAGCAGACTCCGGAGTAAACTGTCCGATTTATGCGGAGAGGAATTGATAAAAACGAAGAAAGGGCAGGGGTATTACATAGGGTGAGGGGGATAGCGTGAGAAGAACTTCTAGGGCTCACAGCAAAGGCTGTTTCGCAAAGTCAGCATAGTTGACTTGGAAGTTCTACGATTTGCCGAAGGCAAATCTTTCTCACACGAAAGAACGCCTGAAATACGGCGTTCTTCCCATTGATGATTTGCGCCGCCAGGAGGCGGCATGAAGGTTAGCGTGAAAAATAAATTTTTCACACGCGAATTTGTGCCTGCGGCCCAAAGTTCGCAGGTTGAGAGAAAGGCATGGTTATTAGTATGAGACGGCATTATAAAGCGATTTTGCCTGCGGCGTTTTCCTGCGCGGCTTATAATCTTTATTTTCTTTTTCTGCTTCCGGAAGTGAAGGGCGCTTATCTGCTCTATCTGGATTTTCTGGTCTTCCTTATGCTTGTGCTTATTTTCGGGGCTGATTTTCTGAAAGACAGGCGGAGGCAGGCACGGAAACGGGAGGCGCTGCGGCGGGACTGTGTTGTTTTTGGAGAGTTTCCGGACAGCGAAGATAAAGATATTGCGGCACATGATATCGCCATATTGGAAGAGCGGCAGCAGGAGCAGTTTATGATGAACTGTGAATTGCAGGATTATTTTGCCAAATGGTGCCACGAAGTAAAAATTCCGCTTGCCGTAAGTCTTTTAACAGCGGAAAAAATAGAAGAACTTTCTTTGAAGAATACGATGCGGGAGCAGTTGGAACGGATAAACAAACAACTGCATTCTGCACTGCTCGGTGCCAAAATACAGAGCAGTCTGTTCGATTTGCAGATTCGGGAAACAAATCTTATGGAGTGTGTCAAAAACGCTATCCATAATAATCAGTTCTTCCTGGTCAGAAATCATTTCACGCTGAAGATACAGGACAATGTGGACAGGCTGGTCTATACCGACCCGTCCTGGCTGACTTATGTGTTGGACCAGCTCATCAGCAATGCCGTTAAATACAGCCGCAGCAAAGAATCTCCCTGTCTTGCCATCTATGCGGACAGTGCGGATGAGACAGGCGATGAAAGCGGAGAAGGTACGGTGCGGCTGTTTGTTGAGGATAACGGAGATGGCATCAAAGAAAGCGATATCCGCCGGATTTTTGAAAAAGGCTATACGGGCAGCTGCTATCATAACGGACAGTATCGATCGACCGGGATGGGGCTATATATGGCATCGGTCATTTTGGAGCGGCTCGGGCATGAAATCCATGCGGAGAGCGAGTATGGGAAAGGGACGAAGTTTATAATCGAATTCCGCTATGACAAAAATGTAAGATTTCCCGGCGATTTGTAATGCGGATGTAAGGATTGTTCATGTTCTTTTCTTTTAAAATAGACAGAGACTATTTAGAACAGGAGAACAACACGCATGAATGAAAAAAAGATTGTGGAAATCAAGAACATGACAAAAGATTACGGTGCGAAGGGGTTTCGCACGAAGGTCTTAAAAGGAATCGACTTCACCATTTTTGCAAACGATTTTATCGCAATCATGGGGCCGAGCGGTTCCGGTAAGACGACGCTGCTCAACATCCTTTCCACAATAGACAGGCCGACACAGGGATTTGTCCTGTTTCATGGGAAGGATATTGCGAAAGTATCCAATCAGGAATTATCGCAGATCAGGCGGGATAAGATCGGTTTTGTCTTTCAGGATTATAATCTGCTCGATACGATGACGCTGCAGGATAATATTGCGCTGCCCCTTTCACTGAACGGCGTTTCCGGAAAGACCTGTGTGGAAAAAGTCGGGAAGCTGGCCGATACCTTTGGATTGACGGGACATTTGAACAAATATCCTTATCAGCTGTCCGGCGGGCAGAAGCAGCGGGGTGCCGTATGCCGCGCGCTCATTACCGAACCGGAAATCCTGTTTGCGGATGAACCGACAGGGGCACTGGATTCCAAATCAGGCAAGGATTTATTGGAATGTTTTCGTACTGTGAATGAAAGAGGGCAGGCGGCCATTTTGATGGTGACACACGACGCTTTCTGCGCTTCTTATGCAAAGGATGTTTATATTCTGAATGATGGCATGATGCGGTGCAGGCTGAGCCGGGGAAATGACAGAAGGGAATTTTATGACCGCATTATGGAAGTGCAGGCATCGATGGGCAAAGATGATAGGAGCAGTGCTGATCCGAACAGTTTTGTTCCAGGCAGCACCGCTCCGGACAATATCGCCCTTAGAAAAAAGGGAGGTGATCTCTCATGAGTATCGGCAGACTGGCCTTTCAAAATTTCCGGAAAAGTTTTCACAACTATTTTTCCATGATACTTTCTCTTGCCTTTACGGTGCTGATTCTTTATAATTTCGTAAATCTGACTTTTGCGGAGACTTTTCAGGCGTTGGGCGAGAGAAATAAAGAATATATCGATATCATCATCCGAGTCATTTCTTTTGTACTCGTCTGTTTTATGTTCTTCTTTATCTGGTATGCGACGAATGTGTTCCTGACAAAGAGAAAGAAGGAAATCGGCATCTATGTTTTTATGGGGCTGACGAACCGTAAGATTGGGAAACTCTATATGCTGGAAACGGTGCTGACCGGCATCGTGGCACTTGTTCTCGGCATTGGTGCAGGTATAGTCACGACCTGGCTTTTTCAGATGATTCTGCTTCGGCTTTCGGAGATTGCGATTGCGATATCGTTCCGTTTTACATGGCAGCCGATCGCCATTACGGCGGCAATCTATACGCCGATTTATGCGCTCTTTGCGCTGAAAGGTTATGGGAATATTGTAAAGAGCAGCGTGCTGGAGATGATTTCTGCGGCAAGGCAGAATGAGTATGTGAAAGAAAGCGGCCTGCTGCTGTTCATCAAAGCAGCGCTCGGTTCCTGCATCCTCGCAAACGGTTATGCGCTTGCGATCAGGGAAGACGGATATAATGTTATGGGAAATCTGCTTCTGGCGACGGTGCTCGTTATCGTCGGAACCTATCTGCTGTTCGGCGGTTTTCTTCCGATATTGTTTCAGCAGCTTTCGAAGCGGAAAAGCTTTTTGTACCGGAAGGCGCGGACAATCTGGATTAACAACATTGTTTTCCGCATGAAAAAGAATTACAGGACATATGCAATGACCTGCGTACTGCTCACCTGTTCGGTCACTGCGATTGCTACAGCCTTTGCGCAGAAAGAAAAGTATGATAATATGGTTAATTTCAGGAACCACTATACGTTCCAGATCATCAGCGACAGGCCGGAGCTGGAAGCGGAAGTCACGGCGTTGATTGCGGAGGATAACGATATTGTATATCACGGCTGCCTGCCTTTTTTCGGGATGGACGGCAGTCATTTTTCCCATGGGTACAGTCAGGGGATTATGGCGTTTTCCGATGTCGAACGGCTGGCGGAAGATACAGGAATTACTTTTCCCTATGAAAGCCTTGCCGATGACGAACTCATCAAAGTCTCTTATGAGATGCTCATGTCATTTGTTACCGATGAAAAAGAGCAAACGATAGAAATCGACGGAAGGCCGTTTCACCAGATCGATAAGACGACTGCGCCTTATCTGGGGTATTTCCAGGAGAGCCACGGCTATTATATTGTAAGCGACAGGGTTTATGCGGAACTTCTGTCACAGTGTCAGGAAGAGTTCTTGAAACAGCGTCAGACGGGAGAAGCGGCGGACATCCAAACTTATACTTATAATTATAAAATTGCGGAAGCGGGAAATTTTGAAGTCAGCCGGGAAAAATTGAACGGCCTTACATATACCACGGAGGATAGTTATGTGGGGCTTGTTGCCCTCGATCCGGACAGCGGTGAAATCGAGTGGATTAAGGTAGAATATTCTCTGTGTGTTTTCGTATTCCTTGTTTTTGTGCTGGCGAGCGGAAGCATCCTCTTTATGAGGATTTATAATGACGCTTTTGAGGAAAAAGAGCGTTATGCCATTTTGAAGAAAATGGGAATTTCACCACGGACTTTGAGCAGGGCAGCAGCCAGGGAACTGCTGGCGGCTTATGCGATGCCGTTTCTTCTGATGACGTTATCCTCTTGGTTTTCCGTGCATTCGCTGGAAAAACTGGTATCGAAAAATTTAAAAACGGTCAATCTGGTCAGCATTGCCATTATTTTCCTGTTTTTTGCGGTGTTTTATTGGTTGTCCGTTCTGTTCTACCGGAAGAATGCAGAAATCATGTGAACCCACGCATTGAGAAAGAAATGGTCAAAATCTATTGCATGTGTTATACTTCATAAGAAGTGTGAAGAGAAGTTCTAAGGAATCTGTTGACAGATAGATGGGTGTGAAAATGTCAGGAAAGTTCGTTAAGATAAGGAGCCTGTTATTCGCGGTAAGTTTTTTGGCGTTGGCGGCTCTGTCCATGATGATTTTGACAATGACCAATAACGGAAAAAAAGAGGAAGAGGGGGGTCATTTGCCCTTTTCTCTTATTTACAGGCAGGGCGGTATGTCGCACCGGCTGAAAGGATTTTGGGCGGAAGATACCGTTTATTTTTGTATACCTGGCAGTCTCTCTTTGGAGAAGATAAGTCTTGATATGGAGACTGCGGAATATCTGCTGTTTGATGGAGGGCAGCTATCGGACGGCGATGCGCTTTCGCAGGTGGAACTGAACCGGGTCTATGAAGCCGTTTGCTCCGGTACAGATGGAAGGGGCGGAGAGAACGATGGCAAAACATCGATACCTGTCATTTTTATGCAGGGTTCCAGACTGCCCGTCATTCGGCTGACGACCGCTTCTGGGAGTATGGAGGCCGTCAACGCGGATAAAGGATACAGCGAAGCCGGGTTTCTGGAGGTATACGATGCGGACGGGAATATGGAAACGGCGGTGAAGGTAGAACGCCTTTCCGGCAGGGGCAATACTTCCTGGGATGCGGCGAAGAAATCCTATGCGGTAAAGCTTGAGGATGCGGAAAACGTTTTGGGAATGGGCGCGGCGAAGCGCTGGGTATTGAATGCCAATTATTACGACGGTGCGTATATCAGGAACCAGATCGGTTTTGAACTTGCACGGGAGAGCGGTATGCGGTTCACACCGGAAGAACGGTTTGCGGAAGTATATATCAACGATGAATACGCCGGTCTTTATCAGCTTATGGAAAAAATAGAGCCCGGTAAGAACAGGATGGATATCGGGAACGGATATCTGCTGGAAGTGGATTATATCGAGCGGTCGGTGGAAGAGCAGTATATTCTGCTCACGAACGAGCAGCCTGTTGTGATTCATGCACCGGAGAAGAATTGCGATTTAGACGGTGTGCAGCAGTTTTTTGACGCATTCACGGCAGATATGGAAAATGGAAATACGGCGGAGGCGATGGGCAGGCTCGATGTGGAATCTTTCGCAAAACGGTTCGTCATGGAAGAAATTCTGCAGGATATGGATTTTGGCTACACGAGCCAGTATTTGTATCTGGATTTGAAGAACGGGATTCTGCATGACGGCCCGCTCTGGGATTTGGACAATACGATGGGGAGAGGCATTGCCGTCGAGGCACAGGACTTTTTTGTGACGGGTTATGACTTGAATTATAATAACGTCAGCCGCTGGTACGCGGTGTTCTATAGCCAGCCGGCGTTCCGAAAGCTGGTGTGGCAGGAATATACGGAGCATTTCCGTCCGGCTATGCTCGCGTTGACAGAGGGCGGTATCGAAGCGAAAACGGCGGAAATCGAAGCGTCAATAGCGATGGACCAGATTCTTTTCCCGGCACCGCGCAGTGTCTTTATGACGGATGCTTCGCTGGAAGAACATACGGCGCATCTTACCGGTTATCTTCAGGATAAAATGAATCTGATGGATGAATACTTGTGTGCGGACCTGACGGATACGGTCATGGAAATTGTGCTGCCCAAAACAGAGGTCAAAGAGGTTCCTCCTGAGATGATGCCGGTACAGGAAGAGACGGACAGAGGGGAATACGGGCTTGTGCATGTTATTATGGAATACCGTTTTCCGGCGGTGCTGCTTGTCATGTGCGGCGCCGGTATGCTATTATGGTATCTGTGCAAAAGGACGGGAAAATGACCGAATGGACTGGGCAGGAATGGATGATTGGAAAGAATATGGAAAGCGGTAAAAAGGAAAAGGAATACAGATATCGGTATGAATTAAAGTTTTTGTGTACCCAGCTGCAGATAGAAATGCTGCGCGCACAGCTCGATTTTTTAATGGAAAAAGACCTCCATAGCAATGAGGAGGGATTCTACCCGGTCAGGAGCCTTTACTTTGACGATTATGATAACAGCGCCATGCGGCAGAAAGAAGACGGACTGGACGAGCGGAAAAAGTACCGGATACGTTCCTATCTTTCGGGTATGGACGAACGGTTTCATTTGGAAATCAAATACAGGAACCGTGACAAGATCAGGAAAGAAAGCTGTGAACTGACGCCGGAAGAAGTGCAGAAGATTTTACGGGGAGAGGCCGTGGATGGGGCATATGATTCCGGAAGGGCTGTACTCTCGCAGTTGGAGCTTGCCAGAGAACGGATGCTTCTTGGCCCGGCCGTCATCGTGGAATATGACAGAGTGCCTTATGTGTACCCGGCAGGAAATGTACGCATCACAATGGACAGAAATATCTGTGCGTCGCCCGATACCGGGGAATTTATGCAGAAGGATATTGTGATGGTACCGGTGCTGGAAAGGGGCTTTCATTTGCTGGAAGTCAAATACGATGAATATCTGCCGGATTTTCTCAGGCAGGCATTGCAGGTCGTGAGTCTTCATAAAATTTCTTTTTCAAAATATTATCTTTGCAGGATGGCGGGAAAACCGCTCAGAATGTCAGAAAGGGAACAGGGACAGCCTTATGAATTTTAATGATATTTTTACAAGAACTTTCAGAGAGGGATTTGCGAACGCAGAGTTGGGGTTTACGGAAATGATGCTCGTCTATGCGCTGGCAATCTGCATTGGCGGTTATATTTTTCTCGTTTACCGGTTCGTGACCAAACAGGCCTTTTATTCCAAGCATTTTAATATTTCGCTGGCAGTCCTTCCGGTCATCGTGGCATCCATCATTCTTGCCATACAGTCGAGCATCGTGATCTCGCTCGGCATGGTGGGCGCTTTGTCGATCGTAAGATTTCGTACCGCGGTCAAAGACCCCATCGACCTGACTTTTTTATTCTGGTCGATTTCAGCAGGCATTATCTGCGGCGCCGGGCTGGGAGAGATGGCAGTCATCGTTTCCCTGATCATTACTGCGATGGTCATCGCGTTGGATAATATAAAGATTGCGAAAGCACCGCTGCTTCTGGTGCTGAACGTGGAAAATCCTGATGACGAGGATGAAATTCTGGGAACGGTGGAAACCTATTGTAAGTACAGCAAAGTGAAATCCAGAAATCTGACGAAAGAAAAGCTTCATTTGATCGTAGAACTGCGTACCGATAAGGGAAAAGAACTGGTCAGGGAACTGGCGGCCCGGGAAGGCATCTTTTCCGTAACACTGATGGAGCATGACGGAGAAGCGGTCTGCTAAAATGTCCGCAAAACGTTCATGACAAAAAGCTGTCGTTTCATGACATCGCATTAAGAAATTATCCTGTCCGCCCGATATTAATTACAGAACATAGAATGGATTCTGAAAGTAATCAGCCAGGGAGAGGCAGGAAGGAACGTTTAAAGAATACCTATGAACATTGCAATCTGTGATGATGAAAGCAGAGTCAGAACAGGCATAAGGAACGTATTAAAGGAAGCATTCCCTGGAACAGAAATAAGAGAGTTCGTCTCCGGACAGGAATTGTTGGAAGCTGCCGGGCAGGACTATCTTCCGGATATCGTATTGATGGATATTGCCATGAACGGAATGGACGGCATGGAGACCGCAAGGAAACTGCGGGAGCGGTATCAGGTGCTTCTGATTTTTGTAACGGGCGTCAAAGAGCAGGTATTTCAGGCATTTGATGTAGGCGCTTTTCATTATCTGTTAAAACCGGTGGAGAAGGAAAAACTGCTCTCGGTCATGGAAAGAGCCTTTGCAGAGGTAGAAAAGGCCGGTGCAAAGCCCAAATACATGCTTGTAAAAGTGCCGGGCGGTCATAGAAGGATAAATGCAGCGGATATTTTGTATGCGGAAAGCGACGGCAGAAAAGTGATCCTGCATATGAAACAGGAAAATCTGGAATTTTATGAGAAGATGGAAGAACTGGAACAAAGGCTTGGAGAAGGTTTTTACCGCTGCCATAGAGGATATCTCGTTTCCCTTTCGGAAGTCAGGGGATATGACAAAGCCAATATCCGCATGAGCAACGGAGAGACAGTTTATCTTGCAAAACGGAAATATAGTGAATTTGTGCAGACGTATTGCCGTTATTTACAGGAATAGTGTGAGAAGAACTTCTAACACTCGCAGCAATGGCTGCTTCGTGAAGAAGTTCTACGATCTGCCAGAGGCAAATCTTTCTCACACGAAAGAACGCCTGAAATACGGCGTTCTTCCCATTGATGATTTGTGCCGCCGAGAGGCGGCATGGAGGTTAGTGTGAGAAGAACTTCTAACACTCGCAGCAATGGCAGCTTCGTGAAGAAGTTCTACGATCTGCCGAAGGCAAATCTTTCTCACGCTGGAGAATGCCTAAAAAGTGGCATTCTCCGCACAGATTTTTTCATTGGAGAAATAGCATGTGGTTTTTGCTGGATGTGTTGGAATATAGTATCAGAGGTATTCTTCTGCTATATTTATGCCGGAATGCGCTCGATTGGAAAGAAAAATATGTAAGGCAGGGAAGATATCTGTTTTTCCTGCTTTTTGTTATCTGCGGACTGTGGAGCGTACGTTCCGAACTGCTGAAAAGGATTTTTTATGGCGGCGCAGCGGAGATTCAGCGGAGCAGTAACAGTATTATCAGAATGGTGTTCGTCATGGTGCTCCTTTTTATCCTGTTGGATTTCTTTTATGAGGGGAGCAGGCTGATGAAGTTCTACCTGCTGCTGCTTTATCAGACGATTGTTGAAATGGCCAGATTTGGCGTACACGGTGTCTGGAGCCTGTGCATCGAAGCGTACGGCAAGTGGCAGGTGGAACGCCTGTTAAGGGAAGAAATATTGCCGGAGCATTTTATGGAGCGGATGCAGGCCCTTGAATATGTCTGGAATGCGGCGCTGTCAGCCGCTTATCTTGGAATTGTCTGGCTGACCTTTTACCTGATTCGGAAATACCGGAAAGACATGCGGGGAATCAGCGGGCAGGGGATTTTGTTCCTGATGCTGTCGCCATCGGTCGGTATGGCATTTGATCTGATGCTGCGATGCCTTTTTTTCACAAGGACGGGGCCGGATATAGATTTGATCTACGACCGGCACGGCGGGATGTATGCGGTGATTCCGCTGATGGCGTTTCTCTGCATTTTATCGACTGTATGCAGTATCAGGATTTATGAAGAACTGATGCGGGCACAGGAAGAAAAGAACGGGCTTTTTTTCTATAAGCAGCAGCTTGCTGATATGACAGGCCATGTGCGGGAGATGGAGCGGCTTTATGATGGTATCCGCGGGATGCGCCACGATATGAATAACTATATTGCGGATATGGAGCAGCTGCTTGGCGAGGGTTTGGACAAAGAGCAGCCGGGAGCGTCAGCGGGGGCCGAGGCGCACCGTTATCTGTGCCATATGAAAAAGGCAATGGATACCCTGACTATGCGGTATCAGACGGGTAATCCGGTCATGGACGTTGTCATGAACAGAAAATGGCAGGAATGTGAGAAGGCGGGAATTGGCCTTGACAGCGATTTCCTCTATCCGGGACAGCTTGGAATCGAGGCTTTTGATCTGGGAATCTTATTGAATAATGCGTTAGATAATGCGATTGAGGCATGTGCAAAATGCAGGGGAAAATCCTGCGGGATCAGAGTGCACAGCTATCAAAAAGGCAGGATGTTTTTTCTTCGGATTGAAAACGACTGTGATAGCGGGAGCATCCGGTATACGGAAGGAAAAATGCTTCAGACGACGAAGGAAGATGAGTGGATTCACGGAATCGGACTGCGGAATATGCAGAGTGTCGTGGAGCGGTATTTGGGAACGATGAATTATGAAATCCGGGATGACAGGTTTTTCCTGACGATCATGCTCCAGGGCCGGGATGACGGTATTTCATGACAGAAACAAGGCTGTTGATTACAAACCTCTTTCTTTTTCCGCGAAAGCGCTCGATATATTTTTTGAAAGGGGTGGATAAATTGAAAAATCAAAGATTTTTCAATCGCAAGTTTGTGCTTGCGCCCAAACTCGCAGGTTGAGAGAAGGCATGGTTATTAGATTGAAAAATCAAAGATTTTTCATGGAGATATTTATTTGTCTCGCGAATATCGTACCCTACGACAGCAAGTGCTGCAAGTTGAGAAAGAATGGAGGGTTTTTATGAGAGTAACAAGAAATTATATGAGCGCCCTGCTCGGCATCGGCAATAAAAGTACCGGCAGCCGAAATCACAGAATGAGCAGTCTGCAGGCAACTGGAGCGAATCGTTTTCTGAATGCGTCAAAAACAAATCGGACAGGTGCTTCACAGACAATTTACCAGAATATGAAAAAGAATGCCGGAGAAGTGCAGTATATTGCTTCTGAGCTGACAAAGACGGGAGAGGGCTCACTGTTTGCCAAAGCAAGGGAAAGCGGCAGTACAACGGGTATCGTAAACGAGGTCAAAGATTTCGTAAACAAGTATAACGGAATGGTGCGGAGCCTGAAAAGCAGCGGCAGCAGGGTAGATAACAGTTATCTGAATCAGTTGAATGCCAATGCGAAAATGTGTCGTTCCGCGCTGCAGGCGACGGGCGTTACCCAGAATTCTGACGGTACGCTTTCCATTGACAGTAAGGCATTAGGCGCGGCCAGTGTAGACCAGTTGGAGAAAGCATGGGGAAGCAGTACTTCTTTTGCAGCCAAAACAAGTGCGGCGGCATCGAATGTACAGGACAATGCCATAACCGGAATGAATAATCTGGTGAACAATTCTTACAGCAATCTGCTCAGGGGCTTCGGTACAAGAGGGAATTACTTTAATTTCTGGTCATAAACTGCAGAGAGGGCATGAAAAATGCACTGGATACAGGACGAACAACGGATAGAGTATCATGTGATCAAATGGCGCAACAGCGCTTTTCATAATCATGATAAGATGCCTAAAAGAAAATTGCTCGGTGGCGTATCCTTTGACGGCGGAGGCGGCGGAAAAGGCGAAGCTGCAAGACAGGCGGATGTGCAGACGGCACAGCCGTCTTTTCCGCGTATCGTCAATGAAAATCTGTTTGGATTCGGTATTGCAGAAAAAGGTTCGGATGGTGACGGGAAAATAGGCAGAAGCCAGCATGGCTCGGCGGAAAAACATGCAGAGACAGGCGCGCAGGGCAAAGGGAGAGACACGGTGGAAGTCGGCTTTGGTCAGGAAGCAATGGCAGTCTGTCAGAGCGCATCCGCCAGCGAGAGTACGGATATGGTGGCAGCAGAAAATGCTGCAGTGCCCGTGCCGGAAGAAAAACGGAGCCGGACCGGGTTTTTTCAATATATCAGGAAAATGGGAAACGGCATCCAGACTTTTCTGCGTGGAATGGAGCAGAAGGCCGGCCGGGAAAATGCCAGAAAACAGCCGAAGAAAGAGAAGGCGGGAACGAGATCCATTACGAACGAGGAGCTTTCGCAGATACAGACAGACAGAGCGTATCTTTTGGATTCTTATAATAAATATGGAGAGAGAAGTACACTTGGGAGATAAGAAGCTTCATGCCAAACAATCACATTCGCGGAGCGGCTGGCCAGGACACAGTTCTCTTTGGCAGCACGCTTCCGCTCCGCGAATGTGATTGTTGACTTTCCGCGCAGCCCCTGTTAAAATGTGGGCATCGATTGTTTATGCGCCTGTGTGGCGGACTGGGAGGAAAGATTATAAGCGATGCCGATGGAGAAAAAGAGTATGCTTCCGCAGCTCTTTACGGAGCGGATGGAGACAATGCTGCAGGACGAATATGGAGATTTTCTAGCGGCCTATGATAAGGAACGTTATTATGGGCTGCGTTTTAATGTGCTCAAAACGGACAGAGAGACTTTTTTAAAGCGGATGCCTTTTGCATTAGAGCCCGTGAAATGGGCGGAGGAAGGCTTTTATTACAGACCGGAGCAGCAGCCGGGAAAGCATCTTTTTCATGAAATCGGAGCCTATTACATTCAGGAGCCGAGTGCGATGGCGGTGGCAGAAGTGCTTGCGCCGAAACCGGGAGAGCGGATACTGGATCTATGTGCGGCGCCTGGCGGAAAAAGCGCGCAGATAGCGGGAAAAATGATGGGAGAAGGGCTGCTCGTTTCCAATGAGATTATTCCGGGGCGGGCGAAAATATTATCACAAAATATTGAGCGGATGGGAATTGCCAATGCTGTCGTATGCAATGAGACGCCGGAGCGGATGGCGGCGTTTTTTCCCTCTTTTTTTGATAAAATACTGGTGGATGCGCCCTGTTCCGGTGAAGGTATGTTCCGGAAAGATGAAACAGCCGTAAATGAATGGTCGCCTGAACATGTGAGGATGTGCGCGGAAAGGCAGCGGTCAATCCTGGAGCAGGCTGTTCTCATGCTGAAGCCCGGCGGAACGCTTGTTTATTCTACCTGTACCTTTTCGGCGGAAGAAAATGAGGGCGTTATCGGCAGTTTTCTGAGAGCGCACCCGGAGTTTTCCATCGAAGAAGCGGTGCAGGAGAAGTTTTTTGCACCGGGGAGAAGGGACTGGATGGCATGGCAGGTGGAGAAAGAGGCGTATTTTTCCGGAGTGGATACATGGGTAGATGGACTTGAGCATACCATGCGGCTCTGGCCGCATAAACTGGCGGGAGAGGGGCATTTTATTGCAAAATTGAAAAGAGCCGGTACGCTTGAATCGAATAGGAATTATGTAAATCAAACAGCCGATAACAGCGGTCGTTCCACGGCGGAAGGAATCAGCCGGAAGAAAGCGAAAAAAACGATGGATGAAATCGAACCGTGCCGCATTTTTTTGCGGGAAGAACTGGGACTGTCGGATGCGGTGTATGAAAATTTTGAGCAAAAAGGCACCTTTCTTCCGTTCGGTGAACAGATTTATCTTATGCCCCGGCAGATGATATCGTTAAAAGGGTTAAAGGTTATACGGCCGGGTCTGCATCTTGGGACGAATAAAAAGAACCGCTTCGAGCCTTCTCATGCGCTGGCACTGTATCTTTCTTCCGATATGGTGAAAAGGCATTATGAGATGACGAAAGAACAGGCCGAACGTTATCTGCGGGGAGAAGCTTTTACCTGTGAAGAACCGGCAGCGGGCAAAGCGCCAAAAGGATGGACGCTTTTGACGGTAAACGGTTATTCGGCGGGCTTTGGAAAGGCCGGAAACGGCCAGATGAAAAATCATTATCCGAAAGGATTAAGGAAGGAGAGGACAGCAACATGCCAAAATGGTTAAAAGATGCGGTATTTTATGAAATTTATCCACAGTCCTTTATGGACTCGAACGGAGACGGAATCGGAGATTTTCAGGGAATCATCGGAAAACTCGATTATATCAGGGAATTGGGATGCAATGCAATCTGGATGAATCCGTGCTATGATTCTCCTTTTCGGGATGCAGGATATGACGTGCGGGATTATAAAAAGACGGCGGAGCGGTATGGAAGCAATGAAGATCTGGTACGGCTTTTTGATGAGGTGCATCAAAGAGGAATGCACATCCTGTTAGACCTTGTACCCGGACATACTTCCGAAGAGCATTCATGGTTTTTGGAGAGCAGCAGGGCGGAACATAATCAGTATTCCGACCGTTATATCTGGACCGATAACTGGTTCCACGCGCCGGAAGGATTAAAGCATGTGGCGGGAGAGAGCGAGCGGAACGGCGTCTATGTTTTGAATTTCTTCAAATGCCAGCCGGCGCTCAACTATGGTTTTTTGAACCCGGAGCAGTCATGGCAGAAAGGCATGGATGACCCGGCCTGTATCGCGACGCGTGAGGCTTTGAAAGATATTATGCGTTTCTGGCTGGATAAGGGATGCGATGGTTTCCGGGTAGATATGGCGGATTCTCTAGTGAAAAATGATGACGAAAAAAGGACGGGAACCTGTAGGATATGGAAGGAAATCAGACAGATGCTGGATGAATGTTATCCGGAGGCTGCGCTCGTTTCGGAATGGAACAGACCGGAGCTGGCGATTCCTGCGGGCTTTCACATGGATTTCTGCCTGGACTGGGTCGGAAACGGCTACAATCTGTTGATGCGGGATATGAAAAACGGTGAGAATAACAGCTTTTTCCACAAAGACAGTACGAGGAGTATTCTGGATTTCTTTGACGACTATCTGAAAGGGTATGAACGGACAAAAGAACAGGGCCATTATTGTCTGATCACCGGAAATCATGATACGGTACGCGCTTCCGCCTGCCTGAATATGCAGGAATTGAAACTGGCTTATGCGTTTCTTTTTACCATGCCCGGCAATCCTTTCCTGTATTACGGGGATGAAATTGGTATGCGTTACCAGTCCGAGCTGATCACAAAAGAAGGCGGTTACACGAGAACCGGCTCCCGCACGCCGATGCAGTGGGATGATACAAAGAACTGCGGTTTTTCCACAGCCGATCCTGAACAACTCTACCTCCCGGTTGACATAACACCAAATGCCCCGACAGTCGCAGCACAGGAAAAGGACAAGGATTCTTTGCTGAATGTTGTAAAAGCTATCCTGAAAATCCGCAGGGAGAATGAGGCGCTCCAGATCAACGAAAACCTGGAAGTGCTCTATGCCAAAGAAAACGAACGCGTTTTTGCCTACCGCCGCGGAAACTTACTGATGATGAGCAATCCTTCCGGAAAGGAAGCCGTGATCGAAGCATCGGCATTTTCTCAAAGCCGGGAGCTTTCAAAAGAACCGATGCTTCTTACAAGCACAGAGAAACTCTACGAAATCGGCACAGCTACCTGCTCCGATGGCCGTTACTCATTAGGAGCGCAGTCCTTTACCATCTGGCAAATCTGACCAGTTTCAGTTATATAACAATACATTGAAGAGCAGTTAGCCGACAAAGGAACATCACATCCTCTGTCGGCCCCCGCTGCCTGCAAAAATTTTTCGGATTTCCCCCACCCCGCCTCTTGTAAATTCCCCCCGCCTATCATATACTATTATTTGGAGTCATTTATTTGGGGAGTCAATGGGTATGCTATTTTCCAGTATCGAATTTTTGTTCCGGTTCTTGCCGGTTTTTATGTTGATATATCTGTTCATTCCCGGAAAATACCGTAATATTGTGTTACTTTCGGGAAGCTTGCTGTTTTATGGAGTGGGAGAACCTTACTATGTTCTGCTGCTTATTTTTTCTATTCTTCTCAATTACGGTGCAGGAAAACTGATTCTTGAAAAAGAAAAAAAGAATGCAAAAACCGTTCTTATTTTATCGTTGATTTATAACTTTGGAATGCTTTTCGTTTTTAAGTACTGGGACTTTGCGGCGGGAATTTTCAATTCTCTGTTCGCGGGAGAGAAAATACCGGTCTTGACACTCACTTTGCCGCTCGGCATTAGTTTTTATACTTTTCAGATCGTTTCCTATCTACTGGACTGCTATCGCGGCAAGTTGAAGGAAAAGGCTGATTTTGTGTCCTTTGCGGCCTATGTAACGATGTTTCCGCAGCTGATCGCAGGGCCGATTGTCAAATATGAAGAAGTGGCAGAGCGGATGAAAGAGCGGAAAATACGGGAAAAGTCAGTGGAAAACGGCCTGAAGCTTTTCAGTATCGGTCTCGGCTTAAAAGTATTGCTGGCGAATCAGATTGGAACGCTTTGGAATACCCTGATGTCTGCGGGCGCGGGGAATCTGTCGGCAGCCGCGGCATGGATGGGAGCGTTTGCCTATTCTTTTCAGATTTATTTTGATTTCTGGGGGTATTCTCTGATGGCAAAAGGTCTGGGAAAGATGCTTGGTTTTCGAATTCCGCGGAACTTCAATAACCCTTATATCTCCCAATCTATCTCGGAATTTTGGAGAAGGTGGCATATTACCCTTGGACGATGGTTCAAAGAATATTTATATATTCCGCTCGGCGGCAACCGGAAGGGGTTCCTGAGAATGGTTTTTAATCTGTTTGTTGTATGGACTCTGACTGGATTATGGCATGGTGCGAGTTTCAATTTCGCATTGTGGGGAATGACCTTTTTTGTACTGTTGGCCATTGAAAAGAAAGGTTTCGGGAAGTGGCTGGAAAGTAAAAAAATCATAGGTCATCTATATGTTATCTTGCTGATACCCATGACATGGATGATTTTTGCAATTACCGATATGCGTCAGTTACTAAATTATTTACAGAATATGATAGGCATTCATTCGTCGGATGTAATCGTTGGCAGCGAGCAGGTGCTGCGATATCTGAAAGAATATGGGCTGTTATTTATTGCCTGTATCCTGTGTTCGACTTCCTGGCCGATGGAGCTTTACCGTAAGCATAAACAGAAGTGGTATGCCGTAGTGGCTGTTATTGTAATATTCTGCCTTTCTGTCTATGAGATCATGGCAGGAAGCAACAATCCGTTTCTTTATTTCAGATTTTAGACTTTGGGAGTGAAGGTTCGCATGAAGCGTTTAAAAAAGATGATACATAACTGCCCATATCTGGCGGCATTGCTGGTGTTATGGCTGTTTATGACGATAGGGGGCATAGCACTTGTTATATATCGCGATTACGGGAAAATAAAATGGGGGGATTTGATGTCGAACCCCCTTTTTGCCGTTGTATGGGAAGCAGAACGACAAAATAACGTCAGTAATTTTACGGGGGCGGAATCTGTCATGGCGAGACTGCCGGAGCGGAATCATGTAATGACTGGGCGTGGAAATTCGGATGCACTGTTACCGGGTATCGGAGCACAGATTGGTACACAGGCGCAGGAGGAGTTGGCTAAAGAGGCGGAGGCTCTTGAGGCGGAAGAAGAAAAGGAGGCGGAAGAGGCGCTTGTAGGTAAGACAGTTTTCGTCGAATACCCGCCGGTAGAGACCAATTCCATTTATTATGAGGATGTGGGAAAAGTCGCTTTAACGACGGAGTATCCTTATACAACGGTGGGGGAAGATTATTTTAAGGATGCCGCGTTTCTGGGGGATTCCAGAACGATGGGAATTTCCGATTATGCCGGTCTGGAGGCGGATTTTTATTGTGAGAACGGCATGACCATTTATAAGCTGCTGGGAGAAAAGGGCGTTACCTGGCAGGAGACCGGAGAAAAGGTGGATTTGAGTCAGGTGCTCCAACAGAAGCAATATGGTAAAATTTACATTATGCTTGGCATGAATGAACTCGGATACGGTGATACCGAATTTTTCAGGGAACATTATCAGATTGTGCTCGAGCAGATTCGGGAGTGGCAGCCACAGGCGATCATTTTTCTGATGGCGAATCTCCATGTCAGCGAGGAAAAGAATAATCTGGAGACAGAATTTAATAATATCAATATCAATGCCAAGAATGTGGCGGCGGCGAGTCTGGCGGACGGAATTGACGTTTTCTATCTGGACAGCAATCCGTATTTTACGGATGAGAACGGTCTGCTCAAAAGCGAGCTGACGTTCGATGGCGTGCATTTGTATGCTAATAACTATGCGGATTGGAAAAACTTTCTGATGGAGCATGGTGTTGTCAGAAAAGCGGAATCGAAAGGGCAGGATGAGAATGGAAACGAGGCTGAATAAATATCTTGCACAATGCGGTATCTGTTCCAGAAGGGATGCGGATAAGCTGATTGGACAGGGGTCCGTTACCGTCAATGGGAAAACGGCTCTGCCCGGCATGAAGGTGACGGAAGAAGATGATATCTGCGTTCGAGGAGAACGCGTCGGGTGCCGTGATAAAAAGGTGATTCTGGCATTTTATAAGCCGGCAGGGGTAATCTGTACGGAGAAAGACAGGCACGCGGATGTGAAAATTCAGGATGTCCTGCGCTATCCGGTCAGACTTACTTATGCGGGCAGGCTGGATAAGGAGTCGGAAGGACTTCTCATCATGACAAATGATGGAGAACTGATCGATGCCATGATGCGGGGAGCTAACGGCCATGAGAAAGAGTATATTGTGAAAGTGAATAAAACGCTGACAGAAACGGCGCTCACGCGGATGCGGGAGGGCATTTACCTGAAAGAACTGGAGCTGACGACAAGGCCTTGTGAAATTACGAAGCTTGGAAGCAATACGATGCGGATGATACTGACCCAGGGTATCAACCGGCAGATTCGCAGGATGTGCCGGGAGACTGGGTATGAAGTCAGAAAATTAAAAAGAACACGCGTTATGAATATAGAACTTGCCGATATGAAGCCGGGCGAATACCGGGAACTGACAGAAGCGGAGCGGAAGGGATTATACGCCGGGTGTTTTCCGGTGAGGGCAGATGTTGAAAGCAGACTGTAGAAAGCCGGAGGGAACCTGACAGAAACAAGGATGTCAGACAGAGAAATCTGTCGGAGGAATGAGAAATGGAGGAAAGCAGCATCCATGCAGAATGAAAAGAGAAGTCGAATGAAAGAACTGGCCGCGATCCTGAATGATGCTTCCCAGGCATATTATGCGCAGGATACGGAAATCATGAGCAATTATGAATATGACCGTCTCTATGACGAACTGGCGGCATTGGAAGAAGAAACGGGTGTTACGTTATCCAACAGCCCGACGATACGGGTAGGGTATGAAGCGGTGGATGATCTGCCGAAAGAACGTCACGAGCGGCCGATGCTGTCGCTTGGAAAGACGAAGAGCAGGGAGGAACTGCGCGACTGGCTGAACGGAAATGATGCGCTTCTGTCATGGAAGCTGGATGGATTGACCATTGTATTGACCTTTTTTGCAGGAAAACTTGCAAAAGCGGTGACAAGAGGCAACGGGGAAGTCGGAGAAGTCATTACGAATAATGCAAGAGTTTTTAAAAATATTCCGGTTTCGATACCTTTTCAGGGGGAACTGATTCTGCGGGGAGAAGCCGTAATCACCTATTCCGATTTCGAGAAGATCAACCGGCAGATTGAAGATGCGCAAAGTCGGTATAAGAATCCGAGAAATCTTTGCAGCGGCTCGGTCCGCCAGTTAAATAACAAGGTGACGGCAGAGCGGAATGTCATGTTCTACGCCTTTAGCCTGGTAAAAGCGGAGGGCGTGGATTTTGAGAACTCCAGAGAGAATCAGTTCCGTTTTCTGACAGAGCAGGGGTTTGATGTGGTAGAGTATCGAAAAGTAACACCTGATACGATTTTGCAGGAAATTGAGCATTTCGAGAAAAAAATCGAGCGTTATGATATCCCGTCCGACGGTCTGGTACTCGTTTATGAAGATATCGCCTATGGGCAGTCGCTCGGTGCAACAGCCAAGTTCCCGCGGGATTCCATTGCTTTCAAATGGGCGGACGAACTTCGGGAAACGGTGTTAAAGGAAATCGAGTGGAGTCCGAGCCGTACCGGACTTATCAATCCGATAGCCGTTTTTGAGCCGGTGGAGCTGGAAGGGACGACAGTCAGCCGGGCTTCCGTGCACAATATCAGCATCCTGCGCGGCCTGAAACTGGGAATCGGCGACCATATTACGGTCTATAAGGCCAATATGATCATTCCCCAGATTGCGGAAAATCTGACAGGGAGCGATTCCGTTCAGATTCCCGAGTACTGTCCGGTGTGCGGGCAGGCGACGGAAATCCGTCAGGTCAATGAAGTGCAGTCGCTATACTGTACCAACCCGCTTTGTGAGGCGAAAAAACTCAAGTCCTTCACTCTTTTTGTCAGCAGGGATGCCATGAATATTGACGGTTTTTCGGAAGCGACATTGGAAAAGTTCATCGGAAAGGGATTTATCCATGAATATGCGGATATTTTCCGGTTGGAGCGTTTCGCGGAGGAAATCACGCAGATGGAAGGTTTGGGGGAAAAATCCTGTCAAAATCTGCTTGCCAGCATTGATCATGCGAGAAAGACGACACTGCCGCGGGTGATATACGGACTTGGAATCACCGGTATCGGTCTTGCCAATGCGAAAATGATATGCCGGTATTACCGATACGACTTGGAAGCGATGAAAGCGGCACAGGCCGAAGAACTGAGCGAAATCGACGGCGTCGGGGAAGTGCTTGCCGGTACTTTTCATGAATATTTTGCGGATGAAAAGAATTTGAGTCAGCTCGACAATCTGTTAAAAGAGATTGAGATTGCCGCAGAGCAGATAGATGAGAGTGCGCAGACGCTTGCGGGACTCAGCTTCGTCATTACCGGAAGCCTGAATCATTATGGGAACCGGAACGAACTCAAGGAACTGATTGAAGAAAAGGGCGGAAAAGTGACCGGAAGCGTGAGCGCAAAGACCACCTGCCTGATCAATAACGATGTAAATTCGAATTCTTCCAAGAACAAGAAGGCAAAAGAGCTGGGGGTCAGGATTGTGTCAGAAGAGGAATTTATGGGTGAGTATTTATAGAACTTTTGTTTTCAGCAGGTTCTGGGAAAGAAAATTCTCATTCTCGGCAGTTGCCTGGTGGAATTTTCTGGTAGGATTTATTGAAAAAACTTGACAATTCTGATATGGTGTGATAAGTTGTTCGAAAATTCAAATTTTTCGAGTATGGAAATGGAGTAAAAGATGTTTAAGAACAGTGTACTTTTTAACCTGATCATTATGCTGCAGCAGATTTTTAATCATTTAGCCAAAGCCTGAAACCGGGTAATGACCGGAAAGCGCATGGCCGTAAGATGAAAAGTCTTATTTGGCTGTGCGGTGAACAGGAGGAAAGAAGAACCGCATGGTATATACACAGAAGTGCATATACCATGCGGTTTTTTTGATATCAAAATTTTCATACATGGAGGAGGGCACTGAAATGAATGTGATCGAAGCGGAAAATTTATCTAAAACTTTTCGGGTGAAACAGAAGGAAAAGGGGATGAAGGGCAGCATCCGGGCAGTCTTTAAGCCGAAGACAGAGGAGATAAAGGCAGTAAACGGAATCTCCTTTGCCGTGGAAGAGGGCGAAGCGCTTGCTTTTATCGGTCCGAACGGTGCGGGGAAGAGTACGACGATCAAGATGCTGACGGGGATTCTTTATCCGGACGGCGGGAGGGTGCAGGTGCTTGGCATCGACCCGACCAAAAAGAGAAAGCAGCTCGCTTACCAGATTGGAACCGTGTTCGGACAAAAGGAACAGCTCTGGACGCACCTGACGCCTTATGATAATTTTCAGTTTTTTGGCGCTATTTATGATATATCGGATGGAGAAATAGAAAAGCGTGTCGGAGAGCTTACGGAAATATTTGATCTCTCTGCATTCATCAATACGCCGGTAAGAAATCTTTCACTGGGACAGCGTATCCGCTGTGAGATTGCGGTTTCTCTGCTTCACAGGCCAAAAGTGCTGTTCCTGGGTGCTGCTTTCGGCCATCGCAGCAGCAGTCTTTTACCGGGGATTGAGAAACTATTCTTCCGGGAACCTGATGGGCGCGAGGGTATAGGAACTGACAGGTAAAGTTGTTCATATAATGTTATTAAGATAATGTGAAGCAAGTATAGCCGGACGAAGCCGGACAAAGTAAAAATAAATTGCTATGAAGTCGCATTCGTTGTATAATAAAAAGAACCCCGAAAATCTGAGAAGAAGTCGGCAGTTTGTAAATGGGAAAGAAGTCTGGTGAGAGTATATGAAAGAGAAAAGATATAAAAGCATAACGGACAAGGGATTTTCCTTACTGCTTTCGATTCTGCTTGTCTTTTGTATTTTGGGAGTTGTAGTATTCTCCGTTTCGCGAAAAATATCGAAAGAAATGTCTGCTGCGGCAATCCAGAATCTGAATGAAAGTCTGGACCTGATCAAATGTACCATAGAATCAATTTTGAATAAAGAAGCTGAGTTTCAGAAACTGATGGCACAGGAAATTGCCTTGCAGGAGGAGCCGGAGGAGTATATTGTTTCTTATCAGAAGAATCAGACGATGGTAAAAATCTCGTTTATTCGGGAAGGTGAAACGGAGGGAATCTCCAGTACAGGGGATGTTTTCGTCGAAGAAGGATTGGCTTTCTCAGGCGGCACAATAGAGGGACTGGCAGTTTCTGATTCTTATATGAACTATATGGGAACATGGGCGTATTCGATTAAATGCCCGGTGGTGAAGGACGGTCAGGAAATCGGAACGCTTTATGTGGAATATACCTATGATTCTCTGGATAAATCGCTTCCGGAGGGATTTTATGACAAGCAGGCCATGCTCTATATTATGGACGCAAAGACGGAAAGGTTCGTGCTGAAACCAAAGGGAATGGGTGAACGCAGTGCAGGACACCTGAATCTGGAGGATTTTTACAGGGCGAACGATATTCTGGAAGAAGAGCTTCGGACGGAAGTAGAAAATTGTGTGCAAAACGGAAAGAATATCATGTTTTATCATGATATTCGGGGGAAAAGCGCTCTGAACTATATGTGGACCGTGAATGGCGGTACAATTTATCTGATCGGTTATGTGCCCGTCGAAGCCATTCAGCAGGAAGGAAGGTCTGTAAATCAAAGTATTATTATTGTCGTTGTGGTTATGCTGGTTGCGTTTATCCTGTGCTGTGTTCTGTATTATCTTAACCAGAGACAGCAGAGAAAGATTATGCGGGAACGGGAAGCGGAACGGGAACTGCATAACAAACAGCTGGCGGAAGCACTGCATGCGGCGCAGTTGGCGAGTAATTCCAAAACCACATTCCTGTCCAATATGTCTCATGATATTCGTACGCCGATGAATGCGGTTCTCGGATTTACAACGTTGCTTGCAAAAGATGCGGAAAATCCGGATAAGGTGCGGGAATATACGAAGAAAATTATGGCATCCGGACAGCATTTGCTCAGCCTAATCAATGATATTCTGGACGTTTCCAAGATTGAAAGCGGGAAGGTCGTGCTGAACGTAGAAGAGTTTACACTACATGATTTGGTATCTTCCATCGATGCGATTGTTCGTCCGATGGCGGGCGCAAGGGCACAGGAATTTCATGTGGAAGTAAAAGATATTAAGCATGAGCGTTTGTTGGGCGATGAAACAAGAATCAATCAGATTCTGATAAACCTTCTTTCCAATGCCGTTAAATATACGCCGGAAGGTGGGAATATCTGGTTCCGGATTATCGGCCTGAAACAGCGTTCCAGCCAGTTTGAGCATATCCGGATTGAAGTGGAAGATGACGGATATGGGATGACACAGGAATATTTAAAAACGATTTTTGATGCGTTTACAAGAGCAGAGAACAGTACAACGAACAAGGTTCAGGGAACAGGGCTCGGCATGGCGATTACCAAAAATATCGTTGAACTTATGGGAGGCACCATCGAAGTTTCCAGCGAGGTCGATAAGGGAAGCTTATTTCGGGTAGAATTGGAATTTCGCATACCGGAAGGTCAGGCGGATAAGGTGTTTTGGAAGCAGACCGGCATATCCCGCATTCTTTTTGTGGGTGACAATCAACAGGAAGGCCCAAATGTGCAGATGCTCATGGACGAGATGGGCATTGTGGTGGATATCGTGCCTGATACGGAGAGCGCGCTGTCTCTGTTACAAGGGTCAGAAGCTGCCGGGAAAGCCTATCAGCTGGCATTATTGGATGTCGATGTATCTGTTATGGACAGCGTTCAGACTTTAAAACAAATCAGAAATCTTCTGCCATCGAATGCGCCTCTTCTTTTTATGACAGACCATGACGCGGCAAATATGGATCATAATACGAATCATACCATGATTCGTATAGAAGAAGTGCTTCGACTGGGATATACGGGAATGCTTGAAAAGCCATTTTTCGTGTCTGCCCTGAAAGAAAGTATCATGGAAATACAGGCAGAAGAATCCGGAGAGAGTAAGGCAGTGGAAACTGAAGAAGCCGGCAGTCTTCAGGGGCTGCATTTCCTTGCGGCGGAAGATAACGAAATCAATGCGGAAATATTGTCGGAAATTTTGTCAATAGAGGGTGCGAGCTGTGAAATTGCCGAAAACGGCAAACTGGCGGTGGAGCGCTTTGCAAATGCCGAAGAGGGTAGGTTCGACGCGATTCTCATGGATGTTCAGATGCCGGTAATGAACGGTTATGACGCGACAAGAGCAATCAGGGCGATGACGCGTAAAGATGCAGGAGAAATCCCGATCATCGCTATGACGGCAAATGCTTTCGCGGAAGATGAAAGAGAAGCTTTGAATGCCGGGATGAATGTCCATCTGGCAAAGCCAATCGACGTGGAATTGTTAAAACAGGTAATCAGGCAATGCGTACATGGAAAAGTAGAGAAAGAGGAATAGATTGTATCCAATAAGGAGTAATTAGAAAGAAATCATGAAAAAGGATAAAATGAATCATTTCAGGAAAGCCGCGGCGGTATTTCTGACAGGAGCGGCGGTTCTTACCGTAGCAGCCTGCGGGAGCAAAGAGAATTTCAATCTGGAGGAGTCGGAGGAGACTGAAAAGCGGGTCGTGAATCTGTACAGCCCGATGGAAAAAACGAATCCGGATGCGGAAAATGTGGCAAGGAGTGCCATAGATAAAACAATTATCATGGCGGAAGAGGAACTGGGTGTATCCGTTGGCTATATCACATATACGGCGGAAGATTATCAGGATAAGACTTATGATGATATAGCGCTTGACAGGGCACGGAACGATATGGATGATATTTATCTGCTGAATCCGAATGTGATCAAGACTTTGGGAGAAGAAGGAAAGCTCATGGACCTGTCGGGGCTTGCATGTACGGAAAATTTGCGGGATGTTGTTAAAACGGCGAATACGATCGATGGAAAACTGGTGGCCATTCCACAGGAAGTAGTGGTGTATGGTCTTTTTATCAACAAAGATATGTTTGACCAGTATCATCTGGAACTGCCGGAGACGCCGGAAGATTTTCTGGAATGCTGCAGAGTATTTAAGGAAAACGGAATCGAAACGCCGGTAGGGGCAAACCGCTGGTGGCTGGAAACTTTTGTTCTGGCCCAGGCCTATGCGGATTTGTATAACGGCGGGAATACGGAGGCGGAAATTGCGGCGTTAAACAGCGGAGAAAGCAAATACAGCGACTATATGCGTCCCGGATTTGAGTTTCTTCAGGAATTGATTGACTGTGGCTATATCGATGCCGAAAAGGCTTTGGTCAGCGAAGCAATCGAAGGCGAGGGGGCGGATTTTCTTGAAGGGAAAACGCCTATTGTCATGGCATATTGGGGAGCGGCCAATACGGATACCGCATACGGGGCTCCGGATTTTAATATGCTGGTCATTGGTTTTCCGAGCAGCCGCGGACAGATGCCCGTAATGTCGATGACGGGATTCGGTGTCGGCTCGAATGCGGAACATGCGGAAGATGCAATGCGTGTTTTGGAGGTGATTCTTTCCGATGAAGCACTCCAGGTATATACGGAAACGAATAAAGTAATTTCACCGTCTAAAAATGTGGAGGTGGAGTGTATTCCCGCGTTAAAACCGCTGAATGACAGGATAGAAGAAAATGTCTATGTTCTCGGAGCCAATGCGAATATGCAGCTGGAGCAGTGGGGAAATACCTGTCTCATCGTACGGGACCTGCTGAACGGCGCTGCGGTGGATGAGTGCATGGCGGAATTTGACAGACTTCAGGAAGAAACACTGGCGAAATAGAGGATTATATTATATCGTGAAAGAAAAGAAATGCTGAAACTCCCCAAAATGCCTCAACTGAAAAATATCAGTTTGAGGCATTTTTTTATGCAGTATAAAAACTAGCATAAAAACGCGTACATTGATAATTGAATAGGGTTTACACTCTTTGTACGATTTGATATAATTATATTGTAATAAGTGATTTATAGCTTTAAAGGGCGGTGATATATCATGACAGAAAAAGAAATGATACAAAGAAACATCGAAGAATTTTCGAGGCTTCAAAAGTATATGATTTTAACACAAGATAAAGAATCAGCGGCTTATAAAGAAATGCATGAAAGGTATGTTGATTTAAAGGCAATACTTACTGCATCCGGTGTTAATGTAACAGAACTTGACAGGGTAAAAGCATAAAAGGGATATTATAATATAATTAAAAAAGAGTGTGAATCCTATTGAATTTTCAAAAAGTTTTACACTCTTTTTAATTTACTCTAAGTAACATAAAACGATACTTACGGACGGAACCACTAAAAAATGTGTCACGGACATAATCGAGCTCCAAGCATAAGGTTCTGTACCCCATTTTTACCCCATTTTTCTATTCTATAATATCAAAAAATAAAGAATTATATAAGAATAACATAAGTTCTATAAAAACGTAAAATGTCGATAATTCCCATAAATAAAGGGATAAAACGCTTGTTATTCAATCTCCTTCACATCATACGGAGTCGTCTGGTACACATAATAATTCAGCCAGTTTGAATACAGCAGCTGCCCGGTAGAACGCCAGTTGACGATGGGAGCCTGTGAAGGATCGTCGTTCGGAAAATAGTTGACCGGAATTTTCGGATTCATTCCTTTTTCGAGATCGCGGTAATATTCTTTTGCCAGCGTATCCGTATCATATTCCGGGTGACAGCTGACGAAAAAGTGGCGGCTGTCGGTAGTCTTGACGATTGTGACACCGGCTTCGTCAGAAATGGCCATTAGCTCTAACTCCGGTACCGTAGCAATCTTGGATGCTTCAATTCCCATCGCGCGGGACTGCGGCGCATAAAAAATATCGTCGAAACCGCGGAACAGCGGTGAAGTCTTTTTCAATACTCTATGGGCATAGACACCGGAAAGTTTCTCCGGATAGTCTGTGCGTTCCAAGCCGTAGAAATAGTAGAGGCCTGCATAGGCGCCCCAGCATAGATGGAGCGTACAGTGTACATGGGTCTTTCCCCATTCCATGATGGTGCAGAGTTCCTCCCAGTAGGTGACATCTTCAAATTTCACATAGTCGAGCGGCGCACCGGTAATGATCATACCGTCAAATTTGCGGTCTTTTACTTTGTCAAAAGTCGTATAAAAAGACTCCAGATGATTAGAGTCGGTATGCTGTGGTGTATAGCTTGCGGTCTGCAGAAATTCTACCGATACCTGTAAAGGAGAGTTGGAAAGCTTGCGAAGAAGCTGTGTCTCCGTGATGACTTTTGTCGGCATCAGGTTCAAGATCAGCACATTCAAAGGCCGTATATCCTGATGAATTGCGCGAAAATCGGTCATGACAAAAATATTTTCTTCTTCCAGAGTCTTTTTGGCCGGAAGGGAATCCTTGATTTTAATAGGCATGATTTATTTCTCCATTCTGTATGATAACTAAAGATGTTACACGCTGAACTGTAACCTAAAAATAAAGATACCATAAAATAGACAGTTCTGCAACCTTGCATAAACGGGGAAAAAGGGATATAATAAAAGAAATATGATTTCAGTCAAAATTTTACGAATGAGGTATTGAGGATGGAGACAGCATATCAAAAAGTGAAAGTACACAATGAACTGGAGTGGTGCCAGGTCACCGATTTGGGTATGAAGGAGCGGATTGAAAAGCTTTTGTTGAAGAACAGAGTATCTTATTATGTAAAGTGGGAGAAGCCCGGTTTTTTTTCCAGAGACAAATTCGGAACCTGTATTTTCTGTGTCAACCAGTTACAGAAAGAAGCGGCAGAAGAAGCGATTCAGTCGCTTGTTGAGGATGAAAAGGGAAAAATTAAGTTCATTAACCGCAAATTGAATAATGATTTTTATTAAGAAATTTATTGAACATGCGGGTAAAACAGAAATGGGGGTAAGATGAGCAGCAGTTGTGATACATGCAGCAATTATGTTTACGATGAAGATTATGAGTGTTATGTGTGTATGGTAGATTTGGATGAGGATGATATGAGCCGTTTCCTGGGCGGTGGAAATTTTGAGTGTTCCTTCTATCAGCAGGATGACGAATACAGGATTGTAAGAAAGCAGATGTAACCCGGAAGAGATTCCACAGGTACATCTGCTTTTTTATCTCCGCGAGCAGCGAGCCAGGCGACCATGTTTACATGGGCAGTTGGCGACTGCCGCGAGAGTGGAATATCTCGCAGCTTGCTGCGTGGTATTTCACTTTTTCAGATTCTTCTGTGCTGTTGACAGCATCAGTTTGATTCGGTTGAGCTGATTGACCTCACTTGCGCCGGGGTCATAATCGATTGCTACGATATTGGAAAGCGGGTAGAGCTTCCGAAGTTCTTTGATAACGCCTTTGCCGACAACATGGTTCGGCAGACAGCCGAAGGGCTGCGTGCAGACGATGTTATTGACACCGCTGTGAATCAGTTCGACCATTTCGCCTGTCAAGAACCAGCCCTCACCGGTCTGGTTGCCGATATTAACGATTGGCTCGGCATACTCGACGAGTCTGTAGATGCTTGTTGGCGGTTCAAAATGCGTACTCTTTTCGAGGGCTTTTGCCGCACTGGAACGCAGTTTTTCAACAGCCCAGATACCGGCTTTAGAAATAATGGCCGCTTTTTTTGATTTGCCGAGGAATTCGGCTTTATAAATCTGATTATAAAAGCAGTAGAGGATAAAGTCGATCAAATCGGGAACGACGGCTTCTGCACCTTCGGATTCCAGCAGCTCCACAAGATGGTTGTTGGCGGCCGGCGCAAATTTTACAAGGATTTCGCCGACGATGCCGACGCGCGGTTTTTTCATATCCGTAACGGGTATTGCATCAAATTCTTTTACGATTTCGCGGCACATCTTACAGAAGGTAAAATAACTCATGTGCTTTCTGGAAACGAATTCGCGGCATTTTGTTATCCATTTTTGATGAACTGCATTGACGGAACCGGGTTCTTTTTCGTAGGGGCGCATCCGGTAGACACAGCGCATGAAGATATCTCCGAATACGGCACCATATGCGAGACGGAGAAAAAGGTCCGCATTTAAATGGAAGCCCGGATTGCTTTCGATACCGGCAAGATTCAGGGAAATCACGGGAATCTGCTGCATGCCGGCTTTGGCAAGCGCCCTTCTGATAAAGCCGACATAGTTGGTAGCGCGGCAGCCGCCGCCGGTCTGGCTCATGATGATCGCTACTTTGTTCAGATCGTATTTGCCGGAAAGCAGAGCGTCCATGACCTGTCCGATGACCATCAATGAAGGATAACACGCGTCGTTATTTACATATTTCAATCCAACATCTACAGCATGCCGGTTGTCGTTGCCCAATACTTCAAAATTGTAGCCGCAGGCGCTGAAAGCGGCCTGCAGTACCTCAAAATGAATCGGCGACATCTGCGGGCAGAGAATCGTATAATTTTTGCGCATTTCTTCCGTAAAGGCGACTTTCTGGATGGCGCTGGAGTGAATCGTACGCTGTTTGTTCTTCTGCTCGCGGACTTTAATCGCGGAGATCAGAGAGCGGATACGGATTCTGGCAGCCCCAAGATTATTTACTTCATCAATTTTCAAACAGGTATAAATTTTATCGGAACCGGACAAAATATCATTGACCTGATCCGTTGTAACGGCATCCAGTCCGCAGCCGAAGGAATTTAACTGGATCAGATCCAGATCGTCTCTTGTTTTGACATAGCTCGCAGCGGCATACAATCTGGAATGATACATCCACTGGTCGGAAACGATGAGCGGACGTTCGGGTGCAGCGAGGTGGGAGACGGAATCCTCTGTCAATACGGCAAAATCGTAGGAATTGATCAGTTCCGGTATGCCGTGGTTGATCTCCGGGTCGATATGATAGGGACGGCCCGCAAGGACGATGCCTCGTTTGTGATTTGCTTCCATATAGCGGAGCGCCTCTTCTCCTTTGGTGCGTATATCTGTTCTGACGGTTTCCAGTTCTTCCCAGGCGGCTTCGCATGCGTTCATAACATCTGTTATAGGAAGTTCTTTAAATTCCCGTGTAAGGGCTTCCGTAACAGTCTTTAGATTCCGGAAAGACATAAAGGGATTGCGGAAAACGACTTCTCCACGGCCGATTTCTTCCACGTTGTTCTTGATGTTTTCGGAATAGGAAGTGACGATCGGGCAGTTATAATGGTCGTTTGCATCCGGAAACTCCTCGCGTTCATAGAAAAGCGCGGGATAGAAGATGAAATCCACCCCTTGTCTGATCAGCCATGTCACATGCCCGTGCGCCAGTTTGGCCGGGTAACATTCCGATTCGCTGGGAATCGATTCAATGCCGAGTTCATAAATCTTGCGGTTGGAACTCGGGGAGAGAATGACACGATATCCCAGTCTGGTGAAAAAGGTGAACCAGAAAGGATAATTTTCATACATATTCAGGACGCGCGGAATGCCCACCGTTCCCCTTTTGGCTTCGTTTGGGGGAAGCGGTTCATAGGAAAAGAGCCTTTTTAGCTTATAATCGAATAAATTCGGTATGTTGTTTTCGCTTTTGGCCTTTCCAAGTCCTCGTTCACAGCGGTTGCCGGAGATATACTGGCGGCCGCCGGTAAATTTATTGATGGTAAGCCGGCAGTTATTCGTACAGCCTTTGCATTTTGCCATACTTGTCTCAAACTGCAGAGAATTGATTTTGTCAATCGAAAGCATGGTAGTCTGGCTGCCTTCGCGGTAATTTTCTCTGGCGATCAATGCCGCACCGAAAGCTCCCATGATTCCCGCGATATCCGGCCGAATAGCCTCGCAGTTCGCTATTTTTTCGAAACTGCGCAGTACCGCGTCGTTATAGAAAGTACCGCCTTGCACGACGATATTTTTGCCGAGTTCCGACGCATCGGATACTTTGATGACCTTAAACAGCGCATTTTTAATGACGGAATAGGCAAGTCCGGCGGAAATATCGGAAACGGCAGCGCCTTCTTTCTGTGCCTGCTTTACTTTGGAATTCATGAAAACGGTGCAGCGGGTACCCAGATCAATCGGGTGTTCAGCAAAAAGTGCGGCGTCTGCGAAATCCTGTACGCTGTAATTTAGGGATTTGGCAAAGGTCTCGATGAAAGAGCCGCAGCCGGAGGAACATGCTTCATTGAGCTGTACGCTGTCAACGGTCTGGTTCTTGATCTTGATGCATTTCATATCCTGTCCGCCGATGTCCAGAATGCAATCCACTTCCGGGTCGAAGAAAGCGGCGGCGTAATAGTGTGCGACCGTTTCTACCTCACCGTCATCCAGCAAAAAAGCTGCTTTCATCAGGGCTTCACCGTAGCCGGTAGAGCAGGAGCGGACGATTTCCACATCCTTCGGCAGAAGCGCGTAAATTTCCTGTATGGAGCGGATTGCCGTTTTTAACGGGCTTCCGTCATTGCTGCTGTAAAAGGAATAGAGAAGCGAGCCGTCCTCGCTTACGAGGGCGACCTTTGTCGTCGTACTTCCGGCGTCGATGCCGAGAAAACATTTGCCATGGTATGACGCAAGATCAGCGGTTTTCACATGATGGGCCGAATGCCTTTTGCCGAAAGTTTCATATTCTTCCTTAGAAGCAAAAAGAGGTTCCATACGTTCCACTTCAAATTCCATTTTGATATCGGAGGACAGTTTATCGACCATTTCCTGCATGGAATAACAAGTGTCTTCTTTGGCATTCAATGCGGAACCGATAGCAGCGAAAAGATGAGAGTTCTCCGTATCGATAATATGTTCATCATCCAGCTTTAAGGTACGGATGAAGGATTGCTTGAGTTCTGATAAAAAGTGGAGCGGGCCGCCTAAGAATGCAACGTGTCCGCGAATCGGCTTGCCGCAGGCAAGGCCGCTGATGGTCTGGTTGACGACGGCCTGGAAAATAGAAGCGGATAAGTCCTCTTTGGTCGCACCTTCATTGATCAGGGGCTGGATATCGGATTTGGCGAATACGCCGCATCTTGCAGCAATCGTGTATAGAGAGTGGTAATTTTTCGCATACTCATTCAGACCCGACGCATCCGTCTGTAAAAGGGATGCCATCTGGTCGATAAAAGAACCGGTTCCGCCGGCGCAGATACCGTTCATGCGCTGTTCCACGTTGCCGCCTTCAAAATAGATGATCTTCGCGTCTTCTCCGCCCAGTTCGATCGCCACGTCCGTAACGGGAGCAAATTCCTGCAGGGAAGTGGATACGGCGATGACTTCCTGTACGAAAGGAACCCGTAAATGATTCGCCAGTGTAAGGCCGCCGGATCCCGTGATCATCGGGTGCAGGGAAATATTGCCAAGTTTTGTATAAGCACTTTGTAATAAATCGGCTAAAGTCTCTCTGATGTTGGCAAAGTGCCTTTTGTAATCAGAAAAAAGAATCTGATGTTTTTCATCCAGAATCGCTATCTTGACTGTAGTAGAGCCGATATCAATACCAAGCGTAAACTGCATCTGATTCAATTTATAATCACTCCTTCAAAGTTCTTTCTTACTTATTAAATGTGTTTCATGTATTTCGACATGCTAAGTCATTATACGACAGTCATTTTGAAAAAGCAATCAGCTATTTTCTGGAATTTATGAAGAATTTAAAAGAGAAATATTAAATTTTTATGACTTTTCCGTATTTCGCATATGCGCCGTTTACTTTTAAAAAAAGGAATGCTAAAATATATTCAACTTTTTGTGAAGAAAGACTAACCATTATGAAAGAAAGGCGTGATTTTATATGAGCCGTTTTGAAAAAAAGTTTGGGAAATATGCTGTTAGAAATCTTTCCGTTGTGCTGATCTGCTGCTATGCAATAGGGTATGTGATCGAGTTTATGATGCCGTGGCTGGCGCCCTATCTGCGGCTGAATCCTTATGCGGTTCTGCATGGACAGGTGTGGAGGCTTGTGACGTGGGTTTTGATTCCGCCGAGCGGCGACAATATCTTTTTTGTTTTGCTGATGTTATATTTTTACTGTTCCATCGGTACAACGCTGGAGAGAACCTGGGGAACCTATCGGTATAATGTATATATTTTCGGTGGAATGCTCTTTACGATTCTTGGAAGTTTTCTGATGATGGGATGCGCCTATCTCTTTATGAAAGAGTATATCATTGCGAACGGGGCGGAAGATTTTTTCAGGATCGGTTCAAGATATTTCAACACCTATTATATCAATATGTCAATATTTCTCGCTTTTGCGGCAACGTTCCCGGATGTTTCGGTGCTGTTGATGTTCATTGTTCCCATTAAGGTCAAGTGGCTCGGTGTTATTTATGCGGTCATGCTCGTATTTTCCTTTTTGCAGGGCGACTTTTTTACAAAATTTGCGATTGCCTCGTCGCTGCTTAATTTCGTCGTATTTTTCTTAACGTCGCGGAATATGATGCACCTGAATCCGAAACAGATACACAGGCGTCAGGAGTTCAAGCGGGATATCCGGCGGAACACGAGCGGCATTACCAAGCACAAATGCGCTATCTGCGGCCGTACTGAAGTTGACAGCCCGGAGATGCAGTTCCGTTTCTGTTCGAAGTGTGACGGCAATTATGAATATTGTGAGGAACATTTATATACACACACCCATGTAAAAGGTAAGGGAAATTTCTAAGTCTGCGAAAAACGCAGACTAAAAAATTCCAATGATTTGCGTTGCAAATCTTTCTTGCCCGACAGAATCGCATTGGAGTGATTCTGTCAAAGAATGTCGGGAAATAAAAAAATAGGAAGGCATGGTTGTTTTAATGAATCAGGAAACTTTATTTGCACAGGCGCTGGAGCGGCTTATACAGACGGCCAAAGAACAGGGAAATTGTATTTCGGAGGAGCAGCTTCGGGAGACATTCGCCGGGCTTTCTTTTTCGGAAGAGCAGTTTGAGATGGTGAAAGCCTATCTGAAACAACGCAGTATCGGCATTGGCGAGCCGGCGTCTTTGGAGGAATATCTCAGCGAGGAAGAAATTGATTATCTGGAGGATTATCTGAGGCAGCTGGGAGAACTTCCGAAAGTATCGGAAGGGGAAAAAGAAGCGATTACGCTTTCCGCGATGGCAGGCGATTCGGATGCTCAGAACCGGCTGATTCAGATTTTTCTGCCACAGGTCGTTGAGATTTCCAGACTCTATGCGGGACAGGGGGTTTTTCTGGAAGATCTGATCGGAGAAGGAAATGTGGCATTAACGATGGGCGTTACGATGCTTGGCGCGTTGGAACACGCGGCAGAAGCACAGGGAATGCTTGGAAAGATGATTATGGATGGAATGGAAGATTTTATTGCGGAGAATGCCGAAGAGGCGAAGAAGAGCCGGAAAATGGCGGAGCGCATCAATAAGGTGGCGGATAAGGCGAACGAACTGGCCGAAGAACTGCACCGTCAGATTACGGTAGAAGAGCTGATAGATGAAACCGGCATGAGCAGAAAGGCAATTGAAGATGCAATACGCATGAGCGGGAATAAGATTGATGCGATTTTGGCGCGTGCGGAGCGGACATAAGAAGAAAGCGTGCGGAAAGCTGCCGCGGCGGGAAGGAATATGGTAAGCTGGATGGAAAGTCAAAATATGGAATCTCAGAATTCGGAAGTTCAGAACCTGAAAATTCAGGATAACGATTTTAAATATTATATGCAGGACACAGGTCATCTTTATTTCGGTGCGCGCTACAGCTATACGGAACTGATGGAGCACGAAATGGTGCCTTTTAAATTCAAGAGCATCATCGAGCATTATATTATGAAGGATACTCAGCCGGATACGACGCTGGAGAGCCAGTTCTACTATATGGCGCCGGAGATGTTCTCTTATAAGACTTACGGGCAGCTGAAAGCGAAAGTAAAAGTATGTCTTCTTGTCGAAAAGAAGTCTCTTTTCGGAAATCCCAGGATGGTCTATCGGAATAAGGTCTTTACGCTTGAAGAATTTGTAAAGATGAATCTGGCACAAAAAAAGAAATACGGTGTTAAAATTCAGGAAATCGTGCTTTCCAAGCTGGCGATGATGTCGTTCAGTGTGTAAGATACCGTTCCTTTACGCGACGAAATATCATCGCTGCGCGATGGATTACATTGATTTAACGCATTATCTGCTTGCTTTTGACAAATTTATCTGATAAACTGACATTGCTAAACAAAATTAGGTAAAATTCCCCTTTTACACTGGACAGGTAGAAACGGCTTTATGTTTTTGCCTGTTCTTTTATTTAACAGGAAATTGCGGATGTACTTTACTAAGTTTCCCAATAAGTGATATACTAGGTTGAAAAGAAGTTCTAGAGACGTTTCGTCATAGGATGAAACGTCAAGAACTTCTACGGTTCGCGGAGCGAACCTTCTTCAACAGGGCGAACAAGTTCGCCCGAAAGAACGCCCAAAAGGCGGCGTTCTTGCTAAATGGCGGATATACAGGAGGAGTAGAATGGAACAATTAAAGGCTTATACAATCTTGGAGAAGAAAGAGATAAAAGAATTAAATTCCATTGGTTATTTAATGAAGCATAACAAGACGGGCGCGAAAGTCGTGCTGATGGAAAATGACGATAACAATAAGGTGTTTTGTGTCGGATTTCGAACGCCGCCGAAGGACAGCACCGGCGTGGCTCATATCATCGAGCACAGCGTGCTCTGCGGTTCGGATAAATTTCCGATAAAAGACCCGTTTATCGAGCTGGCGAAGGGGTCGCTCAATACGTTTTTAAATGCGATGACTTTTCCCGATAAGACGATTTATCCGGTGGCGAGTTGTAATGAGAAAGATTTCCAGAATCTGATGGATGTCTATATGGATGCAGTTTTTCATCCGAACATTTATAAAGAAGAGAAGATTTTCAGGCAGGAAGGCTGGCACTATGAGATGGAGAGCATGGAAGACGAGCTGACTATCAATGGTGTTGTATACAATGAAATGAAGGGTGCTTTTTCATCGCCGGACGATGTGCTGGAGCGGGAAATCATGAATTCCCTGTATCCTCATACCTCTTATGCAGTGGAATCGGGCGGGGATCCGGATGTCATACCGGAACTGACCTACGAAGATTTTCTGGCTTTCCACAGTAGATTTTATCATCCTTCCAACTGCTATATTTATCTGTATGGAGATATGGATATGGCGGAAAAACTGCGGTTTCTGGACGAAGAATATCTGTCGAAATATGAGGTGCTTGCAGTGGATTCTTCGCTTGCAGAGGAGCCGGCTTTCGATGAGCCTGTCGAAATCTATAAAGAATACCCGATTACGGAGAGCGAGTCCGAGAAGGAGAACACATACCTGTCTTATAATATTTCTTTCGGGAACAATTTGGACAGGGAACAGTATATTGCGTTTCAGGTGATAGATTATGTACTTTGTTCCGCACCGGGGGCACCGCTGAAACAGGCCCTGATCGATAAGGGAATCGGCAAGGATGTATACAGCAGTTACGAGAACGGCATTAACCAGCCCTATTTCTCAATCGTGGCGAAAAATGCGGATAAGGAACAGCTTCCGGAATTTAAGGAAACGATTCTGGAAATTCTGGAAAAAATTGCGGAACAGGGTTTTGATAAAAAGGCGCTTCGTGCCGGGCTCAATTTTTATGAGTTCCGGTTCCGGGAGGCGGATTTCGGCTCTTATCCTAAGGGACTTATGTTCGGCCTGATGATGTTTGACAGCTGGCTTTATGATGCAGGCAGGCCTTTTGTGCATATCGAGGCAAATGAGACTTACCGGAAACTGAAAGAAGCCATCGATACGGATTATTACGAGAAACTGGTTCGGGAGAAACTGCTTTACAATCAGCATAAGACGGTTGTTGTCGTGGAGCCGGTGAAGGGGCTGACAGGCCGTAAAGAGAAAGATCTTGCAGAGAAACTTGCCCGGAAAAAGGCGGAACTTTCCGAAGCACAGCTTGCAGAAATCGTGGCGGAGACGAAAGCGTTAAAGCAATATCAGGAAGCGCCGGATACGAAAGAGAATCTCGAAAAGATTCCGCTCTTAACGAGAGCCGATATGAAAAAAGAAGCGGAGAACTATATTAACGAAGAGAAAAAAGTCGGTGACACGCTGCTTCTATACCATGATATTTTTACGAACGGTATCGGCTATCTGCGCTTTATGTTTGACCTGCACAGGGTACCGGAACAGCTTTTCCCTTATGTCGGACTGTTAAAGTCCATTCTGGGGCTGGTCAATACAAAGAATTATATTTATGGAGAATTGTTTAACGAAATCAACATTCAGACAGGCGGTATCAGTCCGGTCGTCAATACCTATACGGACGCGCGGGATATGCAGAAATATACGGCGACGCTGGAAATTAAGGTAAAGGTGCTGTATGAAAATCTGAATCATGCTTTCAGGCTGGTAAAGGAAATCGTGATGGATTCCCTTTTTGACGATACGAAGCGCTTAAAGGAGCTGATCGCAGAACTGAAGTCCCAGAAACAGGCGAGTATGATGTCGGCAGGACATGCCCTTGCCTCAGTCCGTGCACTGTCTTACTTATCCAAAACGGCGGCAGTATCGGATCAACTCAGCGGGATACCTTTTTATCGGATGTTAGAAGAACTGGACGGCGATTTTGCGGCGCATCAGGAAGAATTGATCGAAAAGCTGAAACAGCTTACGGTATGCCTTTTCCGCCCCGAAAATCTGATGGTGGATTATACGGCACAGCAGGAAGGCCTGAAAGATATAGAAGCGCAGATAGCCGCTTTCCGCGACAGCCTGCATACGGAGCCGATTGCGGAAGCTTCCTATCAGCCGGAACCGGAGCGGAAAAATGAAGGCTTTATGTCTTCGTCTCAGGTACAGTATGTATGCCGGGCCGGGAATTTCTGCCGGAAAGGTCTTGCTTACAACGGCGCGCTGAAGGCTTTAAAAGTCATGATGGGCTACGATTATCTGTGGACACAGGTGCGCGTAAAGGGAGGTGCTTACGGCTGTATGTGTAATTTTGGCAAATCCGGGGAAAGCTACTTCGTTTCGTACAGAGACCCAAATCTGGAAAAAACAGTCGATGTCTACGAGAAAGCGGCAGACTATATCAGGAATTTTGATGCGGATGAGCGGACAATGACCCAATATATCATCGGGGCGGTCAGCGAACTGGATATGCCGATGACGCCTTCGACTAAAGGAACCTATTCTCTGGCGGGTTATATGACTCATTATCCGTTTGAACAGGTGCAGAAAGAGCGGGACGAGCTGCTTGCGGCCGTACCGGAGACAATTCGCGGATTAGCGGATTATATCAGCGCCTTTATGGAAGACGATTGCCTGTGTGTAGTCGGAAATGAGGAGAAAATCAAACAGCAGGAAGCGTTATTCAAGGAGACGGATTACTTATTCCATTGATTTTTCGTGAAAATTTTAAAAAATGAAAAAAATCCCATAAATCTTGCCGGTCTGATTCGTAAATATAGTGTGAAGAGAAGTTGAAGTTCTGCGACTTGCCAGAGGCAAATCTTTCTCACACGAAAGAACGCCTGAAATACGGCGTTCTTCCAGACAAGCGTGCCTGTCATGAGCATTGCTTGTCTTGGGAAGAGTTTAATAATTAAGGATTGGTACAGGAAAAGGGAGGATATGCGTATGAAAAAGAGAATGTGTAAAAAGAGAACGGGACTGTGTCTGACAAGCCTTCTTCTGGCGGCGGCGCTGTTTACAGGCTGTGGAAGCAGCGGCGGCAGTAAGAGTATGTCTTCGGAAATGGCCTATGATGCGGGCGGTACAGACAATGCGGCGGCGGTGGATAATGCCGCGGCGGAAGAATATGGGTTATATGACAGTGCTGCGGAGATGGAATATGAAACGGCGGCAGCTGCGGGAGAGGCACCGCAGGAGATGCCGGAGATTTCCGAAGAAAATGTGCATACAGAAGAGCGGAAGCTGATCAAGACCGTTGATTTATATGCGGAGACAGAGAACTATGATGCGCTGCTTGTCAATTTGGAAGCGCAGATTGCGGAATTTGGCGGTTATATCGAGTACCAGTATCAGTATAACGGAAGCAGTTATTCCGGTTATAACGAAACGCGGAATGCCAATTTATCGGTGCGTATTCCGGCAAAGCGTCTGGATGAATTCGTCCGTCGGGTCGGAGAACAGAGCAACATTACCAACAAAGAAGAGCGGGTAGAAGACGTCACTTTACGGTATGTGGATTTGGAAAGCCGCAAAAAAGCACTTGTTATTGAACAGGACAGACTGTTGGATTTATTGGAGCAGGCAGAGTCTGTGGAAGATATCATTGCAATTGAGCAGCGTCTTTCAGAGGTGCGCTATGAGCTTGAAAATATGGAGTCGCAGCTTCGAACGCTGAATAACCAGATTGATTACAGCACCATCAATATCAGCATTCAGGAAGTAAGAAGATTGACGCCAGTAGAGGAAAAATCGGCATGGGATAAGATGAGGAACGGTTTCATCGAGTCTATTTACCGAATCGGGGATGACATCGAAGACGGCTTTATCGGGTTCGTCACCAATATTCCTTATCTGCTTGTATGGGTCGTTATCATCGGTATCGCTTTTGGCATTGTGCGGCTCATCATCAGAAGGAGAAAACGCAGAAAAGCCGCCAGAGAACAGCAATGGCAGGACACGCAGCAGAAGCAGGAAGAAACGATTAAGAAAGAAGAGGAAAAAAAGTAAATGGAGCAGTATAAATCCGGTTTTGCCACCCTGATCGGAAGGCCGAATGTAGGAAAATCCACACTGATGAATTGTCTGATCGGGCAGAAAATCGCGATTACTTCCAATAAACCGCAGACGACTCGAAACAGAATCCAGACAGTCTATACTTCGGAGGAAGGACAGATCGTATTTTTGGATACGCCGGGCATTCACAAGGCCAAAAATAAACTCGGCGATTATATGGTAGGAGTTGCAGAACGCACGTTATCTGAGGTGGATGTTGTCTTGTGGCTCGTGGAGCCGACGACCTTTATTGGTGCCGGAGAACAGCATATCATCGAGCAGCTCAAGAAGACAAGAACGCCTGTTATTCTTGTGATCAACAAAATCGATACGGTGAAAAAAGAAGAAATCCTTCTTTTTATCGATATATACCGCAGGCAGATGGATTTTGCGGAAATCATTCCGGTGTCGGCGCTGAAAGGCGACGGCACGGATGACTTGATTTCCAGCATTATGAAATATCTGCCTTACGGAGAACCTTTTTATGATGAGGATACCGTGACAGACCAGCCAATCCGTCAGATTGTGGCGGAACTTATTCGGGAGAAGGCGCTGAAATGTCTGGAAGATGAAATACCGCATGGAATTGCCGTGACGATTGAACAGATGAATTACAGAAAACGTATCGTGGATATCGATGCAACCATCATTTGCGAGCGGGAATCCCATAAAGGCATCATCATCGGAAAACAGGGGCAGATGCTGAAAAAAATCGGTTCTCTTGCAAGGCCGGATATCGAGGATTTGGTGGAGTCTCAGGTGAATTTGAAGCTTTGGGTCAAAGTGAAAAAAGACTGGCGCGACAGTGATTTTCTGCTGAAAAATTTCGGATATAATCCAAGAGAGTCCGAATAGAAAAAAGGAAAAAAGCGAACCCTAATAGCATAGAGTTGATTAGGGGGCTTAAGATGAAAGAGATAAATTACTGGGAGCGATTTTTGCTGACCGGAAGTGTCAGCGATTTCCTGTCATACAAAAATGCACTACAGGATGCGGAAAAGGACAGAGACGGAAAGTTTGTCGAAGAAGACAAGTCAGGTGGACAATCTCATGCAGGAATTTACAGAGATTACGGGAATGGTCATAAAAGCGGAGCCGATTGGCGAATATGATAAAAGAGTGGTTATTTTAACGAAAGAAAAAGGGAAAATCGCAGCATTTGCAAGGGGGGCGAGAAAGCCTAACAGCAGACTCCTTGCTGCGACGAGCCCTTTTTCTTTCGGTAAATTCAGAATTTATGCGGGCAGGTCTTCCTATACGCTGGCGGAAGCCGATATCAGCAACTATTTTGAGGGACTCAGAGGTGATTTCGAGGGTGCCTGCTACGGTATGTATTTTTTAGAGGTAATGGATTACTATACGCGGGAGAATAATGAAGATAAGGAAATGTTGAAGCTTCTGTATCAATCGCTGCGCGCGCTCATGCATGAAAAGCTTCCGAACAGGCTGGTCCGTTACATATTTGAAATGAAAGCGATGGTCTTAAACGGCGAATTCCCGGGAATGCCGGAAAACGGAAATTACGAAGAATCAACAGGCTATGCGGTATATTATATTATGGCATCTCCCGTAGAAAAGCTGTATACTTTTACGGTGACGGATACGGTGCTTGCTCAGCTTGCGCAGATTGCCGATGATTACAGAAAAAGATATTTGGACAGGACGTTTAAGAGTCTTGAAATCCTGAATACTCTGTGATGATGTTCCGGATGGAAAAAATACGAAAGATGGCTGTTGAAAAACCTGATTAAGTCGGATATAATGTAATGCAGTATGTTAGGAATTGACAGGAGCGAGGAAAAGGAGATGCGAAACTGGATTAAGATTTTTTTCATAATGGCGGCGGTATGTATCTTGGCCGGATGCGGCAGTGAGACGGTTCCCGATAGGAATACGGTTTCCATTCAGAAAGACGGGACGATTCGGCAGACGATCATAGAACGGTTTGAACAGGAGTACTATGATGCAGATACAGAAGCACTGGGACATTATAATATCGATATAGAAGAACTGGAAGCGTTAGCCCAGGAGAAGATAAGCAGACTCGGCAGAGGCGATAAGATTGTCTGTGAATCCATAAAAGCAAACGGCGAGAACATCATTGTGGAGATGACTTATCAGACGGATAACGACTATACGGATTTCAATAACAGAGAACTTTTCAGCGGTACCGTTTCCGAAGCATCCGCACAGGGATATTCCATGAAAAATCTCGTCGGACAGGACGGCGCGGCTGTTAGTGAGGAGGAGGTTTCTTCCGCAGGGGAGAGCCGTATTGTCATTATCCAGACGAATGCGGGAGAGGCGCTGGATGTGAACGTATATGGGAAAATTGTGTATACCAGTGAGAACATAAGCCTTTCCGGCAAAAGAGATGCGCTGATCGATGCAGGGGAAGACGGTGTGGTTTCTTATGTGATATATCAATAGGGCGAAAAATCTTTGATTTTTCACACGCAAGTTTGGACCTGCGGCCAAACTCGCAGGTTGAGTAGAAATAGAGAATAGTGTGAAGAGAAGTTCTAAGGCTCACAGCAAAGGCTGTTTCGCCAAGAACTTCTATGGATTTGCAAAGCAAATCTTCTTCACACCGAAGAATGCCCCCAATCCGGGCATTCTTCATCCAGATTTGAGATTCCGCAAAGCGGAATCATGGAGGTTAGCGTGAGAAGAACTTCTAGAGCTCACAGCAAAGGCTGTTTTGCTAAGAAGTTCTACGATTTGCCGAAGGCAAATCTTTCTCACGCTGGAGAATGCCTAAAAAGCGGCATTCTCCCTGACAAACTTGTTTGTCTTGAGATTTTGAGATTCCGCAAAGCGGAATCATGGAGGTTAGTGTGAAAAATAAATTTTCACACGCGAATATTGGTGCCAAGACGCTTTCAGCGTCGCCCAAAGTTCGCAGGTGGAGAGAAAGGCATGGTGATTTTTATGGAAAAAACAATGGAGAAAATTGTCGCACTGGCGAAGGCGAGGGGTTTCGTGTATCCCGGTTCGGAGATTTACGGTGGTCTTGCGAATACATGGGACTACGGTAATCTGGGTGTGGAATTAAAGAACAATGTCAAAAAAGCATGGTGGCAGAAGTTCATTATGGAAAACCCCTATAACGTCGGTGTGGACTGTGCGATTTTGATGAATCCGCAGACGTGGGTAGCGTCAGGACATCTTGGCGGTTTTTCTGACCCGTTAATGGATTGCAAAGAATGTCATGAGCGTTTCCGCGCTGACCAGCTGATTGAAGAGTTCGCGGAGAAAAACGGCATAGAACTGAAAGACCCGATTGATGGATGGACACAGCAGCAGATGAAGGACTTCGTCGAAGAACATAACATACCCTGTCCTACCTGCGGAAAACATAATTTTACGGATATCAGACAGTTCAATCTGATGTTCAAGACTTTTCAGGGTGTTACGGAAGATGCCAAAAATACGGTGTATTTAAGACCGGAGACGGCGCAGGGTATCTTCGTTAATTTTAAGAACGTACAGAGAACATCCCGTAAGAAGATTCCTTTCGGTATCGGACAGATCGGGAAGTCTTTCCGAAATGAGATCACGCCGGGTAACTTTACTTTCCGTACGAGAGAGTTCGAGCAGATGGAGCTGGAGTTTTTCTGTGAACCGGGAACCGATATGGAATGGTTCCAGTATTGGAGAGGCTTTTGCCGTGACTGGCTGCTTTCTCTCGGCATGAAGGAAGAGGAAATGAGACTGCGTGACCATTCTCCGGAAGAATTATGCTTCTATTCTAAAGGAACGACCGATATCGAATTCCTGTTCCCGTTCGGCTGGGGCGAGTTGTGGGGTATCGCGGACAGGACGGACTACGACCTGACGCAGCACCAGAATACATCGGGAGAGGATATGTCCTATTTCGATGACAGCAAGAATGAAAAATATGTTCCTTATGTAATTGAGCCGTCGCTCGGTGCAGACCGTGTCGTATTGGCGTTCCTTTGTGCGGCTTATGATGAAGAAGAGATTGGCGAAGGTGATATGCGTACCGTGCTGCATTTCCATCCGGCCCTTGCACCCGTAAAGATCGGCGTGCTTCCGCTTTCCAAGAAGTTGAATGAAGGCGCGGAGAAGATTTTTGCACAGTTGTCGAAAAAATATAATTGTGAATTTGACGACAGGGGCAACATCGGTAAACGTTACAGAAGACAGGATGAAATCGGTACGCCGTTCTGCGTTACATACGATTTCGATTCCGAGAACGATCAGTGTGTAACGGTCAGATTTCGGGATTCCATGGAGCAGGAGCGTGTGGCGATTGAAAAGCTTGATGCTTACTTTGCGGATAAATTTACGTTTTAGGGAGATAATGCGATGAAAAAGTATGGTGTAAATGAATTGAGAAGGATGTTCCTTGATTTTTTTGAGAGCAAGGAGCATTTGAAGATGAAAAGTTTTTCGCTGGTGCCGCATAACGACAACAGTCTGTTGTTGATCAATTCCGGCATGGCGCCGCTGAAGCCTTATTTTACGGGGCAGGAAATACCGCCGAGGCGCAGGGTGACGACCTGCCAGAAGTGTATTCGGACAGGCGATCTGGAGAATGTGGGCAAGACGGCGAGACACGGTACTTTTTTTGAGATGCTCGGCAATTTTTCCTTCGGAGACTATTTCAAGCATGAGGCGATTGCCTGGTGCTGGGAGTTCTTGACGGAGGTCGTCGGACTCGATGCAGACAGGCTTTATCCTTCCATTTATGAGAACGATGAGGAAGCCTTTGAAATCTGGAATAAGGAAATCGGCATCGCTCCGGAGCGGATTTTCCGGTTCGGCAAGGAAGATAATTTCTGGGAGCATGGTTCCGGCCCCTGTGGCCCGTGTTCCGAAGTTTATTATGACCGTGGAGAGCAGTACGGCTGTGGAAAACCGGGATGTACGGTAGGCTGTGACTGCGACCGTTATATGGAAATCTGGAACAATGTCTTTACGCAGTTCGATAACGACGGTAAGGGAAACTATACGGAACTCACACAGAAAAACATCGATACCGGTATGGGGCTTGAGCGGCTCGCATCCGTTGTACAGGATGTGGACTCCATTTTTGATGTGGACACGGTATTGGAGCTTCGTACAAAAGTGTGCGAAATTGCAGGTGTTTCCTATAAAGAAGATTACGATACGGATGTATCCATCCGTATCATTACGGACCATATCCGTTCGGCGACCTTCATGATTTCAGACGGTATCATGCCTTCCAATGAGGGGCGCGGTTATGTGCTCCGCCGAATCATCAGAAGAGCGGCACGTCAGGGGCGGAAACTCGGCATTCAGGAAACTTTCCTTGCCGCGCTCAGTAATACGGTCATCGAAGGTTCCAAGGACGGTTATCCTGAATTAGAGGAAAAGAAAGAATTTATTTTAAATGTTTTGACACAGGAAGAGAACAAGTTCAACAAGACCATTGACCAGGGGCTCAGCATTCTGATGGAAATGGAAGAGAAGCTGACGAGAGAAGGAAATAAGGAACTTTCCGGTGAGGATACGTTCAAATTGTATGATACTTATGGATTCCCAATCGATTTAACGAAAGAAATTCTGGAGGAAAAAGGATTCAGCGTGGACGAAGAAGGGTTCCGTGCGGCGATGGAAGAGCAGAAGGTCAAGGCGCGCAAAGCCCGCAAAGTTACAAATTATATGGGTGCAGACGTGACCGTATATGAATCCATCGACCCGAGTGTGACTTCTGAATTTGTCGGCTATGATCGTCTTGCACACGATTCTGTTATTTCTGTTCTGACGACGGAAACGGAACTTGTGGAAGCACTGACGGACGGCGAAGTCGGGACGATTTTTGTGGATGAAACGCCTTTCTATGCGACGATGGGCGGCCAGGCCGGCGATATCGGTGTTATCCGCAGTGAGAACGGTACTTTCCAGGTAGAAGAGACCGTGAAGCTTTTGGGCGGCAAGGTGGGACATATCGGCCGTATGACTTCCGGCATGTTCAAGGCTGGAGATACGGTTACATTGGAAGTAGATGCGGAAAGAAGAAATGCAACCTGTAAGAACCACAGCGCAACGCATTTGCTGCAAAAAGCGCTCCGTATGGTGCTCGGAAGCCATGTAGAGCAGTCCGGTTCTTATAATGACGGCGAAAGGCTTCGTTTTGACTTTTCCCATTTCTCTGCAATGACAGCGGAAGAACTGGTCAAAGTGGAGCAGATTGTCAACGAGAAGATTGCGGAAAATATTCCGGTCGTTACGGAAGTTCTGACATTGGAGGAAGCGAAAAAGACTGGAGCAATGGCGCTTTTTGGTGAAAAATACGGTGAAAAAGTGCGCGTCGTAGAGATGGGTGATTTCTCCAAGGAGTTTTGCGGCGGTACGCATGTCGGCAGCACGGGATTGATTTCTTCTTTCAAAATTATTTCTGAGAGCGGTGTTGCGGCCGGGGTCAGAAGGATTGAGGCGTTGACCGGAAGCAGTGTTTCGAAATATTATGCGGAACTGGAGGAAAAGCTGGAGGAGGCATCCAAAATCTTGAAGACAACACCTGTTAATCTGTTAGATCGGTGCGGACATTTAATGGCAGAATTAAAAGCATTACAGAGTGAAAACGAGTCATTAAAGAGCAAAGCAGCCAAAGATGCGCTGGGCGACGTTATGAATCAGGTCAAAGATGTGAAAGGAACGAAGCTTCTGGCATCTAAAGTATCCGGCGTGGATATGAATGGTCTGCGCGATCTGGGTGATCAGTTAAAAGAAAAGCTGGGTGAAGGTGTTGTCGTTCTGGCATCGGATAAAGACGGAAAAGTGAACCTGATCGCGATGGCGACGGACGGCGCAATGGCGGCGGGAGCCCATGCAGGCAATCTGATCAAAAGCATTGCGGGACTCGTTGGCGGCGGCGGCGGCGGACGTCCGAATATGGCGCAGGCCGGTGGTAAGAATCCGGCAGGAATAGACGCGGCAGTCGAAGAGGCGGCGAAGGCGCTGGAAGGACAGCTGCATTAAAGTGTTGTAGACTGAGCTGAAAATACATGAAAACAGAATAATGAAGAGATGTGCCATAAAGGCCCAAATATGAAAAACTAAGAGAAAGGCGTGGTTATTGAAATGGAAACCGGAAATGGAAGAAAGATGAGGCATCTTGGAAGGAGATTGAATGTGATGGTGGCGTGCATGATGATCGTCGGCATTGCATTGACAGTTGCACAGTGTGTTTATATGTTTTACAGACTGACATTGAATACACTGAGGGAGCAGTGTGTGACCGGAACGAATATTTTAGCATATGAGCTGGAAAAGTATAGCGGACCGGAAGATATGACACAGCTACTGGATGATCTGAAACAGGAAACGGGATGTGAATTTACGATTTTTCATGGAGATGAACGCGCGTACACGACGATTCTACAGGATGGAAAGCGGGCGGTCGGAACGAAACTTTCAGCGGAGTTGAACGATATCGTGCTGGTAAAAGGAGAATCTTATGTGGGAAATGCCCAGATTCTGGGCGTTGACCATCTTTGTTCCTATGTACCGACCAAAGGAGAAGACGGAAAAATCAACGGACTGATTTTTTCCGGAATCTCTATTTCCCAGGCAAATGAACAGGTTACGTCAACGGTTGGAACGACCTGTGTGCTTGGCGGCGCTATGGTCATTATTTGTGTTCTGCTGTTGGCGGCTTATATCAGAGGCGTTGTATCCAGTCCGTTATCGAAGCTGACGGTATTGGCGCAGACGATGGAACGGGGAGAACTTGGGCTGGACAGCAGGCAGAATGTAAAAATTGATATTCACTCCAATAATGAGATTGGCTTTCTGGCGGAGACTTTTGAAAAAACAATTATACGTCTAAAAGGATACATAGGCGAGATTTCAGCGGTGTTGGAATCAATCGCACAGGGTGATCTGACTTTGGCGACCGAGCAGACTTATGTGGGAGATTTTGCATCTATTAAAGAATCTCTCGATAATATTCTCGATAAATTGAACGATACGATGTCACAGATCGTAGAAAGTTCCGATCATGTATCGAACGGTTCCGAGCAGATGTCGATTGGTGCGCAGGCATTGAGCCAGGGCGCGGTGGAACAGGCGAGCGCCGTAGAAGAACTGGACAGCAATATCCGGCAGATTTCCGAGCAGGTGGGAAGAACGGCTGAGAATGCCGTGCAGGCCAGCCAGAAGGTGGAAGCTGTCGGCGCACAGCTGATGGAAAGCAACCAGAAGATGCAGGAAATGATCGCGGCGATGGAAGCAATCGATGCGCGCTCCAATGAGATCGGAAAGATTATTAAGACGATTGAAAACATTTCTTCCCAGACAAACATTCTCGCATTGAATGCGGCGGTGGAAGCAGCCAGGGCAGGAGAGGTCGGAAAAGGCTTTGCGGTCGTAGCGGAGGAAGTACGGGAGCTGGCGGGCAGAAGTTCCGAAGCTTCCAAGTCAACGGCAAATCTGATAGAACGTTCTATTGAAGCGGTGAAAGAGGGAACAAGGATTGCCAGTGAAACGGCGGAACAGTTGGTTACGGTTGTTTCCGGTGCAAACGAAGTTGTTGAGACAACGAACATGATTGCAGAGGCGGCACGCGCACAGGCAGACTCCGTTTTTGAAATCAGAGAACAGATCAATCAGATTTCCAATGTGGTACAGACCAATTCGGCAACGGCGGAGGAAAGTGCGGCGACAAGCCAGCAGCTCAGTTCGCAGGCAGGCCTGCTCCGGAATATGATCGGCATGTTCCGGATAAGGAACAGGAGATAGGTATATCGCAGACGGAATAAAAGCATGATTGATAGAAAGAATTGACGAAAGAGAAGGGAGCATATGGCGCATGGCGATGTTGAGTAATGACTGGGCGGAAGCGTTAGGAGCGGAATTTCGGAAGCCGTATTATAAACAGCTTTATCAGTTCATACGGGAAGAGTATAGCAAAGTGGTAGTTTATCCGCCGGCAGATGATATTTTCAATGCTTTTCATTTTACGCCGCTGAGCGATGTTAAAGTGCTTTTGCTTGGCCAGGACCCTTATCATAACGAACATCAGGCACATGGCATGAGCTTCTCCGTATTGCCCGATCAGAAGGATATACCGCCTTCTCTGCAGAATATTTATCAGGAACTGCATGACGATCTGGGCTGTTATATACCGAATAACGGTTATTTGAAAAAATGGGCGGATCAGGGCGTTCTGCTTCTGAATACCGTCCTGACCGTTCGGGCCCATCAAGCCAATTCCCATCAGGGAAAAGGGTGGGAAGAGTTTACGGATGCGGTCATCCATGCCGTGAACGCACAGGAACGGCCGATTGTGTACCTGTTATGGGGGCGGCCGGCACAGAGCAAGATTCCCATGCTGACCAATCCGAAGCATCTGATTCTGAAAGCCCCGCATCCGAGTCCGCTGTCTGCGTACCGCGGCTTTTTCGGCTGTAAGCATTTCAGTCAGGCCAATGAATTTTTAAAGGCTAACGGAGCAGAGCCGATTGACTGGCAGATTGAAAATATCTGATGCGGATAATCGGAATAATCAAATAATTGAATTACTGAGATTCTAATTATCATATTTACAGATAAAACGGTATGGTGATAAAATAGGACCGCAGGCTGAATGAGACTATGCTGGTCTCGACGAGAGAATAAAACGGGCCAGACAGCGCTCGGGCAATGAAAAAGATTTCAGAAAGGAGCGGTCTTACAAATGAAAAAAGTACCGTTTGTGACAAAAGAGAAAATAGAAGAGATTACGAAAACTTATCCCACCCCTTTTCATATTTATGACGAGAAGGGCATTCGGGAGAATGCAAAGGCCGTAAAAGAGGCATTTGCATGGAATAAAGGCTTTAAAGAGTATTTTGCGGTAAAAGCGACGCCGAATCCCTTTTTGATCGATATTCTGCATGAATATGGCTGTGGCTGCGACTGTTCTTCCCTGACAGAGCTGATGCTGAGCAATGCGCTTGGTATTAACGGGGAAGATGTGATGTTCTCTTCCAACGATACACCGCAGGAAGACTATGAATATGCGGCAAAAATCGGTGCGATCATCAATCTGGATGACATCACGCATATTGCTTTTCTGGAAAAAATTCTGGGGAAACTTCCCGAAACGATGAGCTGCCGTTACAATCCGGGCGGCGTGTTTCAGATGAGCAACGGCATCATGGACAATCCGGGAGATTCCAAATACGGTTTTACGACGGAGCAGTTATTCGAAGGATTCCGCATTTTAAAGGAAAAAGGCGTAAAGCGTTTCGGTATTCATGCTTTTCTCGCGAGCAACACGGTGACGAACGAATATTATCCACAGCTTGCCGGGCAGCTTTTTGAACTGGCCGTAAAGCTGAAAGAAGAGACTGGCGTCAGCGTTTCCTTTATCAATCTTTCGGGCGGCGTCGGCATTCCTTATACGCCGGAGCAGGAGCCGAATGATATCAGAGTCATCGGGGAAGGCGTGCGGAAAGTATATGAAGAAATCCTTGTTCCGGCGGGTATGGGAGACGTTGCAATCTATACCGAGATGGGCCGTTTCATGATGGGGCCATACGGAGCGCTCGTTACACAGGCGATTCATGAGAAGCACACTCATAAAGAATATATCGGCGTGGATGCCTGTGCGGTCAATCTGATGCGTCCTGCCATGTACGGTGCATATCATCATATCACGGTACTCGGCAAGGAAGACCATCCCTGCGGCCATCAATACGATGTGACGGGTTCCCTGTGTGAAAATAACGATAAATTCGCAATTGACAGAATGCTGCCGGAAATCGAAAAAGGAGATTATCTCGTCATCCACGATACGGGCGCGCACGGTCATGCGATGGGCTATAATTATAACGGAAAACTGCGCTCCGCGGAATTGCTTTTGAAAGAGGAGGGTAGCGTGCAGTTGATCAGAAGAGCGGAGACGCCGAAGGATTATTTTGCGACGTTAGATTGTTTTGAGGTTTTTGAGAAGATTTTTGGGTAACTTCTTCAGAAAAATTTTCTAAAGAATAGCTTGCCAATCAACTGCAGTTATGATATCATATATTTCGGTTATTGGAATGCTGGTGTGTCGGAATGGCAGACGAGGCAGACTCAAAATCTGTTGCGGGCAACCGCGTGTGGGTTCAAGTCCCACCACCAGCATTGACGGAAAGTCTGAAAATTCTGATAGTAGAGTTTTCAGATTTTTATATTGCAAAAATAATCTTGTTTGTAAATTTCCGTTTGGAATTTTCTTTTCTGATTATAATAGACTTTGTGTTCGGATTATGGTATACTGATTATAGTTAAGCAACGGTTGTTTCTATGATCGGGAGGTGATTAAATGCCGAACAATGCAGAAATCGCTAAAACTACAATAGATGATTTTAGAGAAATTCAAGAATATATGACAATAGCCAGAAAGGAAAATGCAACGGAAACGTATGCTAAGCTGAAAAAAAAGTATATTTCCTTAAAAGCTTTATTAAATGTTTTGGGCGTAAATCTTACAGATATTGATGAAATCAAAGAATAACGGAGCGGCAAAAAGACCAGGGCGTAAGTGCATGACAGCTTACGTCCGTATTTTTATGCTCTTATTTTATGTGGGTTTTGTAGATTTTCTTTGTAACAGTTCAGTTATGTAGTTTTCTTTTCCATAGTCTTTGCAAAGCCCGCCATTATGGTATATAATAAAACTGTATGGTTTCTATTCCAAAGTTCGCAGACTGCGTAAGAATGAGGGGCTAATGTGGATTGCAAAGAAGAAGAAAAAATGATTCCGGTCTTTTTACAGGATGAACTGGATATTAAAGCATTAAAACAATTCATAGAACATATCGATGGATGCCCGGAGTGCATGGAAGAACTTTCCATTCAGTTTCTGGTGGCAGAAGGTCTGGAAAGGCTGGAAGCGGGCAATAATTTTAATTTGCAGAAGGCTCTGGCGACGCGCCTTCTGGATGCAAGACATCAGATAAAGGTGCGGCAGATACTGCTGCAGACCCTGCTTTGTCTGGAAGTGGCGGTGGGGGCGGCAATTCTGATTGCGCTTATCATTGTATTTAAATTTTGAAAAAAGGAAAGTCCGGATTGAGAGAAAGGCATGGTTATTGATATGAGTCAGAAACTGGTTTTAATAGATGGGCACAGTATTTTGAACAGAGCTTTTTACGGAGTGCCTGACCTGACGAACAGTCAGGGGTTTCATACGAATGCGATACACGGTTTTCTGAATATTATGTTCAAGATTCTGGAAGAGGAGGCACCGGATTATCTGACCGTGGCGTTCGATGTTCATGCTCCCACTTTTCGGCATGAAATCTATCAGGAATATAAAGGAACGAGAAAACCGATGCCGGAAGAACTGCGGGAGCAGGTTCCGGTGATGAAACAGATGCTTCAGGCAATGGGAATCTGTATCGTCGAGCAGGCCGGGCTGGAAGCGGATGACATTCTCGGTACGCTGGCGGTGCAGGCCGAAAGGGAGGGAATGGAAGTAGCCCTTGTTTCCGGAGATAGAGACCTTTTGCAGATTGCGTCGGAGCATATCATGATTCGCATTCCCAAGACCAAAGGCGGCAGAACGGAAGTGGAGAATTATTATGCCAGAGACGTGAAAGAACGCTATCAGGTCACGCCGAAGCAGTTCATTGACTTAAAAGCACTGATGGGCGATACGGCGGATAATATTCCGGGTGTGCCTAAGGTCGGGGAAAAGACCGCTACGGAGCTGATGCGGCAGTTTGGTTCTTTGGAGAATATCTATGATAATCTGGATAACATTACCAAAAAATCGATAAGAGAGTCTCTTACGAATAACAAAGAACTTGCCAATCTGAGCAAGGTGCTGGCGACAATCAAGGTGGACAGCGATATTGACTTTTCCTTTGAAAAGGCCAGAATCGGTAATTTTTATACGGAAGAGGCATATGTATTATGTAAACAACTTGAATTTAAGAATCTGTTATCGCGTTTTGAAAAGGATGCCGTTTTAACGAACAGCCAGACAGAGTATTTCAAGACGTTGACGGATTTGACGGAAATAGAAGCGGTATTCGCACAGGCATTGAGGCGGTGCGATATGCCGGAAATGGATGCCGGAGAAACCGGTAATGGCAGTGGAGAAATGGAAGCGGGCTGTGAACTTGGCCTTTCCGTATTACGGGACGGCAGAGATGATGAAGCATGTGCGGGAATTGCCCTTGCGTTTTCGGAAAAGGAAATCTATTTTATTCCCTGTCAGGGGTTTATTACAAAGCAGTATCTTGCCGGGAAACTGAGCGATTTGAATAAAAATGAATTATGTAAACTTAACGTCTGCAATATCAAGCAGATTTACGATATGATAGAACAGGGCGAGGCGGAAGAAACCGTCGGTGTGGACGGATTGGCTGCCTATCGGAAGAAGAAATATTTCGATATTCTTCTGGCGGCGTATCTGTTGAATCCGCTCAAAAACGATTATGATACGGAATCCATCGCAGGCGAGCATCTCGGTCTGGTGATTCCGGACAGAAAACAGGTCTGTGGCAAAAACTCTTACCGACAGACAATGGAGGAAAAACCGGAAGAATTGATAGAATTTGCCTGTTTTCAGGCATATACCTGCCTGATGGCGGCGGGAGAACTGGGAAAGAAACTAAAAGAGCAGGGAATGCTCGAACTGTTGTATGAAATAGAGATGCCCTTGACGAAGGTTCTGTATGAGATGGAACTATCCGGCATCATGGTCCGGCCGGATGAATTGAAGGCTTACGGTGAGGCGTTGACAGGACGGATCGCGGAACTTGAACAGTCTGTCTGTGAACAGGCCGGCGTGAAATTCAACATCAATTCGCCGAAACAGCTGGGTGAAGTCCTTTTTGAAAAGATGGGTATTCCCGGTGGGAAAAAGACGAAAACAGGGTATTCGACGGCGGCGGATATTTTGGAAAAGCTGGCGCCCGACCATCCGATTATCGCGGACATTCTGGAATATCGGGGACTGGCGAAATTAAAATCGACTTATGCGGACGGGCTTGCCGTTTATATTGATGAAGGAAGCCGCATTCATTCTACTTTTAACCAGACTATTACGGCGACAGGGAGAATCAGTTCCACGGAACCGAATCTGCAGAATATTCCGATTCGTATGGAACTTGGCAGGAGAATCCGGAAGGTATTTGTACCGGCGGACGGCTGTCTGTTCATGGATGCGGATTATTCTCAGATTGAACTGCGTGTACTCGCGCATATGTCCGATGATAAGCAGCTGATAGAGGCTTATCAGATGGATCAGGATATTCATAGGATTACGGCTTCTAAAGTATTCCATACGCCTTTTGAAGAAGTAACGGATTTGCAGAGAAGAAATGCCAAGGCGGTCAATTTCGGTATCGTATACGGCATCAGCTCTTTCGGACTGAGTCAGGATTTGAGCATTTCCCGAAAAGAGGCTGCGGAATATATTGAACAGTATTTTGCGACGTATCCGGGAATCAAGATTTTTCTGGATAAGTTGGTGGAAGATGCGAAGGCCTACGGTTATGTCAAGACGATGTTCGGAAGAAGAAGGCCGATACCGGAACTGTCATCCAGCAATTTTATGCAGCGTTCTTTCGGAGAACGTGTGGCAATGAACTCCCCGATACAGGGAACCGCCGCGGATATCATCAAGCTTGCCATGATTCATGTATGGGCGAGACTGCGGAAAGAAAAGCTGCGTTCCCGTCTGATCTTACAGGTGCATGATGAACTGCTGATTGAAGTTTATGCGCCGGAAGAAGAACAGGTAAGACGTATTTTGTCGGAAGAGATGCAGGCTGCGGCGAAATTGTCTGTTGCGCTGGAGATTGATTTGCATACGGGGATGACGTGGTATGATGCCAAAGGGTGAAAAGGTTGAAAGAAAAGTGCTTACAACTATTGATTCGAGTGTCTGCTGAAGCAGACAAATGGGTATAAGGATGAAGGTTATAGGTATCACGGGAGGCGTGGGAGCGGGGAAAACGGCGCTTCTGGCCTATATGAAGGAACATTACCGGTGCCGGGTGATTTTGGCTGATGAGGTGGCACATCAGGTGGAGGAGCCGGGGCAGGCGTGTTATCAGGAACTGGTGAAGCTGTTGGGGAACGAAATTTTGAACCCGGACGGGACGATCGATAAAAAGAGGATGGCAGACAAGATTTTTGCGGGCAGTGCCATTTTAGAGCAGGTGAACGACATTGTGCATCCGGCGGTGAAGGAATATATTCTGCGGGAAATTGCACAGAGCAGGCGGGAAGAAAAAGAGGACTTTCTTTTCGTGGAGGCGGCGCTCTTAATCGAGGGCGGTTATGGTGAAATTCTGGATGAACTATGGTATATCCATGCGCGGGAAGATATCAGGCGAAGCCGTTTAAGAGCGGGGAGAGCTTATTCCGATGAAAAGATAGACCGAATTTTGAAAGAACAGTTATCTGAAAAAGAATTCAGACGGCATTGCGGGGTCGTGATCGATAACAGCGGAAGCCTTGCGGAGGCCTGTCAGCAGATTGATAAAAAATTGGGGGAATATCTGTGTCAGAAATGATGAAATTTCCGGGCCAGCTGGTGTTCGGGCTGGATATCGGGACAAGAAGCATTGTGGGAACGGTAGGATACCGGACCGGAGAACGGTTCCATGTAATCTCTCAGAGTATACGGGAACATGAAACGCGCGCTATGCTGGATGGACAGATTCATGACATTCATAAGGTGGGAGCGACCATCAAAGAAGTAAAACTTCATCTGGAGGAAAAAGTTGGCCGGAAACTCAAAGATGTCTGTATTGCTGCGGCAGGACGTGTACTGCGGACAATCACGACTCATGTGGAGCAGGAATTTCCCGGGGATAAAGAGATTGACGGGGAAGATATCTATGCGTTGGATTCCAGAGGTGTTGAGAAGGCATATGAGGAATTCCTGGAAACGAATGATACGGAGATAAAATTTTACTGTGTCGGTTATTCTGTTGTGCGGTATTATATGAATCATTATCCAATCAGCAATCTGGAAGGTCATAAGGCAGGAACGATTGGCGCCGATATCATTGCAACTTTTCTGCCTGATGATGTGGTGGACGGCCTGTATAAGGCGGTGGGGCTTGCCGGGCTCGAAGTGGTCAATCTGACGCTGGAGCCGATTGCGGCGATTCAGGCCGCAATACCGGAGATGTACAGGATGTTGAATATTGCGCTGGTGGACGTGGGAGCGGGCACATCGGATATTTCTATTACAAAGGACGGCAGCATCGTTGCGTATGGCATGATTCCGATCGCCGGGGACGCGCTGACCGAGGTCATTGCCAAACATTGTCTCGTGGATTTTAAGACTGCGGAGAAGATAAAGCGGGCGGCGGGAGAAGAAGAGAGCATCGAATATAAGGACATTCTGGGGCTGACCCAGACCATTTCCCGTGAAAAAATCGCGGAGGTTGCCCGGCCTGTAATTCAAGATATGACAAAACGGGTCGCTGATAAAATTAAAGAACTGAATGGTGATAAATCGGTCAGTGCTGTATTCGTTGTCGGCGGAGGCGGAAGACTGCAGGGATATACGGAAAGTCTGGCCGAAGAACTCGATATTCAGAAAGAAAGAGTAGCGGTGCGCGGCGAAGAGGTTATGCAGCAGATTGCTTTTTATGAGGAAGATGCGAGAAAAGATTCTCTGATGGTGACACCGATTGGTATCTGTCTGAGTTTTTATGAGCAGAGCAATAATTTTATTTTTGTTTATTTTAATGACCAGAGAGTCAAGCTTTATGATAACAATAAACTGGCGGTAGTGGATGCCGCCATGCAGGCGGAATTTACGAATGACGGGCTTTTCCCGAAAAGAGGAAAAGCACTGAACTATTTCGTCAACGGGAAACCTCGTATTACCAGGGGAATGCTCGGGGAAGCGGCGATTATCCGTGTGAACGGGCAGGAAGCGGATATTTATACGCCGATTCATGCGAACGACCATGTGAGGGTCATCGAATCAACGGCGGGAGAGCCGGCGGCATTAGATATTAATCAGCTTCCGGAATATGGTGCTGTTATGCCGGTCGAGGTGAACGAACAGAAAGTGGAACTGCCCAAATTCGCGATGGTGAATGGGCATCTTCAATCGGGTTATTATGGCATTCAGGAGAATGATTCGATTGAATTTCTGAATTATTATACGGTTCGGCAGATTGCCGAGTTCATGGATGTCATCATCAATCAGGATATGAATATTTATGTAAATAATAAGCTGGCGGATATGGATACGATAGTATATGAGAATTTTGCCATTATCTGGACGATGGAGGAACTGCAGTTATCCGACAGGGATATTTATGGAAGCGGCGCGCCGGACACTTATGCCAATCTGCCGGACGACGATGGCAGTTATATGAAGAGCGAGCCGAAGAAGGAGGAAAATCCGTTTGCGGCGGAGCAGGCAGCGATACACGCGGGAGAATTAGCAGGCAGTACAGGAAGTACGGCGGGAATTTCTTTCGATAAAACAGCAGTGCCTGCAGAAAATACAGATTTCTCAGGTGATACGTCCGCTCTGGGAGCCACGGATTCCTCTGAGGCGACGGCCGCCCAGGAATCCGCAGCATCTTCCGAAACGGCAGTGTCTTCCGAACAAACGGGCATTCCCATGGCGATTCAGGTCATGGTCAACGGAGCGCCAATCCGGTTGGAAGGGAAAACGAGTTATATTTTTGTGGATGTATTCGATTACATAAATTTCGACTTGTCAGTGCCGCAGGGAAGCGGTATCGCTACGGAGTTGAACGGTAAAAACGCACAGTATATGGAGCCGATTCACAGCGGCGATGTAATTAAAATCTATTGGAAAGACTGAAAAATACTTATGAGACTATGCAGTATAGCGAGCGGGAGCAGCGGGAATTGTATTTATGCGGGATCCGATGCAACACATCTCCTGATTGATGTGGGCATCAGCGGCAAGCGTATCGAGGAAGGTGTTGCTACACTCGGATTAAAATTATCGGAAATAGACGGCATTTTTATTACCCATGAACACGCGGACCATATAAGCGGTCTCGGTGTTCTTGCAAGAAAATATGCGATTCCCATTTACGGAACACCGGGGACGATTCAGGCCATCCGGCAGACGGCTTCTCTCGGGAAAATAGACGATGCACTTTTTCACTGCATCAATGCCGACGAAAAATTTGTGATCAAGGATATGTCGCTGTATCCGATGCGGACTTCCCACGACGCGGCGGAGCCCGTAGCGTACCGGATCAGCCATGACAAGAAAAAAATCGGCATTATTACCGACCTGGGCTGTTATAACGATTATACGGTCGCCTGCCTGCAGGATTTGGATGTCCTGTATCTGGAAGCGAATCATGATGTCAATATGCTTCAGACCGGGCCATATCCTTATTATCTGAAACAGCGCATTTTGAGTGAAAGGGGGCATTTATCCAATGAGGCATCCGGAAGGCTTTTATGCCGTCTGCTGAACGACCATATACAGGCGATCATGCTGGGTCATTTAAGCAAAGAGAATAATCTGCCGGAGCTTGCCTATGAGACTGTCAAGGTCGAGATCATGATGTCGGATACGGACTATCAGGCGGATGATTTCCCGATTCATGTTGCGAAAAGAAGCGAAGTATCCCAAATGATTGAAATATAAAAAGCGCAAGCTCTGCAGCTTTCGCTCCAAGAATTTACTGTGTAAATTCTTGCTTGGAATATACTACGATTACAGCAATTTTCTATATAATAAGAAGTCGAGTGCTATGCACTCGATTCGGAGAATGTTTTGCATTCTCCCTGAATTGAACTAGAGGCGGAAAGGAAATAGTATAGAGATGAAAAAAACAATTATCACAGTGGTAGGAAAAGATACGGTCGGCATCATTGCCAAGGTGTGCACCTATCTGGCGGACAATCAGATCAATATTCTGGATATTTCACAGACGATCGTACAGGACTATTTTAATATGATGATGATCGTGGATACGAATCATACGCAGAAAGAATTCGGCGTCATCGCGGAAGAACTGGCAAAGCTCGGAGAGAGCATCGGTGTGATCATCAAATGCCAGAAGGAAGAAATCTTTAACAAGATGCACAGAATATAAAAGAGCAGTCCGGAGGCAAAAAGCGTTGCAGACACGGCTTTGAACCGAACGGTCATGGATTGAAGGCAGAAAGGAAGAAAACACATTGATCAATATATTTGAAGTGGCAGAGACGAATGAAATGATCGAGAAAGAAAATCTGGATGTGCGGACGATTACGCTTGGCATCAGTCTGCTCGACTGTATCGATTCGGATCTGTATCAATTAAATGAGAAGATATATCATAAAATATATGAAGCGGCCAAAAGCCTTGTGGAGACGGGAGAGCAGATTTCCAGAGAATATGGGATTCCTATTGTTAACAAGCGGATTGCCGTGACACCGATTGCGCTCGTAGGCGGAGCTGCCTGTAAAACGGAAGAGGATTTTGTGTCGGTTGCCCGTACCCTCGATAGAGTAGCGCATGAAGTAGGCGTGAATTTTATCGGCGGTTATTCCTCTCTGGTATCGAAGGGAATGACCGCGGCGGATGAACTGCTGATTCGGTCGATTCCGAAGGCGCTTTCCGTAACGGAGAGGGTGTGCAGTTCCGTTAATGTTGGCTCCACCAAGACCGGTATCAATATGGATGCCGTAAAACTGACGGGAGAGATCATCAGGCAGACTGCAGAGGCGACGAAAGATGCGGATTCCCTGGGATGTGCCAAACTTGTTATATTCTGCAATGCGCCGGACGATAATCCATTCATGGCAGGCGCTTTTCATGGGGTGACGGAAGCGGATAAGATTATCAATGTCGGAGTCAGCGGTCCGGGCGTTGTGAAGACAGCGCTTGAAAAAGTCCGCGGAGAGAATTTTGAAGTGCTTTGTGAGACCATTAAGAAAACTGCCTTTAAAGTGACCCGTGTCGGTCAGCTGGTGGCAAAAGAAGCGTCCAAGAGGCTGCAGGTTCCGTTCGGCATCGTAGATCTCTCTCTTGCGCCGACGCCGGCGATTGGGGACAGTGTGGCGGATATTTTATGTGAGATAGGCCTGGAGCATGCGGGTGCCCCCGGTACGACAGCGGCGCTTGCCCTTTTAAATGATCAGGTGAAAAAGGGCGGCGTGATGGCATCTTCCTATGTAGGGGGATTGAGCGGAGCATTTATCCCGGTCAGCGAAGATCAGGGCATGATAGATGCCGTGACTGCAGGGGCGTTGACGTTGGAAAAGCTGGAAGCGATGACCTGTGTCTGCTCTGTGGGGCTGGACATGATCGCAATTCCGGGAGATACGAAAGCAACGACGATTTCCGGTATCATTGCCGATGAGATGGCTATTGGCATGATCAATCAGAAAACGACGGCTGTTCGTCTGATTCCGGTCATTGGAAAAGACGTGGGAGAGACCGTGGAGTTCGGCGGTCTGCTCGGCTATGCGCCGATTATGCCGGTCAACCAGTTTTCATGTGATGATTTTGTGAACCGCGGCGGCAGAATCCCGGCCCCGATTCACAGTTTTAAAAATTAAATCCTGGTCTTGAGAGGACGATTGAACAGGAAAAGCAGTATTGAGGAAGCTTATAAGGTGGAAAGGCAGTTATAAATGTCAGAAAAAGCTTTAAAACCGAAAACACATAAGATGACAGAGGGGAATCCGTTTCGTACGATTCTCCTTTTTGCAGTGCCAATGATTCTATCGAATCTTTTTCAGCAGATGTACAACATTATTGATACGATCATCGTAGGCAAAAGACTGGGAACGGAAGCACTTGCGGCAGTTGGAAGCGCAAGCAGCATTACGGCGGTCTTTGTACAGTTGGCAACGGGGCTTGCGCTCGGCGGCTCTATCGTCATCGCGCAGTATTTCGGCGCAGGAAGAACGGAGAAAATATGGCAGTGCATGACCACGTCCGTATTTTTTTCTGCAGGTGTCGCATTTCTCTCAACGGCAGGTATCTGGGCTGGGGCGGAGCCGCTTCTGCGGCTGGTCAATACACCGGAAGAAATTGTTGTAATGGGAGTCAGCTACCTGCGTTTCTATTTTCTGGGGTGCGTTCCGATTTTTGTCTATAATGCGTTAAACGGTGTTTATGTGGCACTTGGAGATTCCAGAACGCCGCTTAAATTTCTGATTCTTTCTTCGGTACTCAATGTACTTTTAGACTTGTTTATTATCATCGGGCTGCATGGCGGTGTCGGCGGAGCGGCTTTGGCTACGGCAATTTCGCAGTTTGCAGCCGCTGTGTTTGCAGGGAAGGATATGCCGAAGCTGTTAAGAGAGTTTGAACGCGGCAAGTCCGATGCCCTGTTCGATAAGGCGCTGTTGCTCACGATGCTGCGATTTGCCTTGCCTTCGGCGTTGCAGCAGTCTATCGTATCAGTAGGTTCCGTCATCGTTCAGGCGACAATCAACAGTTTTGGCTCGGCGGTTATTGCGGGGAGCGCGGCTGCGGCTAAAGTCGTCAATCTGGCGACGGCAGTTCCCATTAATTATAGCAACGCCTATGCGAATTATGTAGGGCAGAACATCGGAGCATGCAAAGAAGAGCGTATCCGGCCGGGACTTCGGGCATCTATTTTAAGTTGTGGCGGACTTTCGCTGCTGTTGACAGTCGTTTTTGAGATTTTTCCAAATCAGATTATTCGGCTTTTTATAGAAGAAACGGAAACGGATTTGGAACAGGTCATTGCGGTTGGAGCTGCTTATATCAGAGTCGTAGGCGCGTTTCTCATTGTCTTTTCCACCTTTATGCTGGTGAAAGCGACGTTCAAAGGAAGCGGGGATATGAGTTGGTTCATTCTGACAACGCTGCTCAGTTTTTTTATTCGACTGTTTTTGACGGTCGGTTTTGCAGAGGTTGTCGGTGTGGAGATCATCTGGTGGGCATTCTGCGCCGGCTGGACGATTGCGCTGTTTGTTGCAGCCGCCAGATATTTTCATGGCGGCTGGCGGATGAAGAGCATTACTGGCGCAGATGATTCTTGATTGCTTCAAAACTTTCTTTACTGATGACGTGCTCCATTTTACAGGCATCTTCCACGGCGGTCTTTTCATTGACGCCGAGCTCCATCAGCCAGCGGGAAAGCAGCAGATGGCGCTCATACATGGTCTCTGCGATCTGCCTTCCGGCGTCTGTCAGTGTGATGAAACCGCTGTCGTCTACCCTGATATAACCGTTTTCGCGGAGGTTCTTCATGGCGACGCTGACACTCGGCTTTTTGTATTCCAGTTCGTGGGCAATATCGATGGAGCGGACGTTTCCCTTTTTCTGCCCAAGCATTAAAATCGTCTCCAGATAATTTTCGGCTGATTCCTGTATTTTCAAGATGATACCTCCGTACTTTGCAATGATATGAATAAAAAAATACTGTAAGTTTACTGTTTAGTGTAACATAAACGAAAGCACTTTGCAAATTTCCGAGGATAAAATTGCAGGATGAAAAGAGTGCAGGAATATTTACAGGAATATATTGCAGAAATGTATTGCCTGTTTTATAGGGGCTATGTTATAGTATGCTAATAATGATAATGAGCAGGAGGTAGCTCGGGAGTTTGACAGTTGAATATAAGAAAAAGTGCTTGAAAGCCTTGAAAAAAGGCTTCTTTTTTTGTCAAATATTTT
>CAJTUC010000022.1 GCA_910579395.1 uncultured Lachnospiraceae bacterium | reverse complement strand
ATTTTGTCGTACTCTTGTCGTACCATACTAGCTTTAAGTCCGCAAACCCTTGATTTTACTGGTTTTCTTTACCCAAAGTTTTCATCGTCGGGAAAAGCAAAACATCCCTGATCGCAGGCGAGTTCGTCAATAACATGACAAGTCTGTCAATACCGTACCCGATACCACCCGTCGGCGGCATGCCAATATCCAGCGCATTTAGGAAATCTTCGTCCGTTGTATTCGCCTCTTCGTCTCCCGCCGCCAATGCTTCTTCCTGTGCCCTGAAACGCTCCCGCTGGTCGATTGGGTCATTCAATTCCGAATAAGCATTGCACATTTCGCGGCATGTGATAAACAACTCGAACCGCTCCACATAATCCGGGTTGTCCGGCTTTTTCTTCGTAAGAGGAGAAATCTCAATCGGATGATCCGTAATAAAGGTCGGCTGCACCAGATGCTCTTCTACAAATTCCTCGAAGAACAGGTTCAGAATATCTCCTTTTTTATGTCTGTCTTCGTAATGGACGCCTTTTTCGTCCGCAATCTTCTTTGCTTCGACCGTGTCTTTAATTTCGTCAAAATCCACGCCCGCATATTTTTTGACCGCCTCGGTCATGGTCATTTTAGCAAAAGGTTTTCCCAGGTCGATTTCCACATCTCCATAAGGAATCAGGGTCGTCCCACATACTTCCTGTGCAACATGGCGGAACATATTCTCGGTCAGCTCCATCATGCCGTTATAATCGGTATAGGCCTGATACAGCTCCATCAGGGTAAACTCGGGATTATGTCTGGTATCCAGACCTTCGTTCCGAAAAACACGTCCAATCTCATAGACTCTTTCCATACCGCCTACGATCAGTCTTTTCAGATAAAGCTCCAGTGAAATACGAAGCTTGACATCCTCGTCCAGTGCATTGTAATGGGTCTCAAAAGGCCTTGCCGCTGCGCCGCCCGCATTGGATACGAGCATCGGTGTTTCCACCTCCAGAAAGCCCTGGCCGTCCAGATAACGTCTGATAGAACTGATAATCTTGGAACGCATCACGAATGTTTTCTTCACATCCTCGTTCATAATCAAATCTGTATAACGCTGGCGATAACGGATATCTGTATTGACCAGACCATGATATTTTTCGGGAAGAATCTGCAGACTCTTGGAAAGCAGCGTTACTTTGGCCGCATGAATCGAAATCTCGCCCGTCTTGGTCCTGAAGACCTCGCCCTCAATGCCGACGATATCGCCCACATCATATTTTTTGAAATCAGCATAGAGTTCTTCTCCAACGCTGTCTCTTGCCACATAAGACTGGATATCGCCCTGTAAATCCTGCACGTTACAGAAAGATGCTTTTCCCATCACACGTTTGGACATGACGCGTCCCGCAATCGATACGGTCTTTCCTTCCAGCGCGTCGAAATCGTCTTTGATTTCCTGGCTGTGATGTGTCACATCGTATTTCGTAATGACAAAAGGGTCTTTCCCGTTTTCCTGCAAAGCGGCGAGTTTCTCGCGCCTTACCTTCAAAAGCTGATTGATATCCTGATTCTGCTGTTCTGCCATTTTTACTCCCATCTGTCTGCTTCAGCAGACACTCAAATTCAATAGTTGAAAACGCTTTTCTTTCAACCTCAATACTTACGCCTTTCTCTTATCCCTATCCGGTTATCCCTGCTGCATTCTATGTTAGTTAGAGCGCTGGATTTCCAATACTTTGTACTGTAAAACGCCTGCCTGTGTCTCAACTGTCACAACATCGCCAATCTTGCTGCCGATCAGGGCTTTTCCGACTGGTGATTCGTTGGAGATTTTGCCTTTCAGGCTGTTCGCCTCGGTGGAACCTACAATTTTGTATTCCAGTTCTTCCGCATATTCCATATCCAAAATCGTGACCTGACAGCCGATGTTGATCTTATCCAGATCGACTTCGTCTTCGACAACGACTTCCGCATTCTTTAAGATTTTCTCCAGTTCTTCGATTCTCGCTTCGATATCGCGCTGTTCGTCTTTAGCCGCATCATACTCCGCGTTTTCCGACAGGTCGCCCTGTTCTCTCGCTTCTTTAATCTTCTGTGCGACTTCCTGACGTTTCACGACTTTTAATTCGTGCAGTTCATCCTCATATTTTCTAAGACCTTCATAGGTTAAAATGTTCTTTTTTTCTTCCATGACGATTCGCCCTTTCTTACTTCTTCTTTGTTCTTTTTCTGTTGTTTTCAGCATAACCTTTATGATTCCGTTTCGCGGAATCTCAAAATCCCAAGACAAACAAGTTTGTCAGGAAGAATGCCGCATTTGAGGCATTCTCCTGCGTGAGAAAGATTGCCAAAGGCAAATCGTAGAACTTCTTAGCGAAACAGCCAAGCTTGGGAACCAGGCTTTAGCTGTATGAGCTCTAAAAGTTCTTCTCACGCTATATCTAATTAACTCATTTATCATAACCACTTTTTACCATAGTGTCAAGGTATTTCCGGGGAGACTGATAGAAAATTCCCCTGTATTTTCTTCTAAATAACGCTTCTTTTTCTTCCGAGGATACAACATCCAGATATATATCGCCTTCTTTCAGCATACGCAGCGGCTCTGTTCCAGGATATCCGTAATCCAGAAAAAGGACCGGACTTTGTCCGCCAGACAGGCTGTTCCGTTTGACAAGGCCGCTCCGGCCGCACAGTATTCGGTTAAACGGAATGTCCCTGCCGCACAAGATCTGACTGACCAGTCCGTATTCATAATAAAGTTCTTCCGTATATTCCTGAATCAACTCTCTCAGGCGCCCCGGCTCCTGAAAGCTGTCGGAAACCGTTTCTTCTTCCGTCCCGCTTTGCATTTCCATGGCCTGAAACATTTCCGTTTTTTGATCTGCACTGTCTTCAGCTCCATAGATAACTGTCAACGCATTCACACGGGGAAGATAGGGCTGTATCATCTCCTCAAAATGCCGCATCTGCTCTTCCGGGGAAAAAAATTCCCCCAGTAAAAGCACCACCGATTCCGGCCAGCCTCCTCTGTTCTGCAATGGAAACTGCTCCCGCAGGATTTTAACAATCATCGGAAAGCATACGGAAAGAAAAGTATCGGACTGCACAGACTGCGGCAGTAACTTTGATGTTTCGGAAGCATCATGCTTTTGTTCCGTCAATAAGAGCTGCACATCCGGCTGTATCAGGATTCTGATATTGCCTGAATACAGGGGGTGTCTCTCCGCTGTCTCCCGCATCAGCCACAGCAGTTTTTCACTTTTCCATCCTTTCTGCACGGCAGGAATCATAATCGTAACAACCGTCATTTCGTTCTTTCCCACCACAAAAGAAGCGAACTTCATCCTCTGCCAGAAATGAAGTTTCACCGCTTTTTTATGTCCCGTTATCGCCTCTTCCGTAACATAATAAAATATTGTTTCGTTTCCCATATGAGAATATACGCTACATCTTTTCGATTAATTCCTCTAATGCCGCAAAAGTTTCCACCGCGTTTACCTGCTCCCTGAGTTTCGCGGAATGCGGCATTCCGGCCGTATACCAGGAAATATGTTTGCGCATTTCGCGCACGCCGGTATATTCTCCCTTGTACTTTAGCTGGAGTCTTGCATGGCGGAGCATCATTTCCTTACATTCTTCTTTTGTCTTGGGCGGCAGTATCGTCCCTTCCGCCAGATAAGCGGCTATTTCCCGGAAAATCCACGGATTTCCCCTCGCCGCGCGCCCGACCATAACGCCGTCGCATCCGGTCTGCCGGAGCATCCTTTCGGCGCTTTCCCCATCCGTAATGTCGCCGTTCCCAATAACGGGAATCGATACGGCCTCTTTCACTTTTGCAATGATTTCCCAGTCCGCCTCACCGGCATAGAACTGCTCTCTCGTCCTTCCGTGCACCGTAACCGCATCTGCACCGGCATCTTCTATCACCTTTGCCATCTCCACCGCATTGATATGTTCTTTGTCAAAACCGCTTCGGATTTTTACCGTAACGGGCTTTTTCACGGCACGCACAATGGCGGAAACGATTTCACCCGCCAGCTTTGGATCTTTCATCAGGGCCGATCCTTCCCCGTTATTGACGATTTTCGGAACGGGACAACCCATATTGATATCCAGAATAGAAAAAGGGCGTTCTTCAAGCCGTTTCGCAATCTCGCTCATAATACCGGCATCGGAGCCGAACAGCTGCAATGAGGCCGGCACTTCCTGCGGATGGATTTCGAGCAGGCTTTCCGTATTTTTATTTTTGTAAAGAACCGCTTTCGCGCTGACCATTTCCATACAGACGAGCCCCGCGCCCTGTTCTTTGCACAACAGACGAAAAGGCAGGTCCGTTACCCCTGCCATCGGAGCAAGTATGACTGGATTGTCCAGCGTTACATTGCCTATTTTCATATATCCTCCAAAACGCCGCCAGGCGCATTGATTTTTTAGAAATTCTCTTCAAACTTTTCTTTCAGAATGAATACCCGATAATACAGGCTCAAGGATTCCAGCATTTCCTGTCTGTTCCGTCGAATCTCCCGTATCATGAGGCCGCTGCTGATCTCATCATAGAGCAGGTCATCTTCCTCGGCATCGGTTTCCAGGGAAATGCTTCCATCTTCCTCGAATACGATCGTGAAAATGCCTCCCACTTCTTCCGTAAAGAGAACGCAGATAATATGCAGTTCTTCCTTGATGGAATCCGGGATTGCCGCAAATTGTTCATTAAAATAATATTTCTGCTCGTAAGCATTTGCACCACATAGCACGATACGCTCCTCCGCCATAGAAAACCTCCCTTTTCCGTTCTTGCAAGTCAGAACCTCTTCTCACTCTTTCCTGTCATGCCGCCTGTGGCGGCACAAACAATTCATGCAGAATGGCCGCCAAGGCATTCTGCTGTGTGAGACAGGTCCGTCACGCGGACCGTAGAAGTCCTTGGCGTCTCGTCCTATGGCGAGACGTCTTTAGAACTTCTTCTCACACTTTCCTAAACGTATCCATACAGGCCTCTGACCGAAACTTCTCCCGCGTAAACCGCTTCCGTCCCGCCGTTTTCTTTTTCCACCAAAAGCTCACCCGTCGTGTTAATACCTCTGGCGATTCCCGTATAACTGCCTTTGGGATCTAACACACAGACTTCCGCATTCAGATTCAACAGAAATCTGCTGTAAGCTTCCGTGAGCAGACGCAGGTCAAGGGTTGTGACAAATATGTCATAATTTTTCTCAAAACGCTCGAGAACCCGCTCTATCAGCGATGCCCGGGACATCTGCACGCCCGATTCTATTTTCAGAGAGGTTGCCGTCTCTCTGATCTCTTCCGGAAATTCCTCCGATGAGCCGTTATTGACATTAATGCCGACGCCGATGACTACATATTGAATATAATCCGTTTCCACATTCAGTTCCGTCAAAATACCACAGACTTTCTTTTTGTTGACGACAACGTCATTCGGCCATTTGATGCCCGCGGCAAGCCCAGTGGCTTCCGTAATCGCCTCCGCCACGCTGAGCGCCATGACCAGTGTCAGCATGGACGCCTTATCCGGTGCAAAATCCGGTTTCAGCATGATCGTCATATAAATAGCGCTGCCCGGTGGGGATTCCCAGTATTTTCCGCGTCTTCCCCTTCCGGCCGTCTGCTTCTCCGCTACCACCGTTGTACCGTGCGGCTCTCCTTCTTCCGCATAACGCTTTGCATCAATATTGGTGGAACCGGTCTCCTCCAGATAGTATAACTGCTGTCCGGCCCATTCTGTTTTCAGCCTGCTGGCAATCTCGCTGCGGGAAAGCACATCGGGGCTCTCCAGCAGGCGGTATCCTTTGTGGGAAACGGCTTCGATCTGATAGCCTTCTGCTTTCAACTGATTGATCACTTTCCAGACTGCTGTCCGCGAAACGCCGAACTGATCGCATAACTGCTGCCCTGACACATAGTCCTTACTGTCGCGCAGCAGGGAAAGGATATCCGATTTATCTATTTTCATGTCTTATGCCTCCGGCATACCGATTGTGACTGCCATTACGGCTTTGATCGTGTGCATACGGTTCTCCGCCTCATCAAATACGATGGACTGCGCGGACTCAAAAACTTCGTCGGTCACTTCCATTTCCTGAATGCCGAATTTCTCGCTGACCGCTTTTCCGATTCCGGTATTTAGATCATGGAAAGCAGGCAGACAGTGCATGAACACCGCTTTTTCTCCCGCATTTTCCATCACTTTGCGGTTGACCTGATAGGGCATCAGGTCATGGATACGGCTCGTCCAGACTTCATCCGGTTCCCCCATGGAAACCCATACATCGGTATAAACGACATCCACATCTTTCGTCCCCTCGTCCACGCTTTCTGTTAAACGGATGCTGCCGCCCGTCTGCGCCGCGATCTTCTCGCATTCCGCAACCAGTTCTTTTTCCGGGAAATAAGCTTTCGTCGTGCATGCCGTAAAGTGCATCCCCATCTTCGCACAGGCTACCATCAGTGAGTTACCCATATTATAACGCGCATCCCCCATATAGGTCAGACTGATTCCCTGCAAATGCCCGAAATGTTCCCGAATCGTCAGCAGATCAGCCAGCATCTGCGTCGGGTGGAACTCGTTCGTCAGACCGTTCCAGACCGGTACGCCCGCATACTCCGCCAGCTCTTCCACGATTTTCTGTTCAAATCCGCGGTACTCAATTCCTTCATACATACGGCCGAGCACCCTTGCGGTATCGGCAATGCTCTCTTTTTTGCCAATCTGGGAGCCCGCCGGATCGAGATATGTCGTTCCCATGCCAAGGTCATGTGCCGCCACTTCAAAAGAACAGCGTGTTCTCGTACTGGTCTTTTCAAAAATCAGGGCAACATTCTTTCCACGGCAGAAATCGACCGGAATTCCCTTCTTTTTTTTCTCTTTCAAATCTGCAGCTACATCCAGCATATAAACAATTTCTTCCGGTGTAAAATCCAAAAGCTTCAAAAAGTTACGTCCTTGTAAATTTGTTTTCATATCCTAATAACCATGCCTTTCTCTCAAACTGCGATATTTGCGCTGGCGCAAATTCTTTCAACCTATTCAGAATAGGACGGTTCCTGAGAACCGCCCTATTATAAGTTCTGCTATGCAGTTATTTTTCTGCTCAGTCTTTGAAAATTTCCTTTGCGGATGCTGCCAGTCCGGCAAGTCCCTGAATCTCGGAAGGAATAATGATCTTAGTAGCCTTGCCATCCGCCGCTTTCTCAAAAGCTTCCAGACTCTTGATTCTCAGAACTGACTCGTCTGCGCCTGCTTCGCGGATCATGCGGATACCGTCTGCGGTAGCCTGCTGTACTTTCAGGATTGCTACTGCCTCACCTTCCGCCTCGCGGATCATCTTTTCTTTCTGTGCTTCTGCGCGCAGGATTGCGGACTGCTTCTCTGCCTCCGCTTCCAGAATCGCGGATTCTTTCTTACCTTCCGCAACGAGGACCGTAGATTTCTTCTCACCTTCCGCACGAAGGATTGCTTCACGGCGTTCACGCTCCGCCTTCATCTGTTTCTCCATCGCATCCTGAATCGCTGCAGGCGGAATGATATTTTTTAACTCGACTCTGTTTACCTTAATACCCCAGGGGTCTGTTGCGATATCGAGAGAAGCTCTCATTTTCGTATTGATGACCTCTCTGGATGTCAGCGTCTGGTCCAGTTCCATTTCACCGATAATATTTCTCAAAGTCGTAGCTGTCAGGTTTTCAATCGCCATGATCGGATTTTCCACACCATATGCAAACAACTTGGGATCCGTAATCTGATAAAATACGACCGTATCAATTCTCATCGTTACGTTATCTTTCGTAATAACAGGCTGCGGCGCAAAGTCTACAACCTGCTCTTTCAATATGACTCTTTTGGCTACCCTGTCAACAAAAGGCATTTTAAAGTGGATACCTACCGGCCATGTCTGCTGGTAAGCACCGAGGCGCTCTACAACGTAGGCATATGCCTGCGGCACGATCTTGATGCAGGATGCAAAAAGCGCAATCACTATAATAAGAACTACAACAATAAAATAAAGAAATCCCATAATCATACCTCTTTTCTTTCTTCTACGATCAGTTTCACGCCATCGACACCGAGCACTGTAACAACGGCTCCTACCGGCAGTATCACATTATGGTAGCTGCTCCTCGCGGACCATTCCATACCGCCCGTATTCACCTGTCCGATACCTTCCAGATTGTTAATCTCGCTGATAACGATCGCCTGTCTTCCAATCATGCTTTCTACATTGGTTCTGATTCTATCTCTGTTAAAATATTTGACAGCAACCGGTCTTGTAAAATACAGAAGAAGCGCCGATACGAGCAGAAAAACCAAAATCTGCAAAGCGAGCGGTGTTCTCGGTATGGAAATCAGAGCTGCCGCCAATGCGCCGCCGGCGAACCATATCGTCGTCAGTCCCATCGTGATCAATTCAACGACTACCAGTATTACAAGCAGAACGAGCCACACTACTGTCATATTTACATCCATCATCGCCATCACCTTTCACCCCTTTCCCTTTTATATTACTATATTATTCAGACAGAAACAAGGTTTTCTGACAGCTTTCTATGAATTGTAATATTTCCCTGCTCTTTCCAACATCATAAATCGTGCCGGCACAGCCGGCACGAACAATCTACAAAATTATAATATTCTCTCTACCAGAAGACCTGATTATCGATCAGAATCCCTTCGTGATTTCCCGCTCTTCGGAAGTGGGTCGCTCCGCCTACATTAGACACCCCTGCCATCGCTTCCTGTGCCGCCGTATAGCAGCTTGATGGAATATCGGTATTATAGATTCTGGCAACTTTACCGTTCATCGCCGGCGTGAACTGTCCAGACGCATAAATAACGCCCGATATCGTATTCGGATATGCGCCGCTGTTGACTCTGTTTATAACGACCGCGCCAACTGCCAGCTGTCCCTGATAGGATTCCGATCCCGCCTCACAATAAATCAATGCCGCAAGAAGTCTGATATCATCAGCATCGGCAATGACTGCCTTATTGGCATCCTGCATCGCTTTCTTTTTGGCCTCTTCGGCCTCCTCTTCCCGTTTTCTGATCACGTCCATTGTTTCTCCCTCATCGATCAGGAAATCCACATCAACGTATTCCGCCAGAACATAGGCATCACCATGGTAAAAATCTACTTTAATCCATTCATCGTCCATGACTTCCACCACATTCAGTGCATCATTCTGTGCCAGAAGTCCCAGAACTTCCGCGTCTGTATTCGGCTCCTGACGCACGCGCAGCGTTTCTGTCTCATTTACAATGATCAGATTGCCTACTTCGCCCGCCAGCGCTTCCGCCTCTTCATCAAATAAAAGATATTCGTCGCTCGCCCAGCCGATCAGGTCGCCGGACTCCAGTTTGGTCCAGCCGTCTCTTCTCTCTAAAATCGTTCCGCCGCAGTCCTTATAAAGAAGGCCTACCTTCTCCGAATCTTCCGATGCCTCTGCGCGTACATTCAATGCGACCTGCACGTCTGCCATGACCAGATCGGATTTTTCTTTTTCCGCCTCTTCTACAATCTGCGCCAGTTCTTCTATTGCTTCTTCATTTCCACCGCCGCTTGGGTCAATAACATTGGAAATACCCACGTTCAAAGAATCCAAATAATCCTTTGTATTGGCTGCGGCTGCTTCTATCTTTATTCCGCCAAGCATGACCAGGCTGATGAGCCAGCCGGCCAGCATGAGGAATACGCCTTTGCCTTTTAACATGAATGCTTACCTCCGCTTTTTTCTGTTTTGTTACAATTATTACAAAATTATTAAGTATTTGTTTTGGTTAATTCTAGCAAAACATCTACCTTTTGTCAAGTTTTCACAGGTTTTCTTTACTTTATAAGCGAAAATAAGCACAAAATTGTTACAGCCTCTTAGATTTTTCGACACATGCAGCCAGCGCATCCATGACCGCTCCCCGCATTCCTTTCTCTTCCAGCACGCGCACACCTTGAATGGTCGTTCCGCCCGGCGAACATACCATATCTTTCAGTTCTCCCGGATGTTTTCCGCTCTCCAGCACAAGCTTGGCGCTTCCGTATACGGCCTGTGCCGCAAACTCGCAGGCCTGCGCACGCGGCATCCCCGCCGCAACGCCGGCATCCGCCATCGCCTCGATGAACATAAATACATAGGCCGGGGAACTGCCGGAAACTGCCCCTACCGCATCAATCAGGCTTTCCGGTACAAGGCTCGCCTTTCCGAAACTCTCCATCAGCTTAATGCTGCTGTTCTTTTCTTCCTCGGACACCTTCGCATTCGCGCACACTCCCGTACATCCCTCGCCGACAAGCGCGGGCGTATTAGGCATACAGCGCACCAGTTTGACCGGTCTGGCAAAAGCATCTTCAATCCACTGAATGCTCTTGCCTGCCGCAATACTGATGATCAGCGTTTCCGGCCTTGTCGCATCTTTTATCTCATGAATGACCTCTTCAAAAAACTGCGGTTTGACCGCAAGCACCAGCATATCTGCCTGTGCCGCCACATCTGCATTCTTTTCCATCGTCACAATCCCGTATTCCGCCGCCATTTTCTCCCGTGTCTCCCGGGTTTTGGCGCTTCCGATTATTTCTTCCGGCTTCACCATCTCTTTTTGAAGCATCCCCCCAATCATTGCCCTCGCCATGTTCCCCAAGCCAATAAATCCGATTTTCATCCTTCTATCTCCCTTTCTTATCCTTTTAATACATTTCCTAATATACACAGCACTCGTTCCATTCAGACAGAATCGCTCCAAGGCGATTCTGTCCGGCGAAGGAGATTTGCAACGCAAATCACCAGAATTTCTTAGACTGCGTTTTTAGCAGACTTAGAAATTCTCTTCGCCGTCAGCTCGCCGTTGTCTGGCCGCCTCATATAACAAAATCGAAGCCGCCACCGCCGCGTTAAGCGATTCCACTTTTCCGGCCATCGGAATTTTAACGGACGCATCCGCCGCATCCGCCGTTTCCTCCCGCAGTCCGTTTGCCTCATTGCCGATCAAAAACGCCGTTCCCCGCTTATAATCGCAGGTGTCATAGATTACCGCTCCCCGCAGGTGCGCCGCATAGACAGCAATCTCTTTTTCCTGTAATTTCCTGATGACTTCCGTCAGCTGTTCCGCAGAAAGAAACGGCATCCGGTAAATAGAGCCCATCGTGGCGCGGATTGTTTTCGGATTATAAATGTCCACGCTGTTACTGCTCATGAAAATGCCCGTCACGCCGGCTCCCTCTCCGGCCCGGAAGATCGTGCCGAGGTTCCCCGGATCCTGTATGTCCTCTAACAGGACAAATAAAGGATTTGCTGTCTCAAGCATATCTTCCAGTTCATAGGAAAACTGCCTGATCACGCACAGGATACCCTGCGGCGTCTTTGTATCCGACATTTTCCGGAAAATATCGTCAGCTACAAGCTCATAACGCCCGGCCAGCCCCGCAAGCTTCTCCTGGCATGCTGCAGGCATCTGCCGCGTAAAGCTTTCCGCCGCATAAACTCTCTCAATCCTGTCCTCCGGCGCCTCCAGAAACATTTTAATGCCTTCCACGACAAAAAGTTTTTTCTCTTTCCGCTCTTTTGCTTTCTGCACGAGCTGTATGACCTCTTTGATGCCTTTGTTGGAGTGACTCGTTATCATGCCGTTCTTCTCCTTATATTTATTTATAAAATAGTTAGGTAACCGCTGCACAAAAAACTTCCCCATATGACAGCTTCTGCATATGGGGAACGAAATTTTTATAAGGAAAGAATCTTGCTGACCTCGAAGACATATTCCGGAATATCTTTTTTCATATTCAGAGCTTCCTCGATATCGAAATCCAAAAACTCTCCGTGCTGGTAGCCGACTACTCTGTTGGTCTTGCCCTCACACAGGATGTCGGCCGCATATGCACCCATGATGGAAGCATAGTAGCGGTCTTTACAGGTCGGTGAACCGCCTCGCTGCATGTAGCCGAGAATGGTCGCTCTCGTCTCAATGCCGGTAGCCGCTTCGATACGGCGCGCCATAGAAGTAGAATGGCCGATGCCTTCCGCGTTGATGATAATGTGATGGGTCTTGCCCCGCTTTCTGTTCGCAATAATGTTATTGATGATCCGCTGTTCGTTGTAGTCGTATTTCTCCGGTATGAGAATATCTTCCGCACCGTTGGCGATACCGCACCACAGAGCGATGTATCCGGCATTCCTTCCCATAACTTCGATGATACTGCACCGCTCATGGGAAGAGGATGTATCGCGCACCTTATCGATTGCCTGCATCGCAGTGTTGATCGCCGTATCAAAACCGATGGTATATTCCGTACAGGCGATGTCCAAATCTATTGTTCCCGGCAGACCGATGGTATTGATACCGAGTCTGGAAAGCGCCTGTGCGCCGCGGTAAGAACCGTCGCCGCCGATAACGACCAGCCCGTCGATTTTAAATTTCCTGCAGACCTCGACCGCCCGTTTCTGCCCTTCTTCCGTACGCATCTCGGAGCAGCGGGCCGTTCCGAGAATGGTACCGCCTCGCTGGATGGTATCGGAAACATACCATTTCTCCAAATCCATGATTTCTTCGTTCATCAGGCCCTGATAGCCCTTTTTAATACCTTTTACCTTAACGCCGTTTGCAAGTGCCTTTCTGACAACCGCACGGATTGCGGCATTCATACCCGGTGCATCGCCCCCGCTCGTTAAAACCCCTATCGTTTTAATCTCCTTTGCCATGTTCATACCTCCAATACGCCTCTTAGACGATTCCTCACTGAATACACGAAGTATTGACCGTTTCCATTTTACCCCAATTAAAAGTGGTTTTCAATCTTTTTTAGACGACTCTGATATTTTCTTTTCCGTAAAGAGATTCCAGCCTGTCGATCAGTCCGCTGTCTGCATTCACATTCTGGTTCGGCGGCAGCGTCTTCATTGCTTTCGGGCTTTCAATATAAATGACAACACTGTCAACTCCTTCCGAATCCCGCAGCGATGCCATCAGCTCCGCTTCTTTTTCTTCGAACGTTTCCTTGTTCGGAAATTTAATCCACAGCTTTTTGGGCATCTCTTCAAAGGCCGTAATTTTTTCGCAGATCAGCTTCGCGTCCTTTTCATCCTCCACGGAGACCCGGCCTTTGATAAACACTTTTTTATCTTCGATCAATTTATCCGAAAATTTTTCATAATCTCTCGGAAAAACGATGACTTCCACAGTACCGAGCAAATCCTCTATCAGCAAAAAGGACATGACCTTTTCATTCTTCGTATATTTCAGCCTTTTATCCGAAATAATGCCGCCGATCACGGCAGACTGTCCATCTTTTACGACAGTTGTGTCAGTTTCTTCATCCAGCAAAAAGTCCGATGTCTTGTTGGTGATATTTTTCTGCCAGATTTCCTGATATTCCTCCAGCGGATGACCGCTGATATAGATGCCGAGCACTTCTTTTTCAAAACTCAGTCTCATCTCTTTGGAATATTCGCCCACATCGGGCAGTTTGATCTCGTAATTCTCCTTTTCCGTTTCGTCCGCAATATCAAAAAGAGAAATCTGCCCTGCCATATTGTTCTTTTTATCCTGATGAATGCTCTCCAGAATCTGCACATAAACGCTCATGAACTGCTTTCTTGTGCCTCCCAGGCTGTCCATCGCGCCGGCTTTTATAAAATTCTCAATGGCGCGCTTGTTCACTTCCTTGTCAGCCAACCGGGAAATAAAATCTTTCAGATTCGTATAAGGCCCCCTCTGTTTCCGCTCCTCCACGACCATCTCGATAACCGGTCTTCCCACGCTTTTGATTGCCGTCAGCGCATAACGGATGGAATTACCCGATACGGAAAAGCCGATTTCTCCTTCGTTGATATCCGGCGGAAGAATTTCGATTCCCATACTCCGGCACACCATGATATATTCCGAAACTTTGCCGGAATTATCGACAACCGAGGTGAGCAGTGCCGCCATGAACTCGATCGGATAATAATATTTCAGATAGGCCGTCTGGTAAGCAACGACCGCATAACAGGCCGCATGCGATTTATTAAAAGCATACTTGGCAAAATCCATCATCGTATCGTAAATATGATCCGCCACCTGCGCGCTGATGCCGTTTGCCACGCAGCCCGGCACGCCTTCCGCTTCATTTCCGTAGGTGAAGTTCTTCCGCTCCTGTTCCATAACATACTGCTTCTTTTTACTCATGGCACGCCGCACAAGGTCGCTTCGGCCCATCGTATAGCCGCCCAGTTCCCGCACGATCTGCATGACCTGTTCCTGATAGACGATACAGCCATAGGTCGGCTCCAGAATCGGCTCCAGCTGCGGGCAGTCATAGGTAATGGAATCCGGGTTGTTCTTTCCTTTGATGTATTTGGGAATGAAATCCATCGGGCCCGGACGATACAGGGAAATACCCGCGATGACATCTTCCAGACTCTGAGGTTTCAACTCCTTCATAAAGTTCTTCATCCCGCCGCTTTCAAGCTGGAACACGCCGTCCGTCCGTCCGGTTCCGATCGATGCGAGCACCGCGGGGTCATTATAGTCGATGTTGTCGATATCGATATGAATGCCCTTATTTTTTTCCACCATGGAAGCGGCATTCTGAATAACGGTCAGTGTACGCAGGCCAAGGAAATCCATTTTCAAAAGACCCAGCTCCTCAATTGTCGTCATTGTGAACTGCGTATTAATGGAACCGTCCGCGCCCCTCGATAAGGGCACATAGTTTTCTGCAGCCGCAGGACAGATGACCACGCCCGCCGCATGAGTAGAAGTATGCCGGGGCAGTCCTTCCAGACGCCTTGACATATCGACCAGTTCATGAACCTGTTCTTCTTCCATATATAATTTTTTAAATTCGGGATTCATTTCCAGCGCCTTGTCGATGGTGATATTCAATTCTTTCGGCACCATCTTGGCAATCGAATCCACATACGCATAGGGCAGATCCATGACGCGCCCTACATCGCGGATAACAGCTTTCGCCGCCATCGTACCGAAGGTCACGATCTGTACCACTTTATCCGAACCGTATTTTCTGCCCACATAATCGATGACTTCCTGCCTGCGCTCGAAACAGAAATCCACGTCGATATCCGGCATGGAAACACGCTCCGGATTCAGAAAGCGCTCGAACAGAAGGCTGTATTTGATCGGGTCTATATCCGTGATCCGCAGACAATAGGAAACGATGCTCCCGGCCGCCGAACCGCGCCCGGGCCCCACCGCGATACCGTTTTCCCTGCAATAATTAATATAATCCCATACGATGAGAAAATAATCCACGAAACCCATCGTATGAATGATATCCAATTCGTAATCCATCCGCTCCCGCAGCGTTCCGTCATCCTCCGGATACCGCTTTGCAAGCCCCTCCGCGCATAACTTATTCAGATAACTCCACGAGTCATGACCTTCCGGCACTTCGTAATGAGGCACCTTATAAACGCCGAACTCGATTTCCACGTTACACCGGTCCGCAATCCGCTGTGTATTCTCCACCGCTTCCCATGCGTACGGAAAAAGCCCTTTCATCTCTTCTTCGCTTTTCACATAATACTGTCCGCCCACATAACGCAGCCTGTCCTCATCCGCCAGCTTTTTTCCCGTCTGTAAACAAAGCAGGATATCGTGGGACTTTTCGTCCTCCGCATAGGTATAATGAACATCATTGGTCGCGACTAGCGGAATATCCAGCTCCCTGCTCATATTGAGCAGTGCGGTATTAACGGTTTTCTGAGCCGGAATACCGTGGTCCTGCAGTTCCAGAAAAAAGTTTCCCTTCCCAAAGCATTCCTCATATTTTCGGGCAGACTTCTTTGCTTCCTCCAGCATTCCTTTCTGGATATAACGCTGCACCTCGCCCGCCAGGCAGGCAGAAAGTGCGATAATGCCCTCATGAAATTCCCGCAGCACTTCCATATCCACACGGGGCCTGTAATAATAACCCTCCGTATGGCCGCGGCTGACGATTTTCGTCAGGTTTTCATAACCGACATTATTTTCTGCCAAAAGAACGAGGTGATAATATCTGTCCTCTCCGCCGACCAGTTCCTTATCGAAACGGGAATTCGGTGCAACATAGACCTCACAGCCTAAGATAGGCTTGATACCCACTTCTTTGGCCGCCTTATAAAAATCGATAACACCGTACATGACACCGTGGTCCGTGATCGCCGCGCTGTCCATGCCGAGTTCTTTGACCCGTTTAACATACTCTTTGATTTTGTTCGAGCCGTCCAGCAGGCTGTATTCCGTATGGACGTGCAAATGTGTAAAAGCCATATAGAAACCTCTCGTCTATTTATTAGATTGTATCTCATTCGTTCTGCCAGAAGCCAGTCAGTCCAGTCTGCCCTGCAGTGCATAATCCATCAGCTTCTGCGACTCCTGTTCATCAGTTCCAGTTCTTTTCCCACCCCATCAGCACACCTGCCAGAATTACAAAGTAATTCTTGTAACCCAAGCTTATAAGTCTTGGGTTTATTATACAATATTCTTCCGAAAAAGGATATGTCTTTCGGCAAATCCTCTTTGATTCCGATAGGCTCCATATCCGGTCTATATCCGGTAGAAGTAATGTCTGATGATAACTTTACACTTCTTTGCCGATTCGTTATAATAATTACATGAAAAGTATGAAACATCCAACAAAAACAGAACGACAAGAAAGGACAAGAACATGAGCAAACTATTCGAAGAGTTTCAGGATTATCTGAACAAAATGAACCAATACGAGCATGTGATCACGCTGCTGTACTGGGATATGAAAACGGTCACGCCAAAAATGGGGCAGGCCGGACATGTGGACGCCCTGACCCATTTTTCGTCAGAACATTTCGCCATGTCCACTTCCGAACGGCTCGGCGAGATGCTGGCCGGATTGGCAGAGCCAGTGGAATTTGAAGAGCTCACGGATACCTGGCAATATATTGTCAAATATATGAAGAAAGATTACGACCGAAACAAAAGGATTCCGGCAGATCTTTACAATACTTTCGTGCAGACCCAGGCGCAGGCCGGTATCGTTTGGGAGGAAGCAAAGGACAAGTCAGACTTTAGCCTGTTTGCTCCCCATCTTCAGAAAATCATCGAGCTGACCAGAGAAATGACCGGTTACACCGACCCCGGAAAGGAAGTGTACGACGCACTCCTTGACCAGTACGAAGAGGATATGGATTCTGCTACGATAGACGCGCTGTTCGAAGATTTGAAAAGGGAACTGATTCCTCTGGTAAAAGCGATTCTCGGAAAACAAAAACCGGAAAATCCGGCTTTTAGCGGATATTTTGATCCGAACGGACAAAAGAAAGTACAGGATATGCTGCTTGATTATATCGGTTTTCGGAAAGACGCCGGAAGCGTTGGGGAGACAGAGCATCCCTTTACCCTGAATTTTTCTTCAAAGGATGTGCGGGTGACAAATCATTATTACGAACACGATCCTTTAAGTTCCATTTTCTCCGCCATTCACGAAGGCGGACACGGCATTTTCGAGCAGAACGTCAATCCGGAATATGACAACACGACTGCCGGAAGCTGCCGCTATATGGGCCTTCATGAGAGCCAGTCCCGGTTTTATGAAAACATTCTGGGCAGAAATAAGAATTTCTGGATTCCCATTTACGATAAGCTGGGCGAATTGCTGCCACCTTTTCAGGAGATTCCTCTGGAAGATTTCTACCGGGAGATCAACCATGTGAAGAACAGCTTTATCCGCGTAAATGCGGACGAAGTGACCTACTGTTTCCACATTATCCTGCGCTACGAAATGGAAAAAGCAATTTTCAGAGAGCAGGTTCCGGTCGATGAGCTCCCGGCACTTTGGAACCGGAAGATGCAGGAATACCTGCAGATCACACCTTCCAACAGCGCTGAGGGTATCTTACAGGACATGCACTGGTCAGATGGCTCTTTCGGGTATTTTCCCTCTTATCTTCTGGGAAGTATTTATGACGGAATGCTGCTCGATGCGCTTCAGGAAGAGCTCGGCGATGCAGATGAACTGCTTCGGAACGGAAAAATCGGCGAGATTACCAAATGGCTGAATCAGAAGATTCACTGGTATGGCAGCACACGGAAACCAAAAGAAGTGATTGCTGCGGTATGTGGTAAAGAAGTCTCTGCAGAGCCATTGATCCGATACTTTAAGGCGAAATATACAGAAATTTATGGGCTTTAAGATAGTATTATCGTAAATATTCATGTCATATGATGTTTTCAGGCTGATTTAGCCTCTACTAAACCAGCCTGAAATATGATTTTGTCCGCAATCGTCTCCATCACTTCCCCTTGCTCGCAAGGAAAGTTTTATAACGCTGCACCTGCCCGCAATTCTTTCTCTAAAAACTGCTTTATGTATGGATTGATTTCCTTTTTACCTTCTCGGGCAGTGTATCAAGAAAGCTCTGGTATTCTTGTATATGTTCGGGATAAATGCGAAGTTTCATTCCCGTTTTTCGGGATACGAATGTTGCTAAAGTCTTTTTGCTGCTATTCAACACATAGGACGCAGCATATCCGCTTTTTTGTAGTTTTATATCACACTTACCCGTTCTCTGTCAGATACTCGTTGATTTGGCTTGCAAAGCTACGGAAACGCTTATCAACCGTTTCCGGAAACATATTAAATTTCTCGTCCATAAGTTCCCCCGTTATGCCTTTTTCTTTGCAATGGGTATCCATACCTCATATTGTGCTTTGCAGACAAAAATTTGTCTTTATCATTATAAGGCTTATTCTCAAATTTTACCTCTCTATCCTTGCACCAAAAAAGCGGCTCGAAGACAATTTTCTCCGAACCGCTTTAAATATCATTAAAGGTATTTCTTCAGAACATCCACCTTGTCGAGTTTCTCCCAAGGCAGATTCAGATCGTTACGTCCAAAATGTCCGTAAGCTGCAGTCTGCTTGTAAATCGGGCGGCGTAAATCGAGCATTTTGATGATACCCGCCGGGCGAAGGTCGAACTGCTCGCGGACGATTTCCACAAGCTTTTCGTCGGATACTTTTCCGGTGCCGAAGGTATCTACCATAACGGAAGTCGGATGTGCTACACCGATTGCATAAGACAACTGAATCTCACATTTCTCTGCAAGGCCTGCTGCCACGATATTCTTTGCAACGTAACGTGCCGCATATGCTGCGGAACGATCAACCTTTGTGCAGTCTTTTCCGGAGAATGCACCGCCGCCGTGACGCGCATAACCGCCATATGTATCTACGATGATCTTACGACCTGTAAGACCTGCATCGCCGTGAGGACCACCGATTACAAAGCGTCCTGTCGGATTGATGAAGAACTTCGTATCGGCATCGATCAGTTCTGCCGGAAGCACGGGATTGAAAACATATTTTTTGATATCTTCATGAATCTGCTCCTGTGTCACATCAGCATCATGCTGTGTCGATAAAACGACTGCCTCCAATCTTACCGGCTTGCCGTTCACATCATATTCTACGGATACCTGACTCTTACCGTCTGGTCTTAAATAGCTCAGCGTACCGTCTTTTCGAACCTTGGTCAGCTGTAATGCCAGCTTGTGCGCAAGGGAAATCGGATAAGGCATATATTCTTCGGTTTCGTTTGTCGCATAACCGAACATCATACCCTGATCGCCAGCGCCTGTCGCTTCAATCTCTTCTTCGGACATTTCCTGACGTTTTGCTTCCAATGCTTTGTCAACGCCCATCGCGATATCCGCTGACTGTTCGTCGATTGCTACCATAACGGCACAGGTGTTTCCGTCAAATCCATACTCTGACTTCGTGTAGCCGATTTCTTTTACGGTATCGCGCACGATTTTTTGAATATCCACATAAGCGTTTGTGGTAATCTCTCCTGTTACCAGAACGAATCCTGTACAGGTTGCTGTCTCGCATGCAACACGGCTCATCGGATCTTTTTCCATGCAGGCATCCAGAATGGCGTCGGAAATCGCATCGCACACTTTGTCAGGATGGCCTTCGGTTACTGATTCGGAAGTAAATAATCTTTTTTCCATCTTTCTTCTCCTTTTTCTTTTTACTTTTGTCTGTACAAAAAAATCCGCTTATCTGAAATAAGCGGACCTGACAGTCAATAATCAAATCCTCTTATTGTTCGAGCTGCCGTAAGGCAGTTTGTTCGCTCAGGTTAGCACCTTCCATAACGGGGTTGCTGTGGTTTCATCGATCCTCTGTATCTCCACCACTCTGAATAAGAGAACACACAATATTAAATTTTCATATTTATATGATACCCATATCTATATGATAACATACACCTATTGCATGGTACTGTCAATAGAAATTAAACAACTTTTAATTTAAATTTCTGGAAATCTCTCTCCGAACTGATTTTCTCAATCTGTGCGCCTAATGACTGCAGCTTGATATCAAAATCTTCATAGCCACGTTCAATATACTGAATATCATCGATAGTCGTCGTTCCTTCAGCCGCCAGCGCTGCAATAACGAGCGCAGCTCCTGCCCGCAGGTCAGGCGCAGAAATACTTGCTCCGGTATACTTCTCGACTCCATCGATAATTGCGGTATTGCTCTCTACTTTGATATTGGCTCCCATTCTGGTAAGCTCATCGACATATTTAAAACGATTTTCAAAAATGCTTTCCGTCACAATGCTTGTCCCGCCGGAGAGTCCAAGCGCGACCGTGATCTGCGGCTGCATGTCTGTCGGGAATCCCGGATAAGGCAGCGTCTTTACATGCGTATGTCCAAGCGGTTTGGATGCAACAACTCTGACGGCATCGTCAGATTCCTCCAGCTCACATCCGATTTCCAGCAGTTTTGCGCTGATGGATTCCAAATGCTTTGGTATGACGTTCTTTACCGTAACATCGCCTTTCGTTACCGCTGCGGCAAACATAAAAGTGCCCGCTTCAATCTGATCCGGAATAATCGTATATTCCGTCCCATGCAGTCTGGATACGCCTTTAATCTTAATCACATCCGTGCCCGCACCTTTAATACTTGCTCCCATGCTGTTCAGGAAATTGGCCAAGTCTACGACATGAGGCTCTTTGGCCGCATTCTCGATAATCGTCTGCCCCTCAGCCATAACAGATGCCATCATCACATTAATGGTTGCGCCGACTGTTACAACATCCATATAAATATGATTTCCTACTAATTTCTCCGTTTCCGTGATGATTAGACCGTGTTCAATCCTGACATTAGCCCCAAGCGCACGAAAACCTTTTATATGCTGGTCAATTGGCCTAAGTCCGATATTGCACCCGCCGGGCAGCGCAACTTCTGCCTTTTTATATTTCCCGAGAAGCGCACCAATCAGATAATAGGACGCTCTGATTTTTTTGATATAATCATCCTCAATCACCAGGTCGTGAACCTGAGAGGCATTGACTTTGACAGTGTGTCTGTCCAGTTTCGTTACAATAACGCCGATGCTTTCCATGGCCTGCAATAATACATTGGTATCTCTTACATCCGGTACATTTTCTATCAAAACAGTCTCATCCGTCATTACGGCAGCGGCCAGAATCGCCAGCGCAGCATTTTTTGCACCGCCAATCTCCACTTCCCCGACTAACGGATTCCCACCTTTAATCGCATATTGTTCCATATATAGTCCCCTGCATCATTCAATCGCAAATGCAAATATTATTTTATTTTCAACCTGTTTTTCATTTATCTGTCATATAGAAAGGAGCCCTGCCGGGCATCCTGTTTGTCTCAAGCAATTACAATACAGTATACCATATTTTTCACATTTGTAAAGTGCGAAGAGAAATTCTAAGTCTGCCAAGAACGCAGACTTAGATTTTCTACGGTTCCCTTTGCGAACCTTCTTCGCACGACAGATTCGCATAAATGCGATTCTGTCAGGTTTCGATAAAGGCTCGTCTGCCAAGAACGCAGACTTAAAATTTCTACGGTTCACGCCATGGTGCGAAAGCGTAAAGGAACTTTCCTCTGCCTTCTCCTTACATTTAATTCAAGTAGCTCAGCGGATTGACCTGCGTACCATTGATCAGAATTTCAAAGTGCACATGGGGCCCGGTGCTGACGCCGGTATTTCCGCTCAGAGCAATTTTCTGGCCCTGGGAGACCGTCTGGCCTGTCGTTACCAATACTTTGCTCAGGTGGCCGTATCTTGTCTGTCTGCCATCCGCATGATTGATATAGACTACATAACCATAGCCGCTTCCCCAGCCTGCTTTGACGACCGTTCCGGCAGAAGATGCCATAACTGCCGTACCAGTCGGCGTTGCCCAGTCAATACCTTTGTGGTAGGTGCTCGCGCCTCTCGTCGGTGCATTTCTCCGGCCAAAGCCAGATGACATTCTGCCGCCCGAAATCGGCTTGATATAAGTTGGCGGAATCTTTGTTCCACGCTCTACAATCTTCGGCACCGCCTCATAAGTAATCTCTTCTTTCAGGATTTCCCTGCTGACCTCTTCCTGATTACGGTAAGATACATCTGCCACGACGATTCTGTGTCCCGCAGACGGCTCCTGAAGCGTTTTCGTCTGTGTCGTATACCAATCATCGTTATCCACATAAATAATTTCCGCCTCATAATCTTCCTCGTAATAAACCTCTTCCGTACGCTCCACGGAAAGCTCCGGTTCCGGAACGGTTATGATCAGCTCGTCCCCGACACGAATGGTTGAATTTTCGTTCTCAATCGTATCATTCATGGCAATCAGCGCTTCCAGCGTAAGTTCGTTCCGTTCCGCGATCTGGGAAAGCGTGTCGCCGGATACTACCTCGTAAATCTGCTCTTTTTCCTGGTCTTTTGTCACTTCCTCTATCGCATCCTGCAAAGAGGTGATCTCATAATCCTGCAGATAAGCTTCCACGACCTCCACCGTATCACCGAAACGAATGGTCTGAAGACCCAGCTCATAATCGGAAAAATCTTTTTCCTTCTCCGGCTCAACTGATGCAAAAATACCATCGAGTTCCGCATCGATACCGGCGCTCACGATCATGGCTTTTTCTTCTTCCACCGCCTCCTCTTTTTCATAAATAGCGGTTGTGAGTACATTCAGTTCCCGTGCAGGGTCCATGACAAGATCCACATAATATTCCTTTTCCGTATCGTATTTTCCAAGAGATGCCTGCAACAATGCCAGCACTTCCTCGGTACTGGAAAGATTGACCGTATATTCGTTGATCTTCACCGTATAAGACCTGTTCAGCGTTTCCTTCACGCTTCCGCGCAGAACAGTTGTCATATTGTCAATTATGACACTCTCGTGATCAATTTCTCCCCAAAGTACCTCTTGTCCCTCATAAGTAATATCGCCATCTGCCAGCACCATTTCGTCACTGTCACCGGCAATCTGTCTTCTGGCTGCAATCAGGCAGTTATCGATCTTGTCCAAATCTCCGACAACGCCCACTTCCTCTCCATTCAGACTGACAATAAAAATATTGTCTCCCGTACTTTCCAGCTTCTGATAATGAGGCAGGGCAAAGGCAGCGATCATCGCTGCGAATGCTGCACCTTTAATATATGCAATTTTCATCTTTTTATAATGTCTGCTGATAAATTTCATAAAAATCCCTCTTTTTTTATCCGTCTGCGAATCAGGACAGCGCCCAAAACGTTCTGGCGCAAATCATGTAACAAATTCGTAACATTTAATATTCTAGCAGTATTTCCCTGAAAAGTAAATAGATATTCCATTCCTTTTTCCTGTTGTTTCGTGGTAAAATAGATTGAAAAGAACTCCTGAAACGCGGCGTTCTTCCAACCGATAAAAGAGAAAATCCTAAAAGAAAGGGGGAGCCGGCATGGATCAGATCATTTTTCATATTGATGTCAATTCTGCTTATCTGAGCTGGAGCGCGCTGGATATGATGCAGCACGGCTCTGCGATCGACCTTCGCACCATTCCTGCCATCATCGGCGGCGATATGGCAAAGCGGCACGGCGTTGTACTCGCCAAATCCATTCCCGCCAAAGCTTTTGGCATCGTGACCGGAGAGCCCATCGTCAACGCCATGCGCAAATGTCCGGGCCTGCACATAGAGTCCCCAGACCATAAATTATATAACAACAAAAGTGACGAAATGATGCAGCTTCTTTCCGATATCTGCCCCGACCTGGAGCAGGTCAGCATTGATGAATGCTATATGGATTATACCCCGATTCAGGAACTTTTTTCTTCTCCAACGGCTGCTGCAGAGCACATCCGCACCCAGATACGGGAACAGCTCGGCTTTACGGTCAATATCGGCATCTCCGACCGCAAAGTGCTCGCCAAAATGGCCTCCGACTTCAAAAAACCGGATTTAACACATACTCTCTTTTCTTATGAGATTCAGGAAAAAATGTGGCCGCTTCCGGTCTCTTCGCTCTTTTTATGCGGCCGCTCCAGCGTCGAAACGCTTCACAAACTGGAAATCATGACGATAGGAGATCTGGCGAAAAGCGATTTATCTATTTTGACGGCACATTTGAAAAGCCACGGGAAAACGCTCTGGGAATATGCCAACGGCATCGATGATTCCGTTGTAGAAACAGAGGCCGCGGAAGCCAAAGGAATCGGCAATTCCATCACACTTGAAAAAGACGCCGCTACCAGGGAAGAAGCCATCCACTTTCTTCTGGAGCTGTCCGAATCCGTCGCCCGCAGACTGCGCAGGGCGGAACAGACTGCCGAAATGATCAGTGTGGAAATCAAATACAATACCTTTAAAAAAGTTTCCCATCAGACAACGCTGCCGAACCCGACCGCCGGCAGCGATACGATTTACCGTACTGCCTGTGCCCTGTTCGACGAACTCTGGGACGGCACCCCCATCCGACTGCTCGGCATCCGCTCTTCCAGACTTTTCTCCGCGCAGGAACCCGTGCAGCTCAGCCTGTTTGACCTTCCCGCCATGCAGGAAACGAAGAACAGCGGTAAGCCTCATTTGTCAACGGTAAAAGAAGCGCAGCTCGAAAAAGCGCTGGACTCAATCCGGCAAAAATATGGAGCCGACGCCATTGTTCGTGGCAGCCTGCTCCATCCAAAATCAGATTAATTCTTTTTACGTTGAACACTGTACCCGAAAAAGCCGATTTCTTTTCCCGTCGAAAGATATCTTCCATGCGAATAAACAAGCGGCTTTGCGTCGTTCAAATGAAACCGGCCCGTCTCATCCATGTAGCTTTCATCCACATGGACTGCTACGACCTCCGCGAGGAACATATGATGGGAGCCGAGTTTCTTTTTCTCCGTCACTCTGCATTCCAGATTAACGGGACTTTCTTCCACCATTGGGACCTTTACTTTTTCACCCGGTATTTTATGCAGCTTCATTTCTTTCCATTTATCTACATCTTTGCCGCTTTTTACACCGCAGTAATCGGTGGCGCGGGCAAGTTTTTCCGTCGTCAGATTGATGACAAACTCGCCTGTCTCTTCTATCATATGATACGAATACCGCTCCGGCCTGACGGAAATAGACACCATCGGCGGGTCCGAACAGACCGTGCCCGTCCATGCAATCGTCAGAAGATTGCTGTTTCCCCTCTTATCCGCCACACTGACCAGAACGGCCGGAAGCGGATAAAGCATGTTTCCCGGTTTAAAATTTTGTTTTGCCATATCGAAACCGCCTTACTAAAATAACTTAACATTAAAACGAACTGCAATATCCGCCAAAATCAGCAGCAAAATGATGATCGTAAGCGGCAGTACGGCTTTCTGCCTTTTACCGGATTCTTTCTGCAATGCGGTCAAAGCTTCCGTCTGTTTATTCAGTTCTTCCGTCATGGCAGCCTGTACGTTACGATAAACCTTCACGCTCTCTTTATGGAAAAAGTCTTCCGATTGTTTCGAAGCCTCTTCCACCTTCTTCTTCAGTTCCGGCAGAAAAGCTTCCATCTGCTCCTTCATCTCTCCCGAAAGCGTTTCCTGCTGCTCCTTTATACCTGCAGAAAGTGTTTCATTCTGCTTCTTTATTTCCGCAGAAAGCGTTTCATTCTGCAATTTAACTTCCGCCAAAAGGAGCTCTAACTGTCCTTTGATTTCCGACAGAATCTTTTCCTGTCCGGCGTGCGCCGCATTGTCGGCCTGAAATGCTTCAATCTTCTCGATGCCCGCCTGAATCGCCTTGCTCATCTGCCCGGCATTTTCGGCAGTCTTTAAATTGACTTTGCGCATCTCCTGCAATAACAGTTCATACTCATTTACCTGACGTTTTAATTTTTCCATATTTGCAGCATCTGCAGCCGCATTGGCATCGATCATGCCCTGCGCTTTTTTCCTTTGTGCAAATTTATCCATAAAAGTATCCATCCCGGGGCCCCTTTCTCTTTCGTCTCTTGTTTTTCTCCTGCAAATGCTGTGCGCCAGCACTGCGTCTATTGTCATAGAACTCGCAACCCGCGCCTTCAGCGCTTCCTGCCCGATTTCATCGGACGTTTGCTCGTTAACCATCGCAGAAAAACAAATGCCGCTTCGCGTCGCTTGTTTTTCTCCTGCGATGATTATATCACGAAAGCCGTTCAACCGCAATTGCTATCCATCGCCTTCGTTTTTGTGCATTTTTTATAGTTTCGCTTTTTCTCCTTTTATTTTTTTATAAGAATTAACGATAACTTCACACCGTATTCATAATTTATTCATAATTTCTGTCTATAATATAAACATAATAACAAATGACAAACACATAGATAAATTTTTTCATAATAGCCCGGGTGTCGCAAGATGCCTGGGCACTCCTCATTTATAGAGATTTTTATGAACAATTGCGAAACGCATTATTTCAAAATAACTGTTGTACAGAATAGTCAAATCACAAGAAGGACGCTGGGGAGCCGTCGGTGCTTAGATGCCGTATTTTGACGTCTTACGCACTGCTACGAGCGACAGGCAGCGAAAGCGTGCCCTGCGGTGATTATCTATTTTGTACAGCGGAAGCCATCGAAAGCATAGTTTCACAATTGCCTAAGAAACCTTTATGGTACAGTCTTCATTTCCCGGCTCATTTTCACATAATAGAAAACATTGATCACGATTCCAAATACCGTTGCGCAGGGCGCCGCCAGACCGATCATCGTGAGGCTCGCATCCGGCTGGATACTCATGAACCAGGACATGGGCAGACGCACGATAAAAGTCTGGGCAATTCCCTGCAGCATGACGAATAAGGTCTTAGAATGTCCGTTATAATATCCGATAAAACTGAACAGAATCGCCGTCACGACCGCTTCCGGTGCAAAACCTTTTAAGTACTCCGCTGCGCGCGCAATGACTGCCGCATCGCTTGAAAATGCTGCTGCAAGCAGATCTCCGCGGACAAAGGATAAAACGGTGATAAAAACGCCGATGCTGCATCCGATGAGCATACCCGCCGCCATTGCTTTTTTCGCACGGTCTTCCTTGCCCGCACCCACATTCTGAGCAACAAAGGAAGCCATGGACTGCATGAGTGCACCGGGCACTAACATTACAAAACTTACAATCTTATTCGCCACACCATAACCCGAAGAAGCGTCCAGACCAAGTCTGTTGATAAATGCGCACAATGCCAGAAAAGAAAGCTGCGTCAAAACCTCCTGAAAGGCGATCGGCGTTCCCACGCGCACAAATTTTTTGATTTCGGGATTAAAGCGGATATACTCTTTTTTCATAATGAACGGTAGCTTCCGTTTTCTGATGATCAAAATGGATAAAATAACGCTGACCGCCTGTGCCATCACGGTTGCAAGCGCGGCGCCTGCCACATTCCAGTGAAATACTGCAATGAACAACAGATCACCCACAATGTTCACAACACACGCGATGCCCACGAAAAGCAGCGGCATATTAGAATCACCGATTCCCCGGAAAATGCTGCTAAGTACATTGTATGCAATGATAAAGAAGATTCCGCCGCCGCAGATACGAACATATAATACCGTCAGGTCCAGCGCTTCCTCCGGCGCCTGCATCAAAACCGCAAGCGGTCTTGCGAACACCAGCATAGCTGCCGCAATGATAAAAGCCAATACCAGAAACAGGCATATCGCACCGCCTACGACCTGTCCTACCTTTTCCGGTTTCTTTTCCCCAAGATACTGCCCCATGACGACCGTAACGCCCATGGCAAGTCCTGTGATCGTGAAAGTGACCAGATTCACGATACTGCTTCCCGTGGATACACCCGAAATTCCGGCCGTCGTTCCAAACCATCCCACAACGAGAATGTCCACTGCCCCGTACATCGCCTGCAGAATCAGAGCCCCTAAAATCGGAATCATAAACCGCAGCAGTTTGGAAACAATACTTCCCTGTGTAAAATCATTCTTATTTTCTGTCATCGATGACGATTCTCCTTTCAGGCAAAAAAGAGCCGGGCATGTATCTGCTACATACTCTGCTCTTTGGGCTGACGCCGAAAGCGTCTTGGCACCAATATTCACAAGGCAAACAACGTTCCCGAAAATCAAAAGCTTATGACAAACAAGTTTGTCAGGAAGAACGGTGCTTTTCAGGCATTCTTCGGTGTGAAGAAGATTTGCTTTGCAAATCCATAGAAGTTCTTGGCGAAACAGTCTATGCTGTGAGCCTTAAAACTTCTCTTCACACTATCCTTCGCCCAGCTTCTGTATTTCCTTGTTCAGGCTCAGCATTCTGTCATCCAGATCCGATACAATCCTCGAACATTCCACAAGCTGCTCTTTGATCCGGTCAGGCGCATTGCCTTCAAACTTATAATGTATTTTATGTTCCAGGCTCGCCCAGAAATCCATCGCAACGGTTCTGATCTGGATTTCCACCTTTGTCTGCTCGATGCGGTCTGACAAATAGACCGGCACCGTCACAAGCATATGATAACTTTTATACCCGCTCGGCTTCGGATTGACAATATAATCCTTGACAGAAATGACATTAATGTCACTTTGATTGCTTATCATATCCGCAATCTGATAAATATCCGAAGTAAAAGAACAAATAACACGGATGCCCGCAATGTCATTCACGTACCGCACCATGTTACCGATCGTAGATTCATAACCATGTTTCTTTAATTTTTTTACAATACTTTCCGGTGTTTTAATACGAGATTTAATATGCTCTATCGGGTTGTATCTGTGCACATGCTGAAACTCATCATTCAGTATTTCCAGTTTCGTTGAAATCTGTTTTAATGCCGAATTATAAATCAGAGTTACCTCTTTCCAACTGTCAATATCATTTCTATCTGTACTAACGTCCATATTCAGTTTTCATGCTCCTTTTACACACTTTTTTACGCAAGCCATGCCGACAACGACATTCTCATTTGAATATGAATATATCTTAACACATTTCCTCCCAAATGTATATATTCCACAATTTTTTTATCAATTTTTAATTTTTATTGTCTATTTTTACGACTTTTGCTGATAAACTTACGCCTATCATACCATATGTTCTCTTTTTGCACTCACAAGACACAACATCATGGGGCCGCTCAGCAAAAACGGATACATGTAGCGCACTAATACCGCCGGCGATAACAGCAGGGTAAGATAATATGCTGTCAGAAAAAATGCCGGCACAAGCATTCCGTATTCTTTCCGATACAGAAAAAAGACAATATAAAAGCACAGCATCCACCAGTAAAATGCCGGTGCAAAAATAACGGATACGACCGGTATTTTCTGATATTCATTGTCTGACACGATGCGCTCCATGAATGCACGAAGCCCCGGCAGATAGCTATGCCTGACAATCTCGTATCCGGCCGGCATCGTCCTGTTATCCGTGGAAAGGTATCCGAAACCGCTCTCCGTGCCGACGCCGTAAATGGTCGAATGCGTTTTGTCCGCCAGATACCAGTAGCCGATTGAATTATCCAGAAAAGCATCCACATAAGTCATCGGAAACTGCATCCCCAGCCGCATCCAGGTTTTCATCAGGCCCGCCGGATCATCACGAATGTTTGCGCGATCCTTGATGGGATCTGCCAGATAGGGGTTGTAGGCGGCAAACACCCACTCCGGGGCCAGGTAGGCATCCAGTTTCTGCCGCATCTCATCGTCTATCTCTTCCTCGTGCATGACCCGCGTTCTTGCCATCTGCTGAAGCGGCACGCTGATTATTTCCCGCGGGCTGCCGTTTCGCGCGGATACCGCAGCTTTCAGTCCAACGCTCCCCAGAAAGAACAGACAAAATGTTGCTGCGGCAATCACCGCACATCGTTTCAGCGCCTTTCTTTTTCCCGCAAAGTAAAGCAGGAACGGCTGGCAGACCAGCCAGGCATAGACAGCATTGTTTCGAAACAGCAGCATCGTGACCGAGATCAGGATGAAAGAAGGAACAAATCCTTTCTTCATTTTACAGTTTCCATTATACCATTGATATGATTTTACGGCATACAACAATACCAACCCGGAAAAAAGCACATCTTTCGTCGTGCTGACTGCAAGAACAGAGTTTGCCGGAAACAGCGCATAAAAAAGAAGCAGCGATAACCGCAGCACCCATGATGTCCTCTCACGATACAGAAATGTCAACACATACCCTAAGATCATCGCCATCAAAAACATCTGCACGATGGAATGCAGCGCCATACCCGAGGAATAGGAACCCGGCAGATTTTCTCCCAGCTTAAAAAAGGCCCCCAAAAACAGTGTATGTAATAATGGATGATGGGTGTTATAATCGTGCGCAAGAACCTGATAAAGCTGCCCTTCCGCATCATATGCAAAGACAGATGGATAATATGCCAGGAAAACAGGCATCCAACAGAGCAGGATAACTACCGCATAAAAAGCAAACACCCGCGAGCTGTCGTATTCTTTTGCGCCTGCCCGGCTCTTTATCCCGCCATCCCGCAGCTTCGTTAAAAGCATTAAAACCAGCCCTGTCACAATAGATGACATAAATGTCATAACGCAGAGAACAGCAATCATTTGAACCACTTCCACTTCACTTCGACATGTACGGTGTTCATGGGTAAGCATACTGCCGGTGACAAAGGACAATGCCAGCAAAAAACCAAGGCCAAATGTATATTTCAAAAATCTTCTGTCCTTGGGCAGCGTCGATAGATTGGTGGAAAATAAATTGTTTTTCTTTGGAGTTTTATTTGTTCTGGTAATTTTCATGACATCATTTTAACATTTTTGTGCAAAAAGAAAAAGGGGAAAATGCTTCTATATGATATTTACATTTCGGCCGGGGATTTGTATAATGTCTCTGTAACAGTTCAGCCGCCGATGGCAGAAGGGTCACGTTATGTTTCGTTTATGGGCTAAAGAATTTCAGAACAATCATATGTTAAAAGATACCGTTATCTGTGACGACAGGAATGATACAAGGACGCATAAAGTCTTTCATGCCCTCGATGAAGTATGCTGTCAGTTCGACCTCGGCAAGCCAATCTGGCTGGATGTCAATATTCAGGATTTTAAACGGCACGACAAGACCCGCTTTACACAGGATAATTTTATTGAAAGTATTGATTTTGATTATCTGGAGATTCATGTGATTGAGGAGGATTGAGGGACAGGCCTTTCAAAAGCCTGACCGCCACCCCCTATTGTTAATCCTACATCACATCCTTCGTTTCCACATCATAGACCGTCAGAACAACCGATACCGCAGCCAACAAGAACAGGAAACCATAAAACGGCACGCTGTCCGCCAGCGTAAAGGAGCCGATATTTCCCTGCGTCAGGCAGGCAATGATCACGGCGGCAACAATAGCCGCTTTGGAAGATCTGAACTTCAATCCGATCGGCAAAGCAATAAATGCAATGCTCACCATTGCGGCAGAACTCAAGAAAAGATTCAGCCAGAAAGTCAGCGAGCCCATCGGGATATCCGCCGCCGACAGATGCGTAAAGGACTTTGTCGTAAGCAGGACCGCATAAAGCAGTAATTTGCTGATAACCAGTGCGATATAATTAAAAATCCACACGGCAAGCACTTTAGACAACATAATCTTCCGCCGTTTGATCGGATAGGAAAACATCAGGTTGATCGTTCTTTTCTCATAAGCCCCCACCAGGAATATGGCGAGCATGACGCCCGTAAAAATGATATAAGAAATATGGGTAAAGATGTCCACTGCCGCATCGATCATACTTTTTCCATAGATTTCCACTGTCTCAGCAGAATGCAGTTCTCCAGCCGTCCCGACAATAAAAAGTGCCAGAATTGCCGTCATGATAAGCGCCGCAGTAATCAGGCCATTTCCATTGTTATATTTTTTCCATTCCAGTTTGATCAGTTTTATCACAATAATCACACACCTTTCTCAACTTGCAACATTTACACCCGTTTCCGAATTCAATTTCACGCTCATATCCGGCCCTCTGCCGAATCCGTCCCCGAGGTCAGCTTCAGGAAATAATCTTCCAACGTTTCGGTTTTCCTGCCAAGCGCTGTCACTTCGACATTATTCATAATCAGCGTCTTCGACAGTTCCTGTGTGGAAACACTCATATCATAGATGCGGATTTCTCCGTTTTCCATAATCTTAAAATTCGTAAGGCCCGACTTTTCACTCAGTACGAAAGCTGCTCTTTTGACATCCGAAACGAATAATTCCAGATAGGCAAGACTCATCTGCTCAACTTCTTTCATGCCGATTTCCTGCATCATTCTGCCGTGTGCGATAACGCCAATCGTATCGGCGATACTTTCAATTTCCGACAAAATATGGCTGGAAATCATAATGGTAATCCCGTACTCTACAGAAAGCTTTTTGAAAAGGCTGCGGAGCTGTTTCATCCCCGCAGGATCAAGGCCGTTCGTCGGCTCATCGAGAATCAGAAGTTCCGGCCTGCATAAAATGGCACGGGCAATACCGAGGCGTTCTTTCATACCAAGCGAATAATTCCGAACCTGTTTTCCCGCCGCATCCGCAAGTTCCAACATGTCAAGCGCGTTTTCGATACTGTTGTGCTGATAATAACCCATGTATTCACAATGAATCCTGAGATTCTCATACCCCGTCATATGTTCATAAAAAACGGGAAATTCTATCATGCTCCCCATCTGTTTCAAAACCTCATAAGATTTCGGCGTAAGCATTTCTCCAAAAAGTTCGATGCTTCCACTTGTCGGCTTCCAGAGATTCGTCAGCATCTTCATGATGCTTGTTTTTCCGGCCCCGTTCGGACCCAGAAATCCGTAGATTTCTCCTTTTTTTACATGAAGACTGACGTCCGACACGATTTCTTTACCGCCAATGGTCTTTGTAAGATGATTTGTCTGTATAATATATGGCATATTATTTGCCCCCTTTCCAAATCCCATTGTAGCAGACCGGATTTTCAAAACTGTTTCGCAATTCTTACAAATTTCTTTCTTTTGGGAGCATGAGCGTAAAGACGGTCTTTTCATAGGGAATGCTGTCTAACGTAAGGGTTCCTCCAAGCTGCACCGCCAGATTCCGGGCAATCGCAAGGCCAAGGCCATTTCCCTGTATGTTGCGGTTGCGGGAATCTTCCATTGTAAAAAGCCGCTCAAATACGCTGTCCGCAAAAGTTTTGTCGATTCCTTTTCCCTTATCCGTCACCGCGAGAAATACTGACTTTTCATCTGTCCACAAGGACAGTCCGATATATTTTCCCTCTGCGCCGTAACGAATCACATTGGAGATCAGGTTGGACAGGATACGTCCTACAGCCTCCCGATTCCCCTGCACATAGACGGGCGCCTCCGGCAGCGCGATATCGACTTCAAAATCTTCTTTTGTCAAAAGCTCATAAAAATCAAGGATACTTTCGCGGCAGACTTCGCATAAATCAATGCTGGCAGCTTCGAGCGCCATATCGCCGGATTCCAGCTTCGCCAGAGTAAAAAACTGATTGATCAGTTCCATGACATCCTTTGCCTTCCGTTCCGTCTTTGCCAGCATCTCATCCGAATCCCCGCCGTTCATCCGCAGAATTTCCAGATAACCTAAAATGACCGTCATAGGCGTTTTTATATCATGGGAAATATTGGAAAGCATCTTCTTAGAAGCCATTTCAAAACGGCGGCGCTCCGCCTCTGTTTTTACATGCTTTTCCAAAAGCCTGTTCATCTGCGCCATCAGCTCCATCAATTCCGGAACATCCGTAAAAGCAAAAATCTTCTCATCGCTCCCCGTATCATTGATTTCTTTCAATTTTCCACTAATCTCCCGAAGCCTCGCCCTCATTCCCACGCGAAAGGCGACATGCTGGTAAAGAATAATGCCAAGCAAAAGTACGATAAAAAGAAGCAGAAAAAACAAAATCGTTTCGTAACTCATAACCTCATATCCTCTTCCTGTTGATTCAAGCGTCCGGGCAGCGTATCGTTCCTGGCGGAGGCCCTTGAAAAGCGTGGGCACTTAACGAAAAGACGGTTATACCGGCTTTGAGTTTAGTACCGCTACGTCTTTTCGCGGAGCGCAAGCGTGCCTCCAAAGGAACGATACGCTGCCCGGACGCCCGAACCACCAACCTCTCCTTCAACTCCCCAACTTATACCCAATCCCCCAAACCGTCAAAATATACCTGGGATTGCGGGAATCATCCTCGATTTTATTTCTTAACCTGCTGATATGCACATTAACGGCATTTTCATCCCCCAGATAGGCATCGTTCCACACAAGAGAATAGAGCTGCTCCTTTGTGTAGACCTTTTTGGAGTTCTGCATGAACAGTTTCAAAATTTCAAATTCCTTTGCAGTCAGTTCCACCGCCTCTCCGCTTTTAGTCAGCGTATAATCTGACAAATTCATCGTCAATTCCCCTACAGTGAGAACATCCTCTGTATCCGCAGTTTTTTTCGAAGCCAAAACGGAAGGCACCGCTGCCAAAGCGCCGTCATACTGGGTCGCCCTGCGTATATTCGCCCTAATCCGCGCCAGAACTTCCACAACGGAAAAAGGTTTCGTAATATAGTCATCCGCTCCCAATGCCAGCCCCAGTGTTTTATCCGTTTCCGTATCCTTTGCCGACAAAATAATGACCGGGACAAAATTGCTTCGTCTGATATGCTGCAACACATCCATGCCGCTTACCTTTGGTATCATCAGGTCCAAAAGCACGAGGCTGAATGAAGCGGCATCGAACTGCATGCATGCCTCCTGTCCGTCAAAAGCGCAGGTCACATCATAGTTCTCTGCAGTCAGGTAATTTTTTAACATCTCGCTGATTTCGGCATCGTCCTCAACGAGTAGAATTTTGTGTGACTCCATACTTAAATCCTCATTTCAAAGTTTTTCACATTTCCAGCCAGAAACATTTTATCACAAACCATTTTACACGTCATTCTTTTTAGATTTTGTGAAGATTTGTTGAAAATTTGCAGGAATTTGCAAAGATTGTATCTTTTATATTGACTTTGCATATTATAAGGTGTAGATTTAATATATATCATATGTAGTTTTTAAAACTACTTGTCGTGTTTCTTCATGTGTTTTCTGTAAAATGAAGAGAAGGAGGAGATATTATGCAAATAACAATTCGTGAACCCGGAAGCGCTATTACTCATTTTATCGGCATGATGCTGGCAGTTTTTGCTTCCACACCCCTTTTGATAAAAGCGGCCGTTTCGGACGGCTTTACCGCATTTTTTGCAATGGCGGTCTTTATGCTCAGCATGATCGCATTATACGGCGCAAGTGCACTCTATCACAGCGTCACTGTCAAAGACCGGATTTTAAAGATTTTCCGCAAAATCGATCACATGATGATTTTCGTGCTGATAGCCGGCTCCTATACCCCTGTCTGCCTGATCGTTCTCGGCGGCCGGCTTGGATACACGCTTTTAGCCGTTGTCTGGACGATCGCTGTCATCGGAATGCTGGTCAAGGCTTTGTGGATCACCTGCCCGAAATGGTTTTCTTCCGTCATTTACATCGCCATGGGATGGGTCTGCCTCGGCGTTTTTGGACAATTATGGAACACGCTGCCCCACAGCGCTTTTCTCTGGCTGTTGGCCGGCGGTATTATTTACACGGCGGGCGGTGTCATCTATGCTTTAAAGCTGCCGCTCTTTAACAGCAGACATCAGTATTTCGGTTCCCATGAGATTTTTCATCTATTCGTTATGGGCGGAAGCATTTGTCATTTTATCTTTATGTATTTGTATGTAGCATAGATTAAAAAATCAAAGACTTTTCATAGACGAATTTATTCGTCTTGCGAATATTGGGCCTGCGGCCCAAATGTCGCAGGCTGATAAAAAGTCATTGAGAATACGTTTTCACAGAACTCCATAAAATTTTTATGGAGTTTTTTTATGAAATCCTTCATAAAAGTCTTTTTCTTCCTTTTTGATGATTTATCAGAAAAACATTGCTTTTTTCTTTTTAAAATGTTATACTTTATTTCGTAAAAAGTAACGATGTCTTTTTATAATAATCTGTAGGGCTTTTGCCTGTCTATTTTGTTATCGATTACAGGATTTTTATCCTGCCGCATCATGAAAGGGTCCGTTTTATGAACAGCAATTCTATGCACAGCCAATTCTCTTCTCCGCCTGCCCAAAAATTATGGGACAGCATTCTCAAATCAATCATTCATCATATGCCCGAACAGCTTTTTCCACTTTTGAAGCATATTTTTGGAAAAGAATATCCGAAAGATACTTCGGTGGAACTGCTCGCAGCAGAATATGCTGCGCCCGGAAAAGCCACTCCTCAAAATCTTTCTTCCATTTTTGCCGATGTCGTCATGCGGATTGCCGGAACAGATCTCTATCATCTGGAATGTCAAACCAGAAAGGATGAATACATGTCCTTCCGTATGTTTGAATACGATACCCATATCGCGCTTCTATATGGCATCTCGAAAGAAAAACAGACGAATGCCGCACAGGACATTGATGCAGATAGGAACATTCCCTATACTCTCCGCTTTCCTGCCTCCATCATTTTACATCTCGACAGTAACGGCACCGTTTCAGAAAAAAGCACCTGCAGAATCCACCTTTCCAACACATCGCAAATCCTGTATATCGTTACAATCGTCAAAGTTCAGAACTATTCGCTCCAACAGATTCGTGAAAATCACCTGACACTTTTTCTTCCTTTTACGCTCCTGCGCTTCCGCCCACGCCTCAATGTAAAAAGAAATCCCGTAACGCAAAAAGAATTGACAGTGTTCGTAAATGAGATTATAATTATATTAAAAGACGAACTTTTAGAAAAATATATTACACAACGGCAATACAAAGATTATATCAATTATATTCGGATGGCTGCCGACCAGATACTCATACAAAATCCGAAACTACATGAGGAGGTAACGAAAATGCTGACGCCAATCATTCCTTCCTACAGCGATATGGAAGACCAGATAACAGAACGCGTGACCGCCAAGGTGACGCGTGAGGTGACTGCTAAAGTGACTAGCGAAGTTACCGCTAAAGTAACCAATGAAGTTACCACTAAAGTAACCAACGAAGTTACCGCTAAACTGACTGGCAAAATGACAGCTGAATTCGAAAAGAAACTGCAGGACGAAACCGCCCTGCTGAATTTAAAACTGCAAAAGAAAGATTCCCAGCTTCTGGCAGCCAACTCAGAAAACATAAAGCTGCGCGCATTGTTAAAGACACATGGCATAGCAGTCGGTGAACTTACATAACAAGGGGGCTTACCGCCCCCTTATCACTTTTACCGCTTATGCTTTTTTCTCATACTTTTCCTTTCTGTTTCCCGCGTTTTCGCATGACCGCAATCCCGATCAGCAGCAAAGCTGCTGCTCCGCCTGCAGCATACCACATCCAGAATCCTGCCCTGTCTCCCGATACAATGCAGTAAGAAGCCGACGCACCTGCCATTTTTACCTGAATATACTGACCATATTCCTTATAGCTGATTTCCTGCCATGTTCCATCAACGAGGCCGAATACGGTTCTGATCTTACCATAAGGATTCAAAAGTCTCACACTGGATACAGTATCATCGGACAGGCCGCCATTCTCTACACGAATTTCATAAACAGCGGATTCCGCCTTCTGATTCATTTCCTCTTTCGTCTGCTGTGCCGTATATTCCGTGACTAAAGCAGACAGGACAGCATCATCCGTATAGATTCCCTCGATATACGCATATGGTTTATCCGGATTTTCCTCAACATTGTCCACTGCCACAGTTCCTTTTTCAACGCTGGTCAGCGTCGTAATCGTGTCGCTGTATTCCGCTTCCAGCGTAATGTTTCCAATCATCTTCATTTCCGTAACATCCGGCCATTTTCCATAGCTTCCCGGAACAGGAGGCGTCTGAGGAAATTCGATTTCCGAAAGCGCTTTTCCATACTTTACTTCAATCCGGTCTACCACTTTGTCGTTTGCGATAAAAGTCAGCTGCAAATGTCTGTACTGCAGGGGAATTCCTTCTACCGCCAGCAATTCCTCATAAGTGACAGGCTCGGCAATACCGGCATAGCTCACATCATCGATACCGCGCAATGTACCGCCGACAAAGAAATTGCCGTTTATATCCTCACTAAATCCTATTCGTTCGTCTTCTTCGGTTTCCAGCCAGCCGACAATTGCACCTTTTCGCACCGCCTCGCCATCAATCAGGACCATCGCATGGCAGTTTTGAATCTTCGTACCGGCGCCGGCGATCCCACCGACATACCGGGAACCTTTCAGGGAAGTCAGCGACCAGCAGTTTCTGATCAAAGCCAGGGATTCCCCGCTGATACCGCCGACGTATTCCCCTTCCGTACTCTCCACACTGCCGTATGCTTCACAGTCTGTCACAATGCCAAGATTCATATAGCCTACAATTCCGCCGGCACCATCCTTTTTGACGGTAATCTGTCCGTTGTTTTCGCAGCCGGCCAGAATGCATCTCGTCAGATAGCGGCTTCCGAAGGAACGATTCACACTTCCGGCCGCGTTTCCTTCCGGGTCCTCTTCGTCAATTGCCATTGAACCGGCGATTCCGCCGACATTGATATCGCCCTTTACAACACCGTTGTTAACAGAACGCTCTACTTTGCCGGCCGTACTGGCATCGATATCTTCATCCGAAATATCCTCATAGCCGTCTCCGTCAAAATACAGTTCCTCCACATCATCAATTCGTTCTACAAAAAGTTGAAAAATAAAATTGATCTGATCATTTACCGCGTGCATATCCGCTTCCAAAATATCGGAATGAACATCGAGGTCATCATTGATCTGGCCCGCATAGGTCGTAATCGCATTCAGCTGATCGAACAGACCGTTAATGGACTCATCCATTTCAGAACCCAATTCCGTAAACTGAATATCAAACTTACCGGTCACATAGACCACCGTTGAACGCACTCTGTCAAAAGCGGAATCCAGCCTGGAAAAAACATCCTCCAGATCGGCAATTACATAATCCAGTTCTACATCCACCTGCTTCAACGCTTCCTCCATATAAGGACTCATGACATTCGAGATAGATGCAAGATCGCTTAAAATATAGGAAAGCGTATTTCCCGCATCGGATAAATCCTGCGCCAGATCCAGGATATAGCCGATCAGTTCTTCGTCGTTCTTTATATCATCCAATGTCTTTCCGCTGACAAGCTGGTCAATTTTTGACATGGTATCGGAAACACTCTGCATCTGTGTCTTTAACAGACTGACGTTCTCACTCAAATTATCTCTGGAAGCGCTTACTGCCGCAGAATCCGTGCTTGCCGTAAAGGTTATCTTCACTCTGACTGGCGGATTCGCGCTTGTCATATCCACCTCGTAAACATAGGCACCCGCACTTTTTCTGGAAATCATCAGCTGACTTCCGGCACTATCGACAACGGTCGGATGATCTTTTTCCGCATAGCCTGCATTCGGTCTGACCTGCAGCGTGAGTTTGCTGCCGGATACGGTATAATCCGCCTTACCGCCCGCATTGGATTCCACAATGACTCCTGCTTTTACGAAGCTGACCGCTACATCCACATCCGCAGCCGGCATTATAAACTGGTAGGCACGCCCTTCCATTTTCTCTGTAAAAGAAATCTCTCCCCCGCCAGCCGTTATATGTATGGACGCCTGACAACCGCTGTCCGGCTGCACATTAACGACTACAACATCGTCCGCATGAGCACTGACTGTACTTTCCGTATCTCCGTTTTTCAAAACTGTAATCGTATACTCCGCACCATTCAAGGCATCCGTAGCGTTGACCAGTTTTCTGAACTGATGGTCCGCACCGATTTTCCCGTCGTCCAGCGCAGCCACGTCATGCGCAACATCGCCTGCATCCGCTTCGTTATCCGAATCCGATACTTCCTCCGCCGTTCCGTTTGAATCTTCGACCGATTCATCAGGCTGCTCACTTCCTGCATCATCCCTGCCGCCATCCAAATCTTCCGAATTGCTTTCCGGTTCATTTCCGGCATCGTCCGTCCGATCATCCGGATTCTCTGCTCCGCTGTCACCGTTATCAGATTCGTCCGTGCCATCGGTCGATGCATTCCCATCCGCGTCCAGACCTGCACCATTATTGCCTGTCTGACTGATATTATTATTTGTCTGGCCGTCATTTCCGTTTGTCTGATCTCCATTGCTGTTTGTCTGGCCTCCATTGCTGTTTGTCTGGCCTCCATTGCTGTTTGTCTGGCCTCCATTGCTGTCTGTCTGGCCTCCATTGCTGTCTGTCTGGCTGCCCAGGCTGCTTCCGTCGTTTCTCGAACTGGCAGAAGGCACCACCACCGATACGCTGCCATCTCCCGCATCTGACGTGACACTACCGTCATATACAAACTCCGCTTTGACCACAACATTTCCGGACGGCATGACAAAAGCGTATTCCGTATCGCTGAGCATCGTCAGTTCAATGGTTGTTTTCGAAGCATCGGCCGCGCTGATGTAACTCAGCCGGTATCCTTCCTCCGACACGACCGACAACGTGACCGTCTCTCCCTCGGCTGGCAGGGCACTGTTCGTATAAACGTCGCCTCCCACCCCGGACACGAGCGACAGACGAGTATGCGCCGTCTCATCGTATACCGTATCGCCGGCTTTTCCGTTCAGATCAAGCACATCGGCCACTCTGCCGAGCGCATCCGCCGTCTCATTCATGCTGTCTATGGCAGAGGAAACATCATCCGCAATATAAGGAATCTGCTCCATGCAGTAGCGCATCCGGTCGGCAGCCTCATTGACCGCAGAAATATTATCATCAATAAAATCCGTTGTTTTGTTCGCAATGGAATCCGCATTTTTCAGTGCTTCATCCGAATGACTGCGCAGAATATCAAAATCCGCATTTACCGTATCCTGTGTTTTACCGGCATCATTCAAAAAGATATCCACCAGATCGTGAAGCCGCTGTACTGCTTCCGAAAGCGATTCCGCCTCTTCTACACTGATATGCGGCTCCATCTGTCCGACAATACCGCCTACATCCTTACGCCCATACACCTGACCGTTGTTATTGCAGAAAAAGACCTGCCCGGACTGTCTGCCCACGATGCCGCCGATGTTATAGCCGTTATGTTCGTAACCGACAACGCCCTCGTTATTGCAGTTGATCAGAAGACCTTTGGAATATCCCGCGATACCGCCGATATCCGTTCCGCTGATCAGCTTCCGTTCCTCGATGTCTTCCAGCAGCCATTCCAGTCCCGACTCATCCGCTTCCTCCAGCCAGGAGCTGTCACTGTTGATACCCGCTTTATTCGTGCAATTCCGAATCGTGCCGTAATTACCGCCCGCAATACCGCCTGCCCGGTCATATCCCGTTACCGAACCGATGACGGAACAGGTGCTGATCGTACCGGTGCTTTCATTCTCCCCGACAATACCGCCGGTTTCCGATTTTCCTTCCACCCGTCCGGAAAAAGTACATTCCAGAATCCAACCGCCATTAATACCGCAGAAGCCGCCCGTACACTTTTCCTCGTTCTCCGTTTTGACCCAGCCAGATATCGTCAGGTTCTGGACGATGCCCGTCGGCGCGATATAACGGAAAAAACCGTCTGCATACCCGGAACCCACATAATGAAAATCGCTGATCGTATGTCCGTTTCCGTTAAAAGTGCCTGCAAATACCGCAATTGGTTCAAAATCAATACCCGCAAGGGAAATGTCTTCCTGCAGCTCGATCAACTTATCTGCAGACCAGACATCTGTATCACATTTTTCGGCAACCGCTAAAAGCTCTTCGGCAGTCCTGACATTAATCACCTCTTTACCCTCTGCCGAAACCGCAGCCATCTCTCCTTCTGCTTGCAGCAGCGCATTTTCTACTGCCGCTGCTCCATCGACTCCCGTTTCTGTTTCAGCCTCTTTTTCCTGTGTTTCTTCCTTCTTTTCCTCTGCTGCAAATGCCACATTTTCTGACACAAATGTCATGACAAGCACAGGAAGCATAAGCATGCTGACGATTCTATAGTAGTTCTTTGACAAATCATTTTTCTGTGACAGCAGTTTTCGCCGTGACAGATATTTTTTTATGCCTTTTATGACAGATTTTTGTCTATTCATGGCTGTCTGCCTCCTCTCTTTTTTTTCTGACCACATCTTGTGTTCTATCCGTATCCGGCCCCACATCTTCCGGCCCTGTCTTCTCGTTTTCTCCGCTGCCGGCCTCTATCGCAAGCAGCGTCGCATCCACTTCTCCGAGCGGTATCATATCGCCCACTTCCATAATGGCATTGACTTCACCGCGCACGATTCCGTGAATCTCACCGATGACAATTCCGTTGATCTGTCCCCGAATCTTGCCGTTGACGCTGACAAGCCCGCTCGCTTTCTGCGTCATGACCGGCATGGAAACGGTGAAGGATGTCTTTTCAATAATCTTTTCCCCGAGCAAAAGTATCTGTGGCAGGATAAACATAACGATGAATATGGAAATAAACGTACCGCGCCCAAGACACTGTCCGATACCCGCGATTGCCGCTTCGGAAGTCATCTGTCCGATCAAAACGCCGGCAATTGCCAACATGGAGCCCGATGTAATGATCGTCGGAAAAGCAAAATTCATCGTTTCGATGATCGCATCTTTTTTGTTCATCTTCTCCTTCAGCTCCATGAACCGCCCGGAAATAACGATTGCATAATCAATATTGGCGCCCATCTGAATCGAGCTGACGATCAGATAGCTCATAAAGAAAAGATTGGACTTCATCAAAGCCGGGAAAGAGAAATTTATCCAGATACTTCCCTGAATGACGATAATCAGCAGTACCGGCATTCCGGCCGATTTGAAAGTAAAAAGAAGTACCGCCAGAACCGCCAGAATGGATACCACATTGACCACCGTATTATCTCTGGAAAAAGTCTTACAGAGATCATACTGGCTGGTAGACTCTCCGACAACGAGAATCGTACCTTCCTCATAATATTTACGGGCTATTTCGTGCATTTCATCCAGAAAAGCAAATGTCTCATCGCCTTCCTCAGGCAGGTTCAGATAGATGAGCATACGGCTGTACTCCTCGCCCTGCAGCTGTTCTTTGGCAATATTCATCTGCTGATAAGCGCTTTCCAGCGTATCCATCAGATCGTCTTCCAGCGTGACATAACCTTCCTCCACCTCTTCATACAGGAACATGATCATATCAATGAGGGGTACGCTGTATGTGGAAATACCACTCACCAGCTTGGCATAGTTCTCATCGTTGACCGCATAGGCCATGTAGAGCAGTTCCGCCACTTCATAGTCCAGTTCCAGAAGTTCGGAGAACTGCCTTGCCGACAACTTATCCGTCAGCATATAGCCGTCCATCGCCTCCGTATTGGATAATCCAACGGAATAATCGACTTCCGCCCGCGCGTCGATATCTCTTAACAATTTACTTTCTTTGTCATAATTTCCGGCAGGCACGATCAGAGCCACAAAGTTCGTCTCTCCGAAACTTTCTTCTATCATATTGTCCGCAATCTGATACTGGTTGAGCAGCGGCGTCGTCAGCGTACTATAACCGTAAACATAAGGACAATTCTTCTGTAAAATAAAGAAAACGACCAATATCGCCACGAACACCGGCGGCACAAAAAACCTCGTTTTATAAGCAAACTTTCCGACGAATGGAATCTTCGGCACAAAGTTCTTATGAACGGTCTTATCCATCAGATTTCCGAACAGAACAATCAGCCCCGGCATCAGCAAAAAGACGGACATCAAACTCAAAATGATCGCTTTAATCAGGCAGATTGCCATGTCGCTTCCGATTCCGAACTGCATGAACATCATCGCGATCAGACCGCCGATGGTCGTCAAGCTGGAAGACGATATCTCCGGTATCGACTTACTCAGGGCAATGATTGCCGCATCCCGGATTGGCAGCGTCGCATGCTCTTCTTTATAACGGTTACACAAAATGATCGCATAGTCGATGGAAAGCGCCAACTGTAATACAACGGTCACGGAATTGGATACAAAAGAAATCGTACCGAAAACGAAATTCGTTCCCATGCTCAGAATGGCAGCCGACACAAATGTCAGAAGTAATACCGGAACCTCCGCCCAGGTCTGGGAAGTCAGTAAAAGCACAGCAACGACGATTACCGCGACCCACACGATAATGACGCTCATCTCCGAAGCGATTGTTTCCGAGGACTGGTCGCCCAGGGAAGTCGAAACATAGAAATCGTATCCCGAAAGATACTCCTTTAACGTCTCCAATGCTTCCAGACATTTATCGTCCGTTTCATCATAATCGAAGGTGACATCGTACAGTGCGGAGAAGTTATTGTAATGGTCTGTCGTATTGTCAAAAGCGAGCATTCCGACCGTGTCCATCGCTTCTATTTCATCCGCCAGTTTCTGCGCCGCATCATATTCAATATTTGTCACCATGATCTTCGCGGTTCCATATGTAATGAACTGTTCCTCCATCAAATCCAGCCCCTGACAGGTCTCCGCCGTTTCCGGCAGATAAGCGGAAAGTTCATTTTCTACCTGTACCCAGTTCCTTGAAAAAGCCGAAAAGATAATTAAAATGATATAAATTAGAAAGAACAGGTTCCTCTTATCAACAATAAAACTGGAAATTTTTATCATGATATTGGAATCCTGTTCCGGTGTCTGTTGTGATCTGCTCACAATGATGCCTCCTTTACCAATGTCCTTGTGAGCACAATTTTAGAATAGGGGGTTGTAAAAAACAATTTACAATTTGGGGGATTTGTAAAAATTGCTCTGCCCGGCAGCTTCTACTATAACGCTATCCCTTATATAAGAAAACGGTAAACTCCGTCATACCGTCCGGTCTTGTTTCGGCTTTGATATAGGCTTTTTCATCCTCTAATATTTTTCTTGCGATGTATAAGCCCAAGCCTATGCCCTCGGTCACGGTGTTTGTCTTCCCACGGTAAAAACGTTTGAAAAGCAGATGATACTCATGGGGGGAAATCTTTATTTCGCTTTCATTCCGTACTGCAATCCTGATATAATTCGTAAGATCGGTCACGGCTATCTGTATCGACGTCCCGGATTTACCGTATTTTACGGCATTATCCAGAATGTTGAACAGGGCTTCCGTTGTCCATTTAAGGTCGAGCAGCGCAACGGCCTGTGTTTCTCCGGACAGAGAAATTTCCATCCCTTTGTTCTCCGCTTTGACCATGGCCTGACCGATGGCGCCTAAAATGACGGCTTCGACTTTCTGTCTTTCCGGCTTCAGGCGAATGATGCCCGTTTCCAGACGGGATATTTTGGAAAAACTCTCTCCAAGCCAGAAAAGCTTCTGTGCCTGCTCTTCCATACAGGACATGAATTTCTCCCTTTCCGTCGGTGTCAAATCGTCTCTTTTTAAAAAACCGACATATAATTGGAGATTGGTAATCGGCGTACTGATCTGATGCACCAGATTGCCGATATTTTCATCGAGCTGTTTCCGAATCTTCTGTTCACGCTCTTTGTGGGATTGCAGAATATCATATAATTTCAAAAGCTGTCCCTGTAATTTGGACAGAACCGTATCTTCTACAGGCGAAAATTCTATTTTCTCTTTTCCGCCGATCAGCTCCTCCACCATATCGCTGAGTACATACAAAGTCCCATTTACATGTCGCGCCAGGAAAAGATATACCACGATAAATACGAGCAGATTCATCATACCGTACAGCACCGCCCATACCATAATATAATCCTGCCAGAAGGCAGCTGTGGACAGAAACAGCCAAAACAGTATGAGCGTCCCGCCTACACCGCCCAGCCATATCCTGTCCGTCCCTTCTCCCCTTTGCAGACGCTGTATTACCCTATTTCTCATCGCCCATGACCATGCCCTTTCCCTTCTATACTTCAAATTTATATCCAATCCCGAACACCGTCCTGATATACCTCGGTTCTTCCGGATTATCTTCTATCTTCTTGCGCAGCCTGCGGACGCTGACATTCAGCGTCCGCTCTTCCACATACCGTTCTTCCGCATCCCAGATTTTATCCAGCAGATTTTCCCTTGTCAGTACAATGCCTCTGTTCCGAATAAAAAACTCCAGCATCCGCACTTCCAGCGCGGTAAGTTCTACCACGCTGTCACGCTTTCTTAATGTCTTACCTTCAAAATCATAGAGCAGATCGCCGGAAGCATAAATCTGCCTCGACGATCCTTCGCTGCGCTTTAACAGCGCCTTGATTTTCATCACAAGCACCGGCATGGAAAAGGGTTTTGTCACATAATCGTCACAGCCTGCGCGGAATCCCTTTAGCATATCCTCCTCCGTATCGAGCGCCGTCAGGCAGATTACCGGGACAGGCTGTCCCGCGAGGATATTCTGCAGAAAATCCCGTCCGTCTCCGTCAGGCAGATTCACATCGAGCAGAATCAGATTCATTTTCTGCCGAAGACGTTTTTCCGCCTCCAGAAGACTATGCGCACTGTGTACGGCATAGCCTTCTTTTTCCAGCGCAAATACAATCCCGGCATTTAATGTTCTATCATCTTCAATAACTAAAATATGCTGTTCCATACCCTTCCCCCATGATACCGCTTCATCCTTTTCAATTCCTGTAAAAAACTCCTTACACCGCTTCCCGCAGCCTCTCTACAATCGACTTTCTGCTCATGACCCGTGTCAGAATCCGCGCCATCGCCGCACTGAGCAAGATGGAAAAAACAAGAAAAATCGTGAATGCCTGCGCAAACGCCGGAAGGGAAAATCCCGTAAACGTTGGATTTTCGGCTGCCTGGTAAGTGATCAGCGAACCAAATACTGCGGCAATCCCTACCGATGTCAGGATATAGCGGGCATATTTTATAAAAATATCCCGTTCCATCTGTTTCCCGGTCATACCAATAGACTGCATCGCGGCATATTCCAGTTTTCTCGCCATCACATCCGTCGTCACCGTGTTGATCAGATTGGCAATGCCGATCAGGCCGACGACCGCCGCAAGAAACATACCAAAAACCGTGAGAATTTTCTTGTTTCCTGCAGAATATACGCCATCCTGGTATTTTGCGTCAAGCATAAGCTGCAGATTACCGTCCTCTTCCAGAATTTTCTCCACCGTCTCATACTGTGCCTTTCCGGCCTCCAGGCTCTTGCTGTCAAATTTCTGCGAAGCATCAAAGCAGATACCGCTCACGAGATTCTCATGGTTGGAATAAATACTGCAAAATTCTTCATCGCTTATGATAATGTTACCGTTTTTCGTATTCGACGTCGAAAACATACTGTCATCAACAACAATTGCCATGATCGTATAAGTTTTCTCCACATAATGCTGTGCTGCGTCATCATAAAAGCGCACCGTGACCTGATCGCCCGCATGTACCTGATATTCCATTCCCTCCGTCAGCGCGCGCGTCTTCTCTTTCCCCACCAACAGCAGGCGTTTATATATCATATAGCCGCCCTCTGCAAATTTTTCCGCATCCAGGCTGCCTTCCAGCACGTCCAGATATTTTTCATCCCGGGCCAGATATTCCGGCGGCACGCCGAGTACCCGAACCTTATAATTTCCTCTTTCGTTTTCCGGAAATTCATCCATGTCACCGCCCATTTCTCTAAAGTGTGCATTATAGGCACGCATTTCTTCCGCAAGCTCTCCCTCTTTTCCAATTTCCCCAATGGAAGCTTCGTACTTGTATGAGCCGTTCCATAAAAAATAATCCGGCTTCGTTCTTGCCTGATAGATCAGTCCGAAATTTTCTGTAAAATCAAGCGCCTCCAGCGATGCGACCAGATTCTGACTGATCGGCTGATAAGCTTCGTCCTGCATCCACATACTGCCCTTATGTCTGATACGGAAATCCGTTTCATTATACCGTTCCATCATCACATCCACCTGATAACCCGCCGATATGGTATAAACCATCAGGAACAGAATGCCGCTGATGCCGAAGGAAAGTACCGAAAAGACTCCCTTTTTCTGTTTCCCACGGTATCTGGCCGCCTCTACCGGAGAGATGGCGCACGCCTTCCGAAAAGGCCGTCTGGTACTGATATAAACGGTAATCCATGCAAAAACCGCGCTCAGGGCAAAAGATTTCAAAGGCCCTGCCGGCTGATAATACATCGCAATCCCTTCGGCAAATCCCGCAACGATTTCCCTGGAAGCAAACCGCCCGATGCCATATCCGATCAGGCTTCCGATGACGATTCCCCACAAAGAAATCCGGTTCATCTGGTAAAAGAGCATCCGCCGCAGCTGCCCAGCCGTCATACCGATGGTTTTCAATTCCCCGTAAAACCGAATGTCATTGACAATGGATATATCAAATACATTATAAATGAAAATATACCCGCAGAACATAATCATGAAAATAATTACAAAGACCAGCGCCATGACGCCGCCGCCCATATCGCTCATTTTATATCCGTTTCCATTTCCGCCGACGAGCGCATCCACTTCTGCCAGTTTTTCCTCCCTGTCATGCCCAAGCTTCCAGAAATCCAGATTGTTCAGTTTCACATAAATTGTATCGTAACCTTCTGCCAACAGCGGATTATAAGTCGGAAGAAAATCTTCTCCTGTATAAATTTCTTCATATATACTGCTGACATTCCCCAGCGGGTTCCGGTAATAACCGCACACCGTCATGGGAACGTCCTGCTCCACTTCTTCTCCTTCATCCTGTATGACGACCGTCAGGGTGTACTCCGCCCCGATTTTTTCCTCCAGTCCAAGCCGCTTGGACAAGGTATCCGATACGAGGATTTCGTCCGCTTTCTCAGGATACTTCCCCGCAATCAGCTCCACCATGTTTTTCTCATAATGCAAGTCATCCGCAATGAACAGACGGACCTCCAGGCCTGAAAATTCTTTATTATGAAGATAGGTCGTGCTGCACCTTTTTACATAAGCTGCCCAGTCCACCTGGGGAAGTTCCCTCACCCGCGCCAGGATTTCCTCATCTCCATAGATGCAGCAGCTGTCTGCTCCCGGCCCGGGCGACGCTCCGAAAGACAAGTTCATGGCTCCGACAAAGCCGAATCCGACAGTGAAAACAACACAGATCAAAATAGCAGTCAACGCTACCGCAAGTATCGCCATCCTGTTTCTGACCGGATGGGCTTTGTAATCCTCCGCCGCCAGTTCTTTTTCCAGTCCGACATTGGAATTTTGAAATAGGATGTTCATCTTTCCTGCCCCCCTTCTCCGGCCTTATCCCCGACAATCTTACCGTCTTCCAAATGAATGACCCGGTCCGCCAGCTGGGCAATCGCTTCGTTATGCGTGATCATAACGATTGTCTGATGAAATTCTTTTCCCGTCATTTTCAAAAGCCCGATGACCTCTGCGCTCGTGTTGGAATCCAGATTCCCGGTGGGTTCGTCCGCGAGCAGAACCGCCGGCTTCGCCGCAAGCGCCCTCGCGATTGCCACCCGCTGCTGCTGCCCGCCGGAAAGCTGATTCGGATATCTGTCCATCTTCCCTTCGATTCCCAGCACATCACAGATATGTCCGATATATTCCTTATCCGGCCTGTTGCCGTCCAGCCTGATCGGAAGCACGATGTTCTTATAAACATTCTGCACCGAGACCAGATTATAATTCTGAAAAATGAATCCGATATTTCTCCGGCGGAATATGGTCAGTTCTTCTTCCTTCATTTTCAAAATCGAATGCCCGTCCACGATGACCTCTCCACTGTCCGCATAATCCAGACCGCCGATCAGATTTAACAATGTCGTCTTTCCGCTCCCCGACGTCCCGACGATTGCGGTGAAACTTCCCTTTTCAATGGAAAAACTGATATCATCCACCGCTTTCACAATCGTTTCTCCGCTCTCATAATATTTCTTCAAATGTACTGCTTTTAAAATTTCCATAGAATTAACAATACCCCTTTCACAGATTGTTTTGTTATTTTCTGATTATAAACGGTGGATGTTACATTCTGGTTACATTCGGTTAAAAAATACTCATAACTATAAAATCCCCCTCATTCCTGCTTTTTTCTTTTCCGTTGAAGAATATGCCGCATTGATTGACAATTGCCGGGCCATTCCCGTATATTTAATTCATAAATTTGACATGGAATTACAGATGTGCAGGTGAATATACATGAAAAATATCCATAGCATTGAATTTTATACCGGAAGCAAGGAAGAATTACTTCCAGATTTTGAATTTGATTTTCCCTATATCGCTTCCAGAGCAGAACTTGACAAATATATAGGACGTCATGTACCGTGGCATTGGCACAAGACGGTAGAACTTTTTTATATGGAAAGCGGCTGCCTTGAATATAATACGCCTGGAGGAAAAATATTATTTCCCGCCGGAAGCGGCGGCATGGTAAATTCCAATGTGCTTCATATGACAAAGGCAATGTCACAGATAGAGAAAAATATCCAACTGCTTCATATTTTCGATGTTTCCCTGCTTGCCGGGGAACAGGGAAGCAGAATTGAACAAAAATATATCACTCCTATTGTCACAGCCCCACAGATTGAGTTAATTCCCCTTTTTCCAGATAATGCAGCAGAGGAAAAAATTTTGAAGCGTATTCTTGAAGCATTTCATCTTCCAGACGATGGTTTGGGGTATGAAATAAAGCTGCGCAATGCCCTGTCGGAAATATGGCTAATGCTCTTTGAACTATTTTACCCTATTCAAAAGAAAAAAGGGAAACATTATAGAAGCAATGATAAAATAAAACTGATGATGATATACATTCACGAGCATTACCCGGAGAAAATTTCTATCCCGGAGCTTGCGGCGGCAGCATACCTTAGTGAAAGGGAATGTTTCAGAGTATTCCGCAATTGTCTGCATATGACCCCCGTAGAATATATAAAAGCTTACCGCCTGCAAACAGCTTGTCAGATGCTGGCAAGAGGGCAGGAACCTGTTACGACTATCAGCCATGCCTGCGGTTTGGGAAGCAGCAGCTATTTTGGAAAAGTCTTTCGAGAATATGCACATTGTACGCCGTCAGAATATCGGAAGAAATGGCAGAATCGTGATATATAAGGGCAGAAATGAAATATTTTTTTCATGTTGACTGCATTATAATGATACCTGTAAAATCAATCAGCTATTTACAGGAGGCAGATTCAAGGCGCTATATGCGCCTGAGCGCCTTGACCTGCAGGCCCGCCCTTTTGAAAGGAGCTAATAATGGAGTTAAACAAACAGACCGCGGAACTGGCATTTAAAGAAGCGTCAGAATCTAATCCGGGGGCATGGACAGATTATTCCCGGTATGTGGCAGAAGCCTGTAAAAATATCGCATCACACTGTAAAAGCCTATCTGCCAGTCAGGCTTACCTTTTTGGACTGTTACACGATATTGGACGTTATGCCGGAGTGAGCTCAGAAAAGCATTTGATAGACGGCTATCGCTACTGTATGGAACGTGGGTGGAAAAAAGCAGCACAGATCTGTATATCCCACGCGTTCATGATACAGGATATTGATACTTCTATCGGAAAGTTCGATGTCAGTGATGATGATTACCAGTTTATGAAAGAGTTTGTCGCAAATGCTGTCTATGACGATTATGACCGTCTGGTACAGCTATGTGACGCACTGGCTATGCCTACAGGCTTCTGCCTTCTGGAAAAAAGATTTGTAGACGTAACAATACGATACGGCGTACATCCGGCAACTACAGACAGATGGAAAAAAATTTTAGAGATTAAAGAATTATTTGAAAAACAGATTGGCTGTCCTATTTATACCCTGCTTCCGGGCGTCGTGGAAAACAGTTTTCGTTAGAGGCTGATTGCCGGATAAAAGAGCAGGTCATACCGCCTGCTCTCTTTCAAGTTATACAATATTTTCTTCTCACGCTATCCCCCATGATTCCGCTTTGCGGAATCTCAAAATCTCAAGACAAACAAGTTTGTCAGGGAGAATGCCGCTTTTTAGGCATTCTCCAGCGTGAGAAAGATTTGCCTTCGGCAAATCGTAGAACTTCCAAGTCAGCTATGCTGACTTTGCGAAACAGCCAAGCCTGAGTATCAGGCTTTTGCTGTATGAGCTCTAGAAGTTCTTCTCACGCTAGTCGTCATAGCCGTTCGGATTATTGCTCTGCCATCTCCAGGAATCGGCACACATTTCTTTGATACCGTACTGCGCTTCCCATCCCAGTTCGTCTTTCGCTTTCTGCGCGTTGGAATAGCAGGTTGCGATATCGCCAGGGCGTCTGTCTTTAATAGCATAAGGAATCTTCACGCCGGTCGCTTCCTCGAAATTCTTCACTATATCCAGGACGCTGTATCCCGTGCCCGTACCAAGGTTATAAATACAGAGTCCGGCTTTTTCTTCAATCTTCTTCAGAGCCTTCACATGACCGACCGCCAAATCCACAACATGGATATAATCGCGCACGCCCGTACCGTCCGGCGTATCGTAATCGTTGCCGAATACGCCCAGTTCTTTCAGCTTGCCGACTGCCACCTGCGTAATGTAAGGCATAAGGTTGTTGGGAATCCCGTTCGGGTTCTCGCCGATGGTTCCGCTCTGATGCGCACCAATCGGATTGAAATAACGAAGCAGGATGACATTCCATTCCGGATCCGCTTTCTGCATATCGGAAAGAATCTGCTCCAACATGGACTTGGTCCATCCGTATGGATTCGTACACTGTCCTTTCGGGCATTCCTCCGTGATCGGGATGATTGCGGGGTCGCCGTATACCGTCGCAGAAGATGAGAAAATAATATTTTTCACATTATGTTTTCTCATCACATCTACCAGCGTCAGCGTACCCGCAATATTGTTCTCATAATATTCCCATGGTTTCGCCACAGATTCGCCGACCGCTTTCAACCCTGCAAAATGTATACAGGAATCAATCTCTTCTTTATTAAATACTTCTTCCAGTGCGGCCCTGTCCAAAATATCCGCCTTATAAAATTTTACAGGTTTTCCAGTAATCTTCTCAACCCTTTTTAATGATTTCTCACTGGAATTGGACAAATTGTCTACTACAACAACATCATAGCCTGCACTCTGTAACTCCACTACCGTATGGGAGCCGATATAACCTGCTCCGCCTGTTACTAAAATTGCCATAGAAAATACCTCCTTGTGTCTTTTCCAAATTTTTGTTTCCTTTGAGAATTTCAAAATCCGTTTTCTATACCTAATACTTTACGCTTAATTCGGGTTTTTATACAAGCGCGGAATGTTGCTCATATCTGTCAAAATGTTAAGTTTGAGGATTTTACAATTCAATTCCATTCTCCTGACACAACACTCTTGCGCTTTCTACGGAATCGATGCCGGTTTTATTTTTGATCGGAGCAAACTCATAATTTCTTTCTACCTCATAGGGCAGGCAGGAATCCAGTTCGTGAATCATATCCAGCACGAGCTGCTCGTATTTGTAGCCGTTTGGCTCTTCCGGTCTGATCAGTTCTCCTGCTTCATTCAGACAGGGAATCTTTTTCTCTACAATATGAAGAGGCAACTTCTTTGCAACGATTTCCTCCAGTGCTTTTTCACGGAACAGATAATTCAGTATAACGCCGAAACTGTATGCGGGCTCGCCGTTCTCGTCTCTGGCATTCATCAGTTCCTCCGTCAGTTCATAATATTCCACGATTGACGGTCTTCCATCCTCCAGGCATATCACGCCGATTCTTTCATCCGGCGCATTCTTGCGAACAACTTTCGCCCCCACATCGCTGTCGGTCAGAATTGTCGCACCGACGAAACAGGGATCCGCGATTCTCTGCAATACATTATCCACCGCAAACACATTCAGCCATTCGATGCCGGCTTCATGAATCTTATCCACGACACCCCATTTCATCATGGAAGAGAACCAGCCGCCGTTACCGTTAGGCGAAGTGGATATTTTGTCTTTCGCTTCCATATAGACCCTGCCCTCATAATCGGTCGCGGGCGCCATCTCCTGCATGAAAAAGGTGATATATTCCGGCTTATACCCGAAATAATCCTTTTCCCGGAAAAAGTTCACAGTCGCCTCGTGGTTCTTATCGCTCGTCATAACAAAAAGGTGAATCCAGGCGTCTGCCTGCCGCACCACATCGAGCAGATTCTCTATCAAACGCTGAAAAATAAAAACCTCCTTCGTCAGTCCGATATTGTACACGCCTTTCGGCGCATCGGAGCCGAGTCTCGTTCCCATGCCGCCCGCCAGTAAAACGGCGCCAACCTTTCCGGCCCGGATTGCATCGATGCCGGCAGACATGAATTCCTCTTTTCTCTCCGCGATCTCATTTAACTGCATGGCGGATAACGGGGTTATTTCTCCCTTCTGATTCAGTTCTTCTTTATGTTTACACGATGCGGTCATCGAAAAATCGAGCGTTTCCACCTGTGCCAGCAATGCTTCTTTTTCTTCCTGTGTCAATTCCTCATAATATTTTAAAACGTGGAGCTGGCCGCTCTTTTCCAGTTTATCGTATACCTGCTGATAATTCATGTCGATACCCTTTCCTTTCTTCGTATTTTTCGTTTCAAATTTTTACCATTCTATCATATGTAGTAAGATTTCACAAGAGCTCCTGTATTTTCACCGGATTTTATGCTATAATATACAAAGCGTAAAAGAAAAACAGGCAACGCGAAACGGCATTTGTATAGGAGGGCTTTTCCATGCGTAAAAAGACGAAACAATCCAAATCCAATATTCCCGTATACCGGCAGCTGCGTTTCAAATTAATTTTCTTTTTTATGATTCCGGTACTGTGTATTGCAGTTCTCGGCGTTGTCTCTTACCAGAAGGCATCCGATGGTATCATATCCCGTTACGAGACCTCTGCTTTTCAGACAATGCACATGACAAATGAATATCTGAGGCTTTCCATCGATACAGTGCGCACCTCCTATAAAGGTTATTTAAATGAAGACGAACTGACCCGATATTTTCAGGGTCTCTATGATTCGGATACAGCTTCGCGCACGAACATGAACAAGACCTATACGAAGGAATTGAACGGCAATGTGAATGGCGATGCGCTGATTTCCAATATTTACATGATTTCCGACAGCGTCCCTTCCATCACATCCACGCAGACCGCAGCGGAAGAACTTTATTCCATTTATACGGCCACACCCGAGGGTGCACTGCCGGGCGGCGACCGATATAATTATTATCTTTTCGGAAATCAATCCGCTGCGGACGAAGCGCTCGGAACGGACGCTTCCAAATATTCGCTCCGCCTCGTCCGCGGGTTCAACAATTCCAAAACGCTGATGATCATCGACATCAGCAGAGACGCCGTTATTGACGCATTATCTTCTTTTGATGCCGGAGAAGGCAGCTATATCGCTTTTATCACATCCGACGGCACGGAATTATATCCTGACGGAACTTCTACGAATGCCGATACGATTTTTACCGGAACAGATTTTTACCAGAATGCTCTTGCATCAGAGGAGACGAACGGCATGGAATATGTCTCATGGCAGGGAGAAACTTACCTTTTCCTTTACTCCTCGCTGCCTTCCCACAATGCCATGCTCTGTTCGCTGATTCCGAAAGCCACGATCATTTCACAGGCGTCGGATATTAAAATGCTTACCATTATTATTGTCATTATCGCTTTATTTATTGCGACTTTATTGGGCAGTCTGATGGCTGCACATATTAATACAAATATTTATCAGATTTTCACACAGCTGCAGAAAGTCTCTTCAGGCGACCTGACCTCTCAGCTCAAAGTAAAGGCAAAAGATGAATTTAAACTTCTTGCCGAAGGCGTCAATGTCATGATCATCAATATGAAAAATCTGATCACCAACGTTACCGCCGCGAGCAACGCCCTGACAGATTCCGCCGACCGCGTATCCACTTCTGCGGAAACGTTTGTCGAAACATCGAGGGATATCCAGAATGCCATCTCCGAAATCGAATCCGGTGTCTCACATCTGGATGAAAATTCCGAAGACTGTATGACGCAGATGGATACTTTGTCATATAAAATTGGTGATGTAACGACGGGCACTACCGAGATAGGCGCGCTGACCGATTCCGCGGGCGCATCCATTGCAGAAGGTATTTCTTCCATGCAGAATCTGACGAACAGTGCCAGAAAAACTTCCGAAATGACTGCCAATGTCATTTCCGCGATTGAAGCGCTTTCCGAAAAATCCCGTTCTATCGGGCAGATTGTCGAAAGTATCAATCATATTGCGGAAGAGACCAATCTGCTTTCCCTGAATGCTTCCATTGAAGCCGCAAGAGCAGGCGAAGGCGGGCGCGGATTTGCCGTTGTTGCGGAGCAGATTCGGAAACTGGCAGAGCAGTCGGCCGATTCTGCAGGACAGATTCAGCAAATCATCGATGACATCATCCACAACACGGAAGAAGTCGTTCTTGTTGCCAGAGAAACCGCGGAAACCGTTTCCTCACAGGAAGCAGCAATGCAGCATACCTCCGATTCTTTCCATGATATGGACACGCAGATTCAATCGCTGATGACCTCGCTCGGCCATATTACACAGAATGTAGAAAATATGGAAGAAGCCAAAAATACCACCTTGCACGCGGTGGAAAGTATTTCTTCCGTATCCGCCCAGACCGCGGCCGGTTCCGCCAATATGCTCCGCACCGTATCTGCCCAGCAGGATGCGATCACAGCGCTGGAAGCCGCCGCAGAAAACTTACAGGGAAAAGCAGGGGAATTATCGGAGCTGCTGAAGGAATTTACGTTATAGAATCCGCAAAGAAAAACCTTCGTTTTCGGGCGGCACCACAAGAATGATATCTCGATACATAGGGGAACTGGTAAATGAAAAGAAAAACAATCTATGCAATACTCGCCGCATCCGCAGTCATGCTTTCATGCACTGCCTGCGGCGGACAGACAGACAGCACCGATATTACCGAACAGGAAATAATGCCCGATACGGGCGAGAACGATTTACCGGAAGCAGATTCGGACACCACAGGCGGGCAGCAACACTATCATGTCACGCTCGACTGGCAGAAGCTTGAAAACAACGATACCGCAGAAGACGGTATGCTCCTGTACAGCGGCACCTGTACCTATCCGGTCGTATATATCGAGGAAAATCAGGCCGCCGCGGATAACATTAATGCCTCCATACAGGAACATGTGACTGCTTTCCATGACGACACGTCCATACAAGGATTTGCACGGGAAAATTATGTGCCGGAGAATCCCGGTTTTATCGCTTACAACAGCGATCTGAGTTTCGCCGTCCGCCGTTCTGACAGTAATGTCATTTCTTTTGAGGCAGTCTTCTACGTCTATTCCGGCGGCGCGCACGGTAATTACAGCACTGTAGGACTCAACTACGATACACGGACCGGAGAGCCGATCAGTTTTACAGAACTCAGTGAGGATGCCGATTCCTTCCGCGCGGATACGTTCGCTTTCAACCGGGCCCTGGCTGATATCCCATCTTATCAGGAAAAAATGTACGACGGCAGTCCTTCCGATGAACAGCTTGAAGCAGTTCTCTATGCGGAAGATGCATGGTTTCTTTCCACGAGCGGATTGACCTTTATCAGCAACCCCTATGCGCTCGGCCCTTATGCGGCAGGTGCAATAGAATTCACGATTCCTTATAGCGAACTGGAGAAAATGGGATTCAAAGAAGACTATCAATACAACGGCAGTCTGACCGTAAAATTACAGGAAGATATTCCTGTTTCGATGGACTTAAACGGGGATGGAAAAGCAGAAAACATTCTGATCGATTTCGTCTATGACGGCAGTCCGGATGCGGAGACAGAATACGCCACCTGTCTTTTAGTAAATGACACAAATGTCGTAAACAGCACAAATGACGAACTGAACCAGCTTCTGCTCGACTTTCCATGGTCACAATGCACTCTTTATGATATAAATCCGTCAGACGATACGATTGAATTTGTTTTTATCACAACAGAATATCCCGATGACAGCGATGATGCACTCCTGACCAGTTACTTTTTCCGGTATGAAAAGGATGGTTCCGTCTCATATGCCGGCAAGACGGACGGCAGCGTTCTCGACCCGACTGCAGCGCTTTCCGTTACCGTTCCTTAATGTTAAAAGGCTCCCAGATGATCGAGAGCCTTTCCTTTTTTCAAATCAGCGTATTTTCTTATGCTGTCCGGACCGCTTTGACGGCTTCCGCTACGCGAACCTGTTCCGCCTCTTCCGTACAGAACATCCTGGCTGAAGCCTCTATCGCGATATCCGATACCTGCTCTTTTTGCAGGAATCGGACAGCTTCTTCCTGCATATCATTCAGCCGACAGGCATTGACCGCATCATTTAAGCAGGTAAAATAGCGCACCAGTTCATCAAACTCCTGCATCCTGTCGAGCACACACTCGCCAAGAATCTGCTTTTCCAACTCACAGACCGCAACTACCTGCATTGCGATTTTCAACTCGCCCGTAATATCCGAAGCTTCCATCAGAACATCCGGCCGCTTTTCCAACGATTCCAGAAAATAGGCCTTCGCTCCCGCGATATCCTTTTCCCGGAAAAAGTCCGCCAGCTTTTCCTTCATCTGTCTGGTCTCGTACTTCTCCGTCGTCATGCCAATCTTGCATTCGCAGACCTTCAAGCCCTTCGTCTCCACCCAGACAAGCAGCAGAAATTCCGAGATAAAGCCGAACACCCGCTTATGATAATCGTCATAGCGGCTGGCATCAATGCGCTTCTCCACCTCATCAAAAATAGAGAACAGCCATGCACAGTACTCGTCGTACAGCGACTTCTCCGCCACCATCATGTTCGCAAAATAAGTTCCGTTCCCATGTACAAGACGTTCGAAATTTTCATAATAAGCCGGGTATTTCTGCCGAATGACTTCTCCCGTCGTGACCAGGTCAAAAATATTGTAATCGCTCGCATAGCCGTCAAAATAAGAAAAGTTCAGCTTTAACTTTTTCGACGTAATGATATCGTACTCCTGCAGAAGCGACAGGTAATCCTTTTCGTTCAAAATCCGTCCTTCTTCGGTGCAAAAATACCTTCTATAATGGCAGATACCCACATAATCCCTGGTCCGCACATTTTTCCAGACCCAGTAAACGCCCGTTAATTCTCCGTAATAGCAGTTCTTTACGGAAATGTTATCTCCGGTGTCATCTCCCGAATATCCCAGGTTCTCCCCGCAGGCACGTCCTACCTGGAGCGGCACATAAATGGAATCCGAAGGCTCTTTGAACTTTTTATGCGTCATCGTAAAAATTGTAACTGCCATACCCTGTATTGTCCTCCGCGTTTGCTCACACTAACCCCCATGACGCCTCTCAGCGGCACAAATCATCAATGGGAAGAACGCCGTATTTCAGGCGTTCTTTCGTGTGAGAAAGATTTGCCTTCAGCAAATCGTAGAACTTCTTGGCGAAGCACCCTCTGGTGCAAGCCCTAGAAGTTCTTCTCACATTATCCCCGCACTACCTTTTCTAATTTCCGCTTCACATGCAGATAAGCCGGAATCAGGAAAATATCCGCAAATATCCAGGCAAGCGGATTGGCAAAACCGACCGCCGGAAAGCCGAAGAACGGTACCAGCGCAAAACCCGCAATCGTTCTTGCGACCATCTCAAATATCCCTGCAAAAACCGCCAGTTTACTGAAGCCCATACCCTGTATCATGAAACGTATAATATTGACAAGCGCGAGCGGAATATAGAAGCAGCTGTTCATCGTAATGAACCACTGCGCGTTTTCCAGGATAGCCGTCTCGCCGCTGTCCAGAAACAGCAATAACATATATTTTCCAAAAAGCAGCACAATACCCAAAGCGATGACTGCATATACCACACCGAGCAGAATGCAGCTCTTCAATCCGCTGCCCACACGGTCCAGTTTCCCGGCCCCCACGTTCTGTCCGCCATACGTCGCCATCGTACTTCCCATCGCATCAAAAGGACAGCACATGAGCATACTCAGTTTACTTCCTGCAGTAACTGCCGCTACTGCATCGGAACCAATACCATTGACCGCGCTCTGTAAAATAACGCCTCCAATCGCCGTGATCGAATACTGCAGCCCCATCGGCAGACCCATACTGCACAGCTTGCCCATGAAATCCCTGTCTCTCCGCCATTCATCCTTACTTATCCGCAGGATGCTGAATTTTTTCCGCATAAAAAGAAGACAGCAGATTCCCGCAGCCAACTGCGCCAGAACCGTTGCAATGGCGGCACCAGCAACACCCATATGAAATACAATGATGCACAGTAAATCCAATCCGATATTGAGCACCGCCGACATCACCAGAAAAATAACCGGTGTCTTACTGTCCCCGAGAGAACGGATGATTGCCGATGTCATATTGTAAAGGTATGTAACCGGAATGCCAATAAAAATAATGACGATATAACTGTAAGAACCGTCTATGATATTCTCCGGCGTCCGCATCAGACGAAGAATCGGCCGGCACAACAGAACGACGGCAATCGTCATGACCACCGAAAAAATAACGGAGAGCCATACGCTGTTTGCCACATATCTGCGCAGATTCTTTTCGTTTCTGGCGCCGAACTCCTGCGCGATCGGAATTGCAAAGCCGTTACACACGCCCATACAAAAACCGATGATCAGAAAATTGACCGATCCGGTCGCTCCTACGGATGCAAGAGCATCCACGCCAAGATAATGTCCAACGATGATCGTATCGACCATGCTGTAAAACTGCTGAAATAATAACCCGAATAACAGCGGCACCGAAAACCCCAGTATCAGCTTCATGGGGCTTCCTGTTGTCATATCTTTTTCCATAATCTCCTCCATACCTGCGATTGAAAGTCTCCGATTTTCAATCTCTCCTCATGCCGGCCAGGCCGTCATCACCTCAATTTTCTAAAAAGGTGAAATCTTCTACATCATATCGCATCGGTATGGATTGTCAAGATGGTTATGGAAAAAATTTTCCTATTTCGCTTTATGGAATAATCCTGCCTCTACACAAGCGCCTGCGCCAGCAGTTCAAGCTGCTCTTCGGATGCCTCATTCAAGGTAGATTTTATCGAAACGACTGGCTCGGCAATCGTAATCTCTTTCATCTGCGAAAGGCTTTCTTTCATAATCTTTCCTGCCATCGGCGCCCAGCTTCCGTTTTCCATGAGGCCGACGGTGCGCTTCTGGTAATTCTTAGATTTGAGACGTGCAATAAAGCTGTCCATGCAGGGGAAAATGCCAGCATCATAAGTAGCTGCCGCAAGCACCATGCGGTCGTACCGGAAAGCATCTTCGACGGCTTCCGCGATATCCGCTCTCGACAAATCCATGACCACGACTTTTTCCACACCTTTTTCCCGTAACAGCGCCGCCAGCTTTTCGGCCGCCTTCCCGGTATTTCCATGAATTGAAGCGTATGCGATCAAAACGCCCTTATCTTCCGGTTCATAACTGCTCCACGTTTGATATTTCTCCAGATAAAAATCCAAATTCTCCGATAATACCGGCCCGTGCAGTGGACAGATCATGCGGATATCCAGTGCGGAAGCCTTTTTCAACAAAGCCTGCACCTGCATGCCATATTTTCCTACGATATTAAAATAATATCTCCGCGCCTCACAAGCCCAGTCTTCCTCCGTGCTAAGCGCACCAAATTTCCCGAAAGCATCAGCGGAAAATAAAACTTTTTCTGTCTTTTCATAAGCCATCATGACTTCCGGCCAGTGCACCATCGGCGCCATGATGAATGTCAGCACGTGATTGCCGAGCGTCAGCTCATCGCCCTCTTTGACCACCACGCTGCGTGCACTCATATCCAGCGTAAAGAACTGAGGCAGCATACTGAGCGCCTTTGCGTTCACGACAATCTGTGCCTGCGGATACTTTTCCATGAATTTCTGAATATTTCCGGCATGGTCGGGTTCCAGATGCGTTACAACAAGATAATCCGGCTGTTTTCCATTCAGCGTATGCTCCAGATTCTCAAACCATTCCTTCTCCGCTCTTTCATCCACGCCGTCCATGACTGCGGTCTTTTCATCCAAAATGACATAGGAATTATAGGAAACACCGTTCGGCACTATGTACTGGCTCTCAAATAAGTCAATGTTCTTATCGTCTGTTCCTACATATTGAATCGTGTCTGTAATTTTTGTATTCTGCATAACTTTTCCCTCCATATTCGTAATTCGATTTAACGCACTTCTCTGCCGACCATATTAGCATAAGAAACTCTTTTTCGCAAGTCGTATGCTTAATCTCAAAATCCGAACACAAATAAAAATATGATAAAGAATGCCCGTATTGGGGGCATTCTTTGGTGTGAAGAAGACTTGCTGCGCAAGTCGTAGAAGTTCTTGGCGAAGCAGCCCTTGCTGCAAGCCTTAGAACTTCTCTTCACACTAATGACCATGCCTTTCTCTCAACCTGCGAACTTTGGGCCGACGCTGAAAGCGTCTTGGCACCAAATTCGCGATTGAAAAATCTCTGATTTTTCAATCTATGCAACTTTGATGCAAAAATGATGCTCATTTGATGCACAAATGATACAACTATGATGTTTTCATTTTGTACCATAAATAAAAGAAGTTTTTAAAGGAACATTTAAGACTATGTAAAGGAGCAGATTTATGAAAACCAAAAAGCACAGAAGATTATTATGCCTTCTTTTTGCACTATGTATGTTTCTTGGCTGTACTCCCGTTGTACATGCGGAAGAAACGCAGGAAGAAGAAAAGGATCAGACCCGCTCTCCCTATTTTTATGTGGAAAGCGATGAAGTCGGCGTAGACAGTTTTCCGCTGAAAAAAACGACTGTCAACACAACCATAGACGGCATTATCGCAGATACTTATGTCACACAGACTTATGCCAATGAAGGCACAAGCCCTATCAATGCCAGCTATGTTTTTCCGGCATCTACCAAAGTCACCATACACGGAATGCAGATGCAGGTCGGCAATCAGCGCGTGACCGCGACCATTAAGGAAAAAGAAGAGGCCGAGGAAGAATTTGAAGCGGCAAAAAGCGAAGGAAAAACCGCTTCCATGATGTCAGAGCAAAGGGCCAATGTTTTCACGATGGACGTTGCCAACATCATGCCGGGCGATGAGGTTCGTATTGAACTGCATTATACAGAACTGATCATGCCGGCCGACGGAACCTATCAGTTCGTTTTCCCCACCGTTGTCGGCCCCCGTTATGTAGGGCCCGTCCTGGATGACTGCGGCAACCGGGAAGAATGGACGGGAACGCCTTATATGCCGGAAGGCAGTCTGCCGGAAAATGCTTATGAGATCAATGTCAATGTTACCTCCGGCGTACCGATTGGCGCTCTGTCGAGCAGCACGCACGATGTCAATATTAACTGGAACGAAGCCAAAACGACGGCACAGGTCGCTCTCTCTAACCCGAATGATTATGCCGGCAACCGCGACTTTGTCCTGAATTACAAACTCACCGGCGAAGCGATTCAGACCGGACTTCTTATGGACAGCAACGAAAATGAAAATGTTTTTATGCTGATGATACAGCCGCCGGAACGCTGTGAGGTGGAAGAAATTCCACCGAGAGAATATATTTTTGTTCTGGATATATCGGGTTCCATGTACGGCTTCCCGTTAGATACCGCCAAAGTATTGATACGGAACCTTGTATCGAACCTGCGGGAAACGGATACCTTTAACCTGATTCTCTTTTCCGGCGGCTCCTTTAAGATGTCCAATCGTTCCGTGCCTGCCACAAGAGAAAATATCGATAAAGCCATCAAACTGATCGACGAGCAGGAAGGCTACGGCGGCACCGAACTCTTAGAGGCACTGGAAGAAGCGCTGCGCATTCCCGCAAATATGGATACCTCCCGCAATATCGTCGTTATTTCCGACGGGTATATTTGGGGTGAAGCCGGTGTTTTCCAACTGATCAATGAGAACCAGGGTAAAGCGGATTTCTTTTCCTTCGGCATCGGCTATGCAGTCAACCGCTATCTGATGGAAGGCATTGCCAAGACCGGCCAAGGCGAATCGTTCATCGTCATGGAAGAAGACGAGGCCGAAGCGATGGCAGACAAATTCCGTACCTACATACAGTCGCCCGTGCTGACCGATATTCAGGTGTCCTTTGAAGGTTTTGATACTTATGATGTGGAGCCAACCGTCCTTCCGACTCTCTATGCGAGCAAGCCCATTGTTCTGCTTGGAAAGTGGAACGGAGAAGCTACGGGTACGATCAAAATCACCGGCAAAACAGGAACCGGAGAATTTTCACAGGAGATTCCCGTTTCCAGCGCTTCCGCCGGAAGCAATGACGCGCTCGGTTATCTGTGGGCCCGCAAACGGGTGGAACGACTGACCGACTATGGCATCAGCCCCAGCAATCCCGATGTCAAGGATGAAGTAACACAGCTTGGATTATCCTACCATATGATAACACCCTATACTTCCTTTATCGCAGTTATTGACACTGTTCGAAATCCCGATGGCAATGGCACCGACGTTGACCAGCCGCAGCCGCTTCCGTTAGAAGTATCCAACCTGGCCGTCGGCTATCGAATCGGTTCAGAGCCCGGAGAGATCATCCTTTTTGCCGCACTGGTACTGATTATGTTCCTGCCGGCCCTGTCGAAAAAACTGAAAAAAGAAAAAGTTGAGGAAAAAAATATATAAAGAAAGAAATACCGAAGAAAAAAAGTTACAAAGAAAGAAATACCGGAGAAAAAAGTTCTAAAGAAAGAAATACCGGAGAAAAAAGTTCTAAAGAAAGAAATACCGGAGAAAAAAAGTTCTAAAGAAAGATTGGAAAAAGAAAGAATTTGAAAAAGTCGAAAAAAGAAAGAGTCGAGGAAAAAGATGCTCATGAGAAAAACAAGCCTTCAAAAATACTGGCCGCTTTATTTGCTGACGACCGCTGTCGCTTTCATACTGAGATACTTCTCCAAAGCAACTGACAGTGATGTCATTAACTGGATGCTGGCACCCACCGTACGGTGGGTCAGCGTTCTCAGCGGCATTACTTTTGAATACCTGCCGCATCAGGGATACGCCAGCCATGCCTATTATTTCCTCGTGGCGCCCTCCTGCGCCGGCATCCGCTTTATGATGATCGCTTTCCTCATGCTGATGTTCTCTTCTCTGCATCGGATTGAAAAAAAGAAAAGCGGCTATCTGTGGTTCTGTTTCAGTATCATTTTTTCCTATCTTGCTACGATTCTGGTCAACAGCATCCGCATCACCGCCTCTATCCATCTTCCGTTTCTGCTAAAAAGGGCGGGACTGCTGGATGGCTGGCTGACACCTGACAGACTGCATACGCTGACTGGAACGATTGTTTATTTCTCTTCGCTGTGTGTCATTTATTTACTGTCATCCTCTATCTGTAAACGATGGTTCCTGCGCGGTGACGCAGAAACATCCTCTGCACTTTCACCAACCGCTCCCACTGGAGCCTGCCGGATTCCTTCCCGTCGGTTGATCGTGCCTGTATTCTGGTATCTTCTGACAGTTCTCGTACTGCCCTTTTGCAAGAGAGTCGTGACCAATGACTGGGAAGGCTTCGGTCAGTATGCACTGCTCGTTCTCGCTTCCTGTTTCGTGATAGCGGCAGTGCTGTATTTGCCGGTTTCGCGGATGCAGAGGCATTGACAACCCGAAAAGAGCGGTAAGACTGCGGAAGACTTACCGCTCTTTATTCCTCATGTAGGCTGCCTTGCTTTCAAGCGGCTTTTTTCAAAAGATACAGTGCATACCCAGTCGAAACAATACACACAAAAATACAACCGGCCATCTGCTCATAGATCGTTATCTCGTTTCCACTTGCAAATACACTCAGACTGTTGATAACACCGTGTGTAATGATACAGGGCCAAAGACTTTTCCCCTTGTAAAAAATTATCGTAAAAAGAAAGCCTATGGCAACCGCATAACAAACCTGCAGCAACGTTTCCGGAATATCTCTTCCGTTCAGCAAATTCACAATATGACCAACGCCAAAAGTAATGCTTGAGATAACAACAGCCTGTTTTACATTGGTTTTGCAGATTGCTTTAAACAGAAAACCTCTGAAGATCACTTCTTCCAAAAATCCTACACACAACATACTCATCACATACAAAACCGTTTCATAAAAAGTCAGATTCAGCTGAAATCCACTCCAGAGATTGGTCGTTGCCAATAACACGAGTGGAACAAAATAGAAGTATTGTCCTGCACTTGCCCGAAAAGGACAAAGACCATATTTCTCCTTCAATTTATTTTTACTGAGCCAAAAATAGATGATAAGCGCTAATACAAGGCAGATTGGAGCCGTTGCTATCTTTGCAGCGCCTATTATCCCTGAAATGCTGTCTCCCACACTCATCAGCACAACATAAAGACCTATCCATATCAATGCAAAATGTAACTCATTCTTATCGTATATCTTTTTCATTTTTATACCCCTTTGTCTGCTTCGGCAGACACTCAAATCAATAGTTGAAAGTGCATTTCTTTCAACCTTACTCCCCTTTGTCTGCTTCGGCAGACACTCAAATTCAATAGTTGAAAACGCTTTTATCACTCTGCTCCTTTCTCAGCACGTGTTGGGGCTGCCAGGCACAACCTTATACCCTGTCCCTCTCTCACGAGTTTGAGTCGTCAGACGCAGCCTTCTCTTTTACAACATAAACAGCACCGGAAAATACTTTCGTCAGTGCTGCTGCCAAAAGCCCACTGTCATACGTCATTTCGTTATTTGCAAACAGACTGGCATATCCATGAACGAAAACAAACAGCGTTATAAAAATTTCCTTCGCTTCCGCTTTCGTCACGCCTGCTTCCTGCTGTAAGACCCGCAAAACCGGTTCCAGCGCTTCTGACTGAACTAAATCCATCAGTCCGGCCCCTGAAAACTCATTTGACTGAAATAAAAAACGAAACAGATTCCGCTCCTCTATTGCAAAGCGGATATAATTCATTCCGATACTGAGCATCAGGTTTCCATAATCATGCTCCACATTCATCAGAAAGCGTGTATGATAATCATCCGCCAGTTGATAAACAGCCGCTTTTATTTCCTCCACAGTCGCAAAGTAATACAGTACGGGCTGCGTTGAGCACTTTAGCCTTTCAGAGATACGGCGGGCGGTCATCCTGTCCGCACCCTCTGTCCGTGCAATCTGAAAGGCTTCCTCCATAATCATTTCTTTTGAAATTCTTGCTTTTGGCGGCATAAATATTCCCCCATTTTATAATTTTTGTTATATAACATATATTATATTTCTCTTTTTGTCAAGTAGCACTATCATTTTACATGCAAAATATTGCATGCCAAATTTTACATATAAAGTTTTATATGTAATTTTATACGCAAAAAAGGCGAGGCACGCCTCACCTTCTTAATTACAGATTTTCAGCATTCCCGCCTAAAACCGTACCGGCTCCACGTCCTCGCTCAATGCTTTCATTTCATACTCCGGCAGGCTGTCCAGCAGTTCTTCCAGACAGGCTCCGGTATTATAGACCACATCATGCGCCAGCATGACTACGTTTTTCCGCCCAAGCGTGGTAGATACGCCATTATCAATCAGACCTTCCGGCGTCGTTTCAGGCGCGGCATCCCCCAGACTGGCGTTCCAGTCGTAATAGGTGTATCCGAGTTCCGTCATTTTGGCAATGATATCATCGCTGACTTCCGCATTATAGGCATTGATGCTTCCGCCGGGAAATCGGAAAAGCTTTGCATCCACACCCGTCACCTCGTAAATGATCTGATGCGCTTCCTCGAAATCCTGCACGAAACTGTCCACATCCGCATAGATTGCCGTATAATCATGGGTATTGCTGTGAATGCCGATCGTATGTCCTTCCGCTACAATTCTTCTTGCGATTTCCGGATTCTTCGCTACGTTTTCCCCTACCAGAAAGAATGTCGCCTGAATACCCCTTTCTTTTAAAATATTCAGAACCGTTTCCGTATTTTCTTCGGAAGGCCCGTCATCAAAAGTCAGATACATCGTCTTGGGATGAAAATAATAATCGATTCCCCGCACGATTCCCGTCGCTATCTGCTCCTGATATTCTTCCGTGACGAGCTTGTTTCTCTCATCCGCATTGGTCAGAAATCCGGTCTCAATGAGACAGGCCGGCATCGTGGTGCTTCCCGTCACATGAAAATCCGCATTTCCACGGAGTTCCCGTTCTACCACTTCCGTACTCCGGGCAGTCTGCTGTCTTATGAGCTGCGCCAGCCTTTTATTTTCACGGCTTACATCGGAACCGTCATACCATACCTCCATGCCGCTCGCGCTGCTTCCGTCATCGGTCGCATTCTGATGGATGCTCACATAAATATCTGCCTGTGAGGCATTTGCCTGTTTTACCCGGTCTTCCTTTGATACATAAACATCCGTATCCCTTGCCATGATGACCTTATATCCCAATTCCTCCAACTGCTCCTGCACTTTCAGCGCAATCTCGAGATTGATCGTTTTTTCTTCCACACCAGCTCTGGAACAGCCCGCATCCGCGCCGCCATGTCCGGCATCTACGAAAACAACCGGTATTGCATTTTCTTCTATCCATGCCAACAATTCTTCCGCATCTATCTGCGCCGGTTCCCCGAGCGCCGTTCCCATATCGGAATGCTTCGGCCAGTATACTGCATCTTTATCTGTCGCCGCATAAACCTCTCCCGCAGGTATCTTCTGTATCGTAAAAACAGACAGACAAGTCAGGCATATCGTAAACACCGCTGCCAGAATCCGCTTTGCTCTTTTTCTCCTTTTTTCCTTCCGCTGATACCGATGATAATATCTTGTCATGTAGCTTCCTCTTTCGTGCATCCGTACACCATTCCTCTCTACCATTCCGTGATCGGACACAATTGTCATTTATAACCCCAAATCGAGCAGGGAAGATTTCTTCCCCTACTCGCCGCGCGGCCCGCATGCCGCTTTAGCGGCAAACTTCCTAATGCAGGCCTGTGCATAAAAAGAACTCTTGTGTCATCTTGTAAGATAAGATTACACAAGAGCTGCATCAAATTATCATCATTTCTGCATCAAAGTCACATCATTTTTGCATCATTTTTGCATCATTTCTCGATTTTCAGGAACAATTCATTAATCCCTTCATAGAATCCGACTGTAACGATCGTCCTTCCGTCTCCCATTCCCGGAAAGACATACTTTTTATAATAAGGCGTCGTTTCCAACAGCGGGTTATCCGATTCGTAAGGTTCCGGGCTGCCAAGACCCATATAGCTGCTCCATTCCTCGATAATGGCATCCGCATCAATATCCTCCCACAAAAGCGGCGTCCGCACATAGAACTCATATAATTTTCCGTCCTCGGCGCCGATAATGGCATCCATCAAACGGTTTTCCTTATTTGCATTTTTCTGACTGTTGGAAAGACTCAGTTTCCAGACTGCAATGTTGTTTCTCGGTTCCAGCACATCGATGGCGGAATAAAGCGTCGCATCGTAGGATGCGGGCATTATTTCTTTCACTTCTTCCGGCAGAATCCCTGCTTCTTTCATATCGGCAAGCGCATTGTTGCATATCTCATAAATCTCTTCGTCGGTAATCTCTTCGCCCGACGGGCTCCGATAATTTGCGATAAAAGCGTAGGAACCTTCCACATCCTGATAAAGCCCCGTATCCGCACGATATGTCAAGGCATTCTGCTCACTTTCCGGAATCGTCTGGCTGCTCAGGCAGCGGGAAAGGATGTACAGTTTTTCATTGATATTCAGCTTATATCGATATCCCATGCCCGCCTCTTCTACCGTTTCCGTATGAATTTCATTCAACGTTCCTCTGTCCTGATACCGCGCCAGCGCCTCCGGGCCCCAGATAGACAATGCCATCGAAAATACCGCAAACAGGACGAACACCGCTATTTTTATCTTATATCTCATTCCTGCTCACCGCCTTTCGCCAACACGAAGCCGAAACAGGAGCCTTCGCCTGCTTCGCTCTCGATTTCCAATTCACTGTTGTGTATCTTCAAAATCTCCACGCAGAGCGCAAGACCGAGTCCTGCTCCGTTCTTGCTTCTTGCACGGGACTTATCCACCATATAAAAGGCTTTCGTAATCTTATGCCGCTCTTCCTCCGGAATGCCGATTCCGTAATCCCTGACCGCAAACCGGTAGCCATTCTCCGACGCGGAACCGCTCACTTCAATGCGGCCGCCGTCTTCCGACGCTTTACACGCATTATCGATCAGATTGACCAACACCGTTTTGATCAGATTGATTTCCGCCAGTACCACTCCCGGCTCATAGTCAAAATGAAATTCCATTTTCCGGCTGCCAACGAACATTTCTTTCAGATAGTCAAACACCGGCTCCACAGGAACCTGTTGCAGCTGCGCCTCCTCTTTTCCGGCAACGATAATGTCCAGCAGACGCAGAGACATCGCTTCCAGGCGCTTTCCTTCCGTATAAATATAATTGGCGGACATCATGCTCTTTTCCTCATCCAATTTATGAGAACGAAGCATATCCGCATACCCGATGATGGCTGTCAGCGGTGTTTTCAGCTCGTGGGCAAAAGCACCCATGAATTCCTCCTTTGCCTCGATTTCTTCTTCCAGCTTTTCAATATTTTTCTCAAGAGTCTCCGCCATACTGTTGAAATCTCTTGTCAGCTGGCCCAGCTCATCCTGGCTGATCTGCTTCGCCCGGTAAGCATAATCGCCCGCCGCCATTCTTTTGGTCGCCTCCGTCAGCAGCCGTACCGGTTTTGTCAGCAAAGAAGAGATCAGCTGCATGATCAGGATGCCGGCGAACAGCATGATGAGCGTCACTTTGCGGTATAAGGAAAAGCCCATTGCCCGCTCCGTAAACACATCCGAAACATCTTTCAGATTTTCCAGATAAAGAATCCGGTTCAGGGCATTCACTGTTGTTCCGGTATGCACATAATAAGCGTTTTCTACCTGAATGATCCGATATGTCTTGATATCTTCTCTGGTCTGCATCAGCAGTTCATCGTCCATCTCAAAACCGTCGCTGGCATAGAGCACATTTTTTTCCTCATCCGAAATGCGCAGCAGCCGGCCCGTACTCTGTCCGCCTCTTTCCAGATTGGCGGCAATTTCCTCCACCGTATTGTCCGGCAGCACACTGTATTTTGCAGGCACGCTCAAAGCCGCCGTCTCAAAGGCAAAGCCAAGAATACTGCTTTCATCCATCGCCTGTCCGACTTCTCTTTCCAGAGATGTCTCAAACACATAATTCACAAAATAAAAGCCGCTGAACCCCAACGCCAATGCCATGACGATGATCGTCCACAGCAAAATTTTTAAGGAAAATCTCATCGCAAATAACCTTGTCTTTCTTTCATGCTAGGCTTCATGATTCCGCTTTGCGGAATCTCAAATCAGTCGGGAGAATGCCGCTTTTTAGGCATTCTCCAGCGTGAGAAAGATTTGCCTTCGGCAAAT
>CAJTUC010000021.1 GCA_910579395.1 uncultured Lachnospiraceae bacterium | reverse complement strand
GAAAAATGTAAATGCTGTCCATACAAGGATGGATGTTATAAGGAGGGGGCAAAAAAGAAAACATACAGCGAAACCCTAAAAAGCAATGCCCACAGTAAACAGGCAGAGTTCCAGGAAACAGAACACTTCAAAGAAAAAATGAAGGAACGCTATAAGATAGAAGCAAAAAACAGCGAGTTAAAGCACAGGCATGGTTATGACACTGCGTCATCATCAGGCCTCATTAACATGGAGATGCAGGGAGCGATGGCTATATTTGCAGTAAACCTCAAACGGATCATTAAACTGATAAACGAAAAATAAACAGAGATAACACTTGAAATAATCGGAAATTTTATCCAAATCACAAAAAATCCACCAGAATAATCGAAACTGGTGGATTTTTTGTGTGTTATAGAAATAAACCTGAAAAACGGTATGTTTTTCAGCGGCCTCCTTCACGGGTAAGGATGGTAAAACGGTCGCCCTCCGGATCTTTGTGGTAAATTCCCGCCAGATACAGAATCTTATCCGGTGTGAAAAACTCATATTTTTTCTTTTGCTTCGTACCATCCTGCTTCCATTCATAAAATTTTCCGGCAGGAATCAGACAGCGGCGTTCTTCAAAATCACGCCGGAACATCGGACGTTCCTGCACCGTTTCCGACCTCGCATTAAAAATCAGCGTTTTCTTCCAATATGCCTCATATCCCCATTTCAATACCTCCGATACCATTTTCCCATGAGCCGCCCGCAAAATGAGGGCCGGATGGGATGGATGCACGTCTCCCGTCGCCGCTGATTTCTGGTCTATCTTTCTGGCAATTTTTTCTATCTCTCTCATCGTATCATCATCTACATAAAATACTCCGCACATAGCCTTCTATCCTCGTTTTACAGATTCCTGACTTTCTCGTGGTTGAAAATTTCTAATTTTCAACCTTAATATCTATCCCTAATGTTACCCCGCTGCGGCGTTCTTTATCCAGACCGCCGCTCATATGCGCCACATTGCTCTTTAAAAAACCTGCCCTGAATATGGCATCTTCACCATACTTTTCCCTGATCGTGTCTACAGTCCGGTTCAATGCTTCCAGCCTGTCATATTTCTGCAGGTCAAAAAGATTATACTGCCGTCCGGCATCACTTTCTACTTTTGAAGTATGCACACCGATCTGCCTGATGGGAGTTCTTCCATCCCACAGTTTTCTGAATATGCGGCATGCCGCCGTATAGATTTCTTCCGTCACATCAGTGGGCGTAGGCAGCTGCATCTGTTTACGAACATATTGAAATTTAAAGGTAGTGATATGCACACTGACTACACTTATTTTCACATTGTCACTGCGCAGTCTCATTCCGACCGTCTCACAGAGAGAAAGCATTAGATGTTTTGCATATTCTTCCGTTACGACATCCACAGGCGCCGTCAGGCTGTTCCCGTACCCTTTATTTGCTTCATGGGTGAACATATACGGCTGTAAATCCTCTCCCCTTGCATATCCCTGTATGATCCTCCCCGGCGTTTTTAAATGTGCCCGGATCACTTCTTCATCCGCCCGTGCCAGCTCGCCGATTGTATTAATTCCCAGCCGGTGCAGTTTTGCCGTAGTCGCCTTTCCCACAAAAAACAACTCTGAGACGGGAAGCGGCCACATCTTTTTTTCTATCTCTTCCGGAAAAAGTGTGTGTACCCTATCCGGTTTTGAAAAATCTCCCGCCATTTTTGATAAAAGAAAATTGGTCGATACCCCAATATTTACCGTAAATCCCAGTTCTTCTTTTATCTCATCTTTCAGCCTATGGGCAAAGCTTACCATCTGCCCCTGTCCATACAGCTTTTCATATCCGTCAAATACAGCCCATGCTTCATCAATACTGTACTGGATTACCCGATCCGTATACTGCCTAAGCTTCTCAATGAATGCTCCGGATGCTCTTACATACAGACCATAATCAGGCGGTATCACAACAAGCTCCGGGCACTTCTGCCTTGCCGTTACAATAGCCTCGCCGGTCTTAATGTCATATTTTTTAGCGGGAGTGCTTTTTGCAAGCACAATTCCATGCCGCTTCTCCTGATCCCCGCCTACAATACTCGGAATCAGGCGCAGATCTGTCTTTTCCCCCAATACAGACACCCGGTATGCCGCGCTCCATGAAAGAAACGCACTGTTCGCATCTACATGAAATATATAAGCCCCCATTTCATAAAAACTGGAAAATCCGCCATTTCTGGGTCGCCGTATTATATCTCATCTCTAACGTTTTGCGCATACCGTCCTGCTCTATCCTGCAAACGAACTGCTTTTCCTTTATCCCGACAAAATTTTTTTCACTCCGTGATATGATATCTTCTATCCGGAATTTCCTGATTTCATGCTCTTCCGTTTCTAATCGAAACCACAACGGAGTTATCTTTCCATCACGGTCGGTAATAGACAAAAGCTGGATTGGTATATTCACCTGCTTATCATGGTATATCCCATCATGAACCTGATTTCCCATTTCCTCCACCTCTTTTCAGAATGTTGTTTTGTGTTTACAGTGTAACAAACGTATGTTCTGCTGTAAAGAGGAAATAATTACCTGAATTTATATTACAATTTTCCCCCTTTCCATGTACTTGTTCCGCTTCTGATGCGGAAGATAAAAAGTTCTGTGAGGAAATCCTGCGGGTAATTCTTTCCGATTCTGAATTGATTATTTTCATTACAGATTCCTGGCTTTCTCGTGGTTGAAAATTTCTAATTTTCAACCTTATCTATCCCTAATGTCCCCCCTGCAACGTTCTTCATCCGAACCGCCGCTCATATGCGTCACCACAGAGGGAACCAACGCACTAAAATCCTGTTTGAGAGGCGCAAGAAGGAGCATTCCGATTATTTCCGAAATGCTCCGTAGCTATCTGTGGATTTGCACTAAATTATCAATCACCTAATAATACACGTTTTCTTTCTATCATTTCCTCTATCCTCTCGATATACTGAGCAACATCCTTCACCGTATCACACCGCTCAATCCGTCCGTCACCATGTACCCTCTTCGTAACGGTTCCTGCACCAAGTGCTACGATGGTCTGCTTCTCCTCCATAATCAAAATATTATAAATCCCATACTTCCCTTCCTTCGCATATCCGACATTCTCAAAATTGCCGGACATATTTTTCTGCCGGTAAAGATAGTAGGGCGCCATTTCCATGCCGCGCGCACCCATTTCCGCAATCCGCATCGTCTCTTCCGTATTGCACAGCGTCGAAAGTCCGTTTTCCGTTATCCACTCCGCCAGCCTGGAAGCCCGCTTAACAGCAAGGGAATGCACCGTCAGGCTGTCCGGCTCCATCGTCCGAATCGCTTCGATAGTGTTCCTGACATCTTCTTCCGTCTCTCCGGGCAGGCCCAGAATGATATCCATATTAATATTGTCAAAACCGACGTCCCTTGCCATATAAAAAGCATTCTCCACCTGTTCTACCGTGTGCTGACGGCCGATGAACTGCAGTGTCTCCTGCTTCATCGTCTGCGGGTTGACAGAAATCCTGCTCACACCATGCCTGTAAAGCACGCGCAATTTTTCCTCCGTAATACTGTCGGCCCGTCCCGCCTCCACCGTAAATTCCTGTACAGTCGTAAAATCAAAAGAAGCCTTCAATTTCGCAAGCAGCCTGTCCAGTTCTTTCGCCGCCAAAGAAGTAGGCGTGCCGCCTCCGATATAGACCGTATCCAGAATTTTATGCCGGTAAGCTTTCGCGATATAGTCGATTTCCTTCTCCAATGCGCTCAGATAATCCGCGACCCGCGCTTTCCATGTGCTGATAGGAAAAGAAGTAAAAGAACAGTAAAGACAGGTCGTCGGGCAAAAAGGGATCCCGATATACAGGCTGTAACCTTTTTCATAATGAAGCGGCTGCAAAATGCGGCATTCCCGCTCCGCTATTTCCAGGCTGAGCGCCGCCTTTTCCCTGCTGACAAGATGTTGTGTCTCCAAAAAAGAAAGAATTTCATCTTCACTTTTCCCTTCTTCCAGCATCGCCATCGGAATCTTTGTCGGCCGGATTCCCGTCAGATTGCCCCAGGGAAGCGAGCATCCTGTTTCTTTCTGTAGAGAGGTATAGAGAAAATGTTTAAATCTATTTTTATAATCGACCTGTTCTTCCGGTCTGACACGCCATATGTACTCGTATGCCCGCTTCGCTTTCTGTCCTTCCGGTTCCACCTTCCGTTCTTCCGTCCTCACCGGTTCCATCTTCTGTTCTTCCGCTTTCACCGGTTCTTCCGCACCTTTTCCCTGCTCGATTCGAAAAACCACTTTCTCATCCTCGAACACAAGACTCATCTGCGCCGGCCGTTCTAACAGCGTTCTGTCTTTGATAACAGAGTCTGGCGTCAGCACTCGAACCTCTTCTTCCGGGTAAAAGGCTTTGATCAGGGAATGAATGTCATATTCATATTGTGCTTTGTTGGATTTAATGATCAGCATCGTTTTTTCCTCATCCGAGAAATGTGAGCATATTCAGGCCCTTTTCTGCTGTTTCCTTAAAAAATTGTTTCAGTGCATCAAAATTTTCCCAGACATATTGAAAAAAGATTTCCTCATCCTCATCGCTCATAACGGGATATATTTCGTTTTCTATCATATCCTTTATATCGAATCTTGCCCGGAACTTCTCCATATCCCATTTCTCCATGGCGGTTGACAGCCGGGATACGATTTCTTTTGGAATCAGTCTTGCAGGACCATACCCCATATCCTCATCATTGACAGGCTCACCGCCTAAGATCAACTGTGCAAGTATATTGTCTTCGGGAACCTCCCATACTTCTCCGGTCAATACATAGTGGATAGCATGCCATGCCTTATCGATAGACACTAATTCATCCTGATGTGCCTCACCGAACATCAATTCTCCCGAACCTCCCTCTTTCATACTTTGCACCATATCATCATCCGCCGGAAAATAATATCCGATCATACTCATATTGATTTACCTCTTTCCTTTTATTTTCTAAACCTATCATACCATCTCATTTCCATCTCTTCAATTACTTTCGACACACAGAAAAGGCTACGGTTCTGTCACCATAGCCTTACTCTTTTACTGAATTTCTTTCACTAAATCTTATTGAACGGCTCCTTATAGCAGGCCACACTCCCCAACTCTTCCTCAATTCGAAGCAGCTGGTTATACTTAGCAATACGGTCGCTTCGACAAGGCGCGCCAGTCTTAATCTGTCCTGCATTGACCGCCACAGCCAAATCTGCGATAAAGGTATCCTCGGTTTCCCCTGAGCGATGGGAAATGACTGTCTTATATCCGTTCTTATGAGCCATTTCAATCGCTTCCATCGCCTCGCTGACGGTTCCAATCTGATTAACCTTGACGAGAATTGCGTTCGCCACCTGCAACTTGATGCCGGCATCCAGACGCTTCGTGTTTGTGACAAAAAGGTCGTCACCCACAAGCTGAATCTTTTCTCCAAGAGCCTTCGTCAAAAGCTGCCATCCGTCCCAGTCATCCTCAAACAGACCGTCTTCAATCGAAATAATCGGGAAATGCTCAACCAGCTTTTCATAATAAGCGACCATCTCGGAAGCGCTTCTTCTGACATCATTATTCCGCATCTGGGATTCACCCGGAAAATAATAGGTATTCGTCGTCTCGTCATAAAGTTCGCTTGCCGCCGCATCCATCGCGATCTTAATATCCTGTCCCGGCGTATAACCGGCCGCTTTAATGGATTCGACAATCAACTCCAGTACCTCTTCGGCATCCGCTAAAGACGGCGCAAAACCGCCCTCGTCACCGACACCGGTGGAAAGACCTCTCTGATTGCAAATCTGCTTCAGGTTATGATAAATTTCCGCACAGATACGCAGGCCGTCGGCAAAACTTTCCGCCTGCACCGGCATGATCATAAATTCCTGAAAATCCACTGTATTGTCTGCATGCTTGCCGCCGTTTAAGATATTCATCATCGGAACCGGAAGCAATCTCGTATGAGCGCCTCCCAGATAGCGGTACAGCGGTATTTTCAGAGCCAGTGAACCCGCCTTTGCACAGGCCATCGAAACACCAAGCATTGCATTGGCTCCCAGATTTCCTTTATTCTCTGTTCCGTCCTGATCGATCAGAATCCGGTCGATCAGGCCCTGGTCAAGCGCATTCATCCCAAGAAGCGCCTCTCTGATCTTCGTATTGACATTGTTGACCGCTTTGGTCGTTCCAAGTCCAAAATATCTTGTCTCGCCATCCCGCAGTTCCACCGCCTCAAATCTTCCTGTGCTGGCGCCGCTCGGTACGGCCGCCCTTCCTGTTATCCGCTCTCCTTCCGGCTCTATTTCTACCGTCACTTCTGCTTCCACCGTAGGGTTTCCGCGGGAATCGAGAATTTCTCTCGCATGAACTTCCACAATACGCAACATCTGTGTCATAAAAAAACCTCCTTTGAACATACTTTTTTCCAGTATGCCCAAAGAAGGTTCCTGCTATTCCGTACGAATTGCAGCCAACGGACTTAACCGCATCGCCCGCAGTGCCGGGAAAAATCCTGCCACCATGCCGACCATGACCGCAAAGGCCAATGACAGCAGCGCAAGCCAGATTGGAATATAAGAAATGGATGCGGATTCAGGCATCATCATTCCATTCGCTCCAGACGCAAGCTTGTTAATGACTGCAGAAAGCGTATAGCTTAATGCGAGTCCTATCACGCCGCCGATAAAACCGATAAATCCGGCTTCCAGCAAGAACAGGGAGCGAATATTACGGAGATCACATCCAAGCACTTTCATGACACCGATTTCCTTTGTCCGCTCGTAGATGGACATCATCATCGTATTGGTAATACCGATTGCCGCTACGAACAGAGATACCGCACCGATTCCGCCAAGCACGGCCTGCACATAGCCCATCGTTTTCTGTTCGGATTCTATCCATTCCGCATTGCTGCTTGCCTCATAACCCATTTCGGTAATCTGTGTCTGGATATCCGTAACATGCTCCATCTCATCCACACTGACCGTCAGCTGGTTATAGAAAATTTCTTTATATGGTTTTCCCGTTTTCGTCATAGGCTGTCCGGGAATTACTTTATTTTTAAAGATTCTCTTTAACTCCGGAATCAATTTGTCGATATCGCAGAAAGTATACCAGCTGTACATGGCATATTCTCCTTCCGGCGGCGTCTCCTGAACACCACAGGCCCCGATCAGATATTTCTTAGGTGGTTTGACCGGCTGACCATCTCCCTGTGTTGACTGAGACTGCCAGTAAGCGTCCATATCAAAAATAATAAAAATCGGGTCATTCATCATATCAATATCCGGCATCACGCCTGTCTGCCAGTAGCCTGCGCCCGTCTTGGAATTGGAAAAATCCTGTATGACCTGATGGCCATAGAAAAATTTCAGCTCATCGTCAGTCTTGGATGGCAGGCTGCCTTCCCCAACCGTAATACCAAGATTTTCAATCGCCTCGGTGGGCATCGCCCGCAGCATCAGATAATTCTCATAACCGCCGTACTTTGCCATCGCCGACAACTGAAGGATCGGATATACCGCTTCCACATGCTCCATACTCTCGATCATACTAATCAGCTCATCGTCCAACCGCTTGACATCCTTGTCATTTCCATCATAAGAATAGGGCTCATACACCGTAATCTCCGTCAGGCTCCCATAAGACTCGTACTGTTCCATCAACGAACGGCTGAGCCCAAGTCCGAGGGATATCATGACCACGATAGATGCAACACCGATAACAACGCCAAGCACCGTCAGAATCGTCCTGACCTTTCTCTTCCAGAGGTTACTGCTGCTCATACGCAGTAAATCAAGGAATTTCATATTTACACCCATCTGCGCGCTGCTGCGCGCATTCCAATCAATAGTTGAATACGCATTTTTATTCAACTTTCAAACCATGTCTTTTTCACTGTCTGCGGCCGCCTGGCCGCAGGCACCACACTTAGTTCCTGCTCTCATCCATCACATATAAACATTCTTGTCCTGATCGATCGATGCCAGATCATCCGCCAGCAGATTCGCCTCTTTCTTCTTTTTCCGCAGACGTATGAAAGCGAAAATTCCGACTCCGGCAGCAACAAGAAGCGCAATGACAACCATCGTAATGATCCGTCCCTTATTAGAGCCTTCTTCCATCTCTCCTTCTCCCATATCTACCATCATATCATCCGAAATATATTCGTCAAAAAACTCTTCCGACACATACAGCGTGATCGCCCTCGTTTCCGTGGTCACATTGCCCGCGTTATCCTCATAAGAAATATCCACGTTGACCGTACCGTCATCCATCGTCGCTGCGGCGCCTGTCACCATGACATCCACATTTCCGGTCGCACCGGAGTTCAGGTTTCCGACAAATGCTGTCGTCTCTTCAACGGAATCCGCGTACATCTTCACCTGCACGTTATAAAGCGTCGTTTTACCCGTATTATAAATGCTGAACATGACGTTGGACTGCGAACCCACCGTAATATCCGTCGGCACGACTTCCGGTGTACTGATGTCGAAACGGCTTTCCTGATTGATTGGAATAGATACGCTCGCCGTATCGGTCAGGTCGAACATCGAACCCGCATCATATTTCATATTCACATCGAGCACATAAGGCTTCTGCGCCAAATCCGCTTTTGCCGTCATCTCGATTTCAATGACCGCATCCGTATCCGGCGAGATCTTGTCCATATAAATCGAACTGGAACCAGAGGTCGGTAAAAAGGCTACATAAGTATTGGTCTTATCTTCTCCTTCCACTGCCGCCTGTAAATCGAACAGCAGATTGGTAACCGCCAGCTCTTTGGAAGTATTCTTCACATGAATGTTCAATGTAAAGGTATCGCCCGCAAAGACCTGCGAAGGCGTTGTTTCAAAGCCCGTTACGATGATCCTCGGCTTTGCGCCGCTGCTCTCTTCCCCGCTGCCGCCTATCGTGCCGCTTCCCGGACGGCCGACCGTCCTCACATAAACCGTCACTTCCGCGGGCTCTTCACAGCGGATGCCGGATTTGGTATACCATACCCGGAATTTCAACGGATAGTATCCGCTCATCACATCTTCTCGTGCCGTAAAATGAAAGGTGAACTCCCTGCGGTTCTGCATTGCCGCTTCATAGGTTTTATTTCCCGGAATATAAGGTTCCGTCTGTAAATAACCTGTCTTATCAGGCACAAAAGGCCACTCCGTCACGATAGTCGATGTCGCCGGCTCAATGATCAGATCGTTCAGTTCCTCCGTACCGAAATTGATGATCGGGAGCACGATGGAAACCGATTGTCCATAACTGACGGTCGGCGTTGACCAGTTATCGCCCACCTGAAGGAACTCGCTCGTCGTGACCGTTACATTGGCAACAGCTGCTGCTTCCAGGCTCCCCTTCGTCGATGCGACATAGGCTGCCAGTTCGGATACCGTCATTTCCGTATTGGCAATATAATAAACCGCGCTGTCAAATACTTTATGCAGATTTTCCATCATTTTTTCATCCAGACGATACCGTACTTCAAGGCTCTGCATATAATACAGCAGGTCCGCATCCGCATCCGCACGGTCATCGTCGTTAATGATGCGGTCGGGATTATCGACTTTAATGTTGTAATCTATCCCATTGCCTGATATACTACTCGCCATCACATCCATCCCCGGCAAATCCGCCAAAAAAAACATCGCCGCAAGCCCCAAACCGAGCATTCCTCTTTTCCATATTTGTCTCTTACGCATTCTCACTCTCTTCCTTCCCTCGATTATCATCTATCTGTACAATCTTTCCGTCTTTGATATGCAGAATCACATCCGCGAATCCTGCCAGATAATTATCATGCGTTACCATGACAAGCGTCTGATTTTTCTCCCGGACAATTTTCTTCATCAGATTCATGACCTCCACCGAAGTGTTGGAGTCCAGATTTCCGGTTGGCTCGTCCGCAAAAATAATCTCCGGCTCCACTACCAGCGCACGCGCCACACCGACACGCTGCTGCTGGCCACCGGACATCTGATTCGGCTTATGTTTCTTGTGCTTCGTCAGCCCGACCAGATCCAGCATTTCTTCCGCCTTCTTATTCCGGGATTTCTTGTCCATTCCCTGAAACGTAAGGGGCAGGGCCACGTTCTCTATGGCATTCATCGTTCCGAGCAGATTAAAGGACTGGAAAATAAAACCGATATGTTCCCGCCTGAATGCGACGAGCTGATTCTCCGTCTTTTTTTCCATATGTTCTCCGGCAATGACGATTTCTCCCTTTGTCGGCTTCTCCAGACCCGCCATCATATTCAGAAGCGTTGATTTACCGGACCCGGATGTCCCTACGATAGAACAGAAATCGCCTCTGTTTATCGTAAAATCCACACCGTTAAGAGCCCTTACTCTCGTCTCCCCGACCCGGTAAATCTTATATAAATCTTTTACAGTGATCACGGGTTGCGCCTGTTTCATATGTCATTCCTTTCCATCCCCTTTATCCATTAACTCCTGTCCGGAAAAGTGCCGCTTTGCGACATCTCCAACCGATATGAAAAATGCCGTATTTCAGGCATTTTTTCTGGGTAAAAAAGATTTGCTTCGCAAATCATAGAAGTTCTTTGCAAGACGTCCAAACCTGAATAGCAGGCTTTTAGCGTATGAGCATTAGAACTTCATTTCACCCTATTATATAACATCTCAATAGAAAGTGGTACTGTTTTTCCATATATAATTCTTAATATTTCTTTACATTTGCTCTTCTCTTAATCTTTTACTTTATCATTTACTTTACTTTTTACTTTATGCCTCAAAATATACCTGATCATCTCTGGGAAAGAAAGGGAATGCAAAACTGCCTCCTTTTGAAAAAACATTTTTCAAAAAGCAGGCAGTTTCGCTTTATTTTACTTCATCTTTACTCCCATCTGTCTGCTTCAGCAGACACTCAAATTCAATAGTTGAAAACGCTTTTCTTTCAACCTTATAAACCTTCCTACACTATTCTTCCGCACTGAATGCAGTCCTTTCCACAACGAACTCCGGCACTTGGCCTTTTAGGAATCTATAGTTATAGTATCCTCTTTTATACGGCCAGTCCGTGTCCATTTTAAAAGTAACGACAATGCTATACTCCTCATCAAGTGAACCGGCTTCGTTCCAGTACAGGCTCGATATCTCTCCATCCGGATAGACATTTTCTACGATTTGGGCGATTTCCTCCGGATCCGTGAATTCTTTTGTGACAGCATGCTGAACTTCACTGACATCAACCGCCCTGCTGTCATAAACGCCTCCCTCATAGGAATATGCCTCCTGGTCCTCATAATGCCAGTTCGTAATCTCCAGACTTAAAATATCCTCAGCCCGCAGTTCCACCGGATAATAGGCCTGATATTCGTCGAGAACCGTCAATGTATTCAGAAAGCTGTCATAGACCGGCAGATTTACGCTGATATAGCCGTCTTCAAGCTCCCATAACAGTTTTCCGCATGGCCTGTTATTGTGTGCCAGCGTAAAGTCGAACTGCTCCATATCTTTTAACCACATTTCCCGGAGCCTGCCGGACTCGGAAGCGGGAAGCTGCGTCTCTATTGCTCCGTTCATATATATAACCTGCCATTGTCTTTCCATTTCATTAAAGGCAGTTTTGACATTCTCATTGGCCAGCAGATAAAAACCGTCCCTATATTCTTTTGTCCCGACGATGCGGTTGAGCAGTTCTTCGTTTGAGGCATCAGCAAAATCAATCCAGAAAAGCCGTTCCACTTCTTTCCCCGATTTCAGGCGATACAGGACTCTGACGTTTCTTCCATCCTCCATCTCTTCTTTCTTTATCCCCTGGCTTTTGCGTGCCAGTTCGCAGACCGCATCCGTATCCGTCAGAAACATATTGTCCCGCATATAATAACTATCGCTGATATAGCGGATAGATTCGTCCTCATCATACCATTCCCAGTAATTCTGATAAGGTCCGATGTCAAGAACATAACTTTCAATTTCCTCTGCTTCCGGCACATAGGAATCATAGCCGAACAAGTCGAACTGGAAGATACAGAAAATAAACGCTGCAACGGCTGCCGCAATCCCCGTCGAAACGAGATGTTTGAATGCCCCACGGATATCTGTTTCATAAATCGCTTCCATCACAATACCGCAGAATGCCGTTCCGCCAATCATACCCAGCGCCGTAAGTGCGACATTGTAATACGTCGCATCATAAACAATCCACCCTACAATAAGCCCTGCTACAACAGAAACGATAATCTTCACAACAGGCTTAATCTTGGAGAACGCCATTGCCTTTCCTGCCGCTTCCGCCGGCCTTTTCCGGTAAGCAAGATAGGCCAATACCCCAAACACCAGCGCCTCTGCGAACCATTCTCCATAAATCGGCAGGATTGTTTTTACAATATCCGATAACAGAGCCGATGCTTTTAAAAGATATATCTTATTGTCATACTCTACGACAATGGAACCTACAAAAGATAGACCTTTGAAGTAACCGGATGCCGTATCAAAAAAATTATCCCGGAGTGCCAGAAGTATTGCCTGCGCCACATAAACGATACCGAGCAGGATTACGGTCGCAAAGCCGGTAATGACCACATTGCCGGTCAGCATTACCGCCAGTATGGCTGTATGGTACACAACGAGAAAATACAGAAGATTCAACACCGCTGCCAGCCCGCACTCAGCCATGCTCCTTCCGGTCAAACTACCCTGCATCGCTGCCATCAGGGCTGCGATCAAAATGCTGAAAAGGGTCGGTATCACATACATCAGGAGTCCATTCACATAAATGACTGCAAAACGTCTTTTGGCCGGAACCGGAACGCTGTGATACATATCCACTTTTTTCCTGTCATACAGGTAAGAAAAACCCTGTACCGCTATCAGAATACCAAGCACGGCGATGGGCAACATACAAAACGGCTTAAAACCGAGTGCATCCGTTGCCGCCTCCTGCAAGGCGATTTTATAATGTTCCGGTAATTTATAATTACCTTCCGCATTCCGGAAATTAATCCTGCTCAGATAGACCGCCAGGACACCCGGATAGAGCATGAGCTGTCCCAGAAAACTGATGACCCACACCCATATTCTGCGTTTATTATTTTCTTTGATGCTAACTAAGAATGAGTTTTTTGATGTCATAACCCACTACCTCCGTTTCGCTGATAAATATCTCTTCCAAAGATAAGGGAAGTACTTCGAAGAACACTGTATCGACCGTTGCAAAGCGTGCCATGATCTCCTCTTTTGTACTTCGTACCGTAATGGTGCACAGAGAACCTCTCTGTTCTTTTTTCAGAATATCCAGCCCGTTAAGCGCTTTTCCTTCCTCTTCCGCAGACGGGAACACACACTGTACCTTCTGGATATTACATTTCATATCTTCCAAATCTTTCGAAAGAAGAACGCCGCCCCTATGTAACAGTCCTATATGGTCGCAGATATCTTCGAGTTCTCTCAGATTATGGGATGCGATAATCGGTGTCAGGCCTCTTTCTTCCATCTCTTTTGCCAGAATGCTCTTGATGCCCTGCCGCATGACCGGGTCAAGCCCGTCAAACGTCTCGTCGCACAGCAGATATTTCGTATGAGAGCAAATGCCGAGCAAGAGCGCGAGCTGCTTTTTCATACCTTTGGAAAAAGTGCCGATCTTTCTGCGTTTATCCATATTGAAATTTTTCAGATACTGGTAATACTCTTCTTTATTGAAATTTTCATAAATACTGCTGTAATAATGTTCCATCGTCTCCGCATTGGCCCCTGTAAAAAAATAGGGTTCATCTGCAATAAAAAACATCATCTTCTTTGTTTCTGCATTGTCATAGACCGGCATATTATCAATTGCAATGGTTCCTTCATCCGGTTTCAGGACTCCCGTTATCATACGAAGCACGGTACTTTTCCCCGCACCGTTCGTACCGATCAGACCAAAGACCGTATTTTCCTTAATGACAACACTGACTGCATCCACTGCCTTAATATTGTCAAATGTCTTGGTCACATTATATATCTCAATCATATGAATCACCTTGCCTTTCTCACAGCCTGCAATATTTGTGCCGCAGGCATCTCCATCCTCATTTCCAAATCCGTCAATCCGCTCTCACAAAAGTCGTCTGCCCAATGACGGATATGATCTCCTCTCTGGTCACGCCATATTCCAACGCTTCCTTTACCAGTTTCAGGATTTCATCCAGACAGCTCTTCCGCTTCTCTTCCAGAAGTTTCTCCGTGCCTGCGATAAAGTTGCCTCTTCCCTTTACCGTATAAATAAAACCATCCCGTTCCAGCTGTGCATAAGCTTTCTGGATCGTATTCGGATTAATGGACAATTCCATTGCCAGGCTCCTTACCGACGGCATCTGTTCGTCAGCCTGCATGGCGCCTTTTAAGATCAACATCTTGAATTTCTCGGCTACCTGCTCGTAAATTGGTCTGGTATCTTTATAATCTATAATTATCATAGCTCCTCCTTTCCTTCAAGTGTACTAGCAGGATTGGTGTACTAGTATTGTTAGTACACTTAATATACAACAAAACCCTGCTGTTGTCAACAGGGTTTTGTGTGTTCCAGCCACCGGGCAGGGCGGCATATAATGTCTGTGGGGACACACTTTCGCTCCGCGAAAACTCGTAACGGTACTAAGTTCAAAAGCCGCGGTGCGTCTTTTTAACCAAGTACCGACGGTTTTCCAGGGTCCCCACAGACATTATATGCCGCCCTGCCCGGTGGCTGGAACACTATATTTTATTATTCATCCTCATCTCATATTCCTCTTCCGGCATCGGTCTTGCGAAGTAATATCCCTGAATCGTATCGCAGCCGATGCTTGTCAGGAATTTATACTGCTCCTCCGTCTCAACGCCTTCCGCCGTAATCGCAATGCGCAGATCCTGTGCCATCCGCATCACGCAGCGGATGATCTGCTCGCCTCTTTCATCGTCATAGTCATCTACAAAGCTCTTATCCAGCTTCATGACATCGATTGGAATAGACTTTAACATCATCAAAGAAGAATATCCGGTTCCAAAATCATCCATCAGAATCATAAAACCGAGGTTGTGCAGCTCTTCCATAATCTGCAGAAATTCATCTTTTTTCTCGAACATAGCGCTCTCCGTAATTTCGAGCTGTATATATTCAATCGGTACACCCGACGCATCCAAAATTGCTTTATACTCTCTGATAAATTCCGGGTTGTCCAAATGCCTTCTGGACAGATTCACGGATATCGGCACGACTTCCAGTCCCTGATCCAGCCAGCGTTTCTGGGCCTGGCAGACTTCTCTGAATACATATTCATCGAGTTTACAGACAAAACCGCTTTCCTCCGCTAACGGAACAAAAAGTCCCGGAGATACCATCTGCCCGTCAGACCTGCGCCATCGTACCAATGCTTCTGCTCCCGCCAGCTTTTTCGTTCTGGAATCATATTTAGGCTGATAGTAAACAACAAATTCATGATTCTGATAGGCATACTCAATCTGGTCGGAAAGCTGCTTTTTCTGAAGTTCTTTTTCCTTTATCTCATTTGTATAGACTTTATACACGCCGCTTTTAGCCTGTTTTGCCATATTATGCGCAAGCGACGCGCAATCCAGTATTTCTTCGATATCATCATCACCCGTTATCATATAATAAATGCCAAAAACAGGATGCAGGATATACTCCATTGTCTGGGACAGGCGAAGCTCCTGTATCTCTTCCGCTATCTTGAGGATCCGCTGTTTCACCTCTTTTTCTTCATCATAACACAACAGCATCAGGAAGCGGTCCGCCATGCTCCTTCCCACGCATTCTCCTTCCATACAGTTATCCTGAAGCGTCTTACTAAGATGCCGCAAAACCCGGTTGCCTTCTTCAAATCCAAACAGTTCATTTACCAGTTTAAAATCATCGAGATCCATTACGACGACCGCCAGTTTCTTATAGTGAATCTGTAAACGCCGTTCCACTTCTTTTTTAAATTTAGCAAGCGTATTCCCGCCGGTCAGTTCATCAACGTAGAGAAGATCCTGCATCTTCTGCTTCTTCCTGCGTTCCTCACGCAGAATCGCTATCGCAATGACCGCACATACGATGGCCAATATACCGCAGACAAAATAAGTTCTGTGAATAATATAATTCGATGTATTTTCCATAAAATCCACAGGCACAACATCGATCAGGAACCAGTCATTGATGCCGAGCGGTGTAACATACATATATTTACCGACTTTATTGTAAAAAATAACATAACCCGGCTCACCGCTGCCCAACAGCCTCTGAAGTTCCGTAACGACCTGATAGTTCCGTCCGTCCGCATCCTTCATGGAAGTAAAAATATTCGTCATGTTCTGGAAACTTGTCGGGTGAGTGGAATCCACGACCTTATCCCCGTCACGCTCTATGATATAAGTATAGCCTTCCCCTTCAAAAGAAGATACTGCCAGCATTTCCCTCAGACTTTCCACCTGATATGTCGCATAAAGAATACCAATGATCGAATCACCGCTTTTTACCGGCGCGCTGAATACAATGACTTCCTCGCCGCTTATCGCATCGATGATCGGATCTGACACATAATTCCTTCCCTCCATGGAATTGATAAAATATTCTCTATCCGAAATATCCACGACATCACCATCCGTCGTATGCGCAATGCCGTCCTCACGGCAAAAACCCATTCTGCTAAAAGAATACCTTTCTTCGATTCCTCTCAATATATCTAATATCTCTTCTTCCCCAGTCTCTCCCATCGAAGCGACACGTTCCGAAATTTCAACAAGCGCGGACAGATCGCCTTCTATCTCTTTCTGTACGACCAGAATATTCTGATTGGAAACTTCCTTCAATGTATTCCGCACCAGCCCGCGCAATTCATTCTTTAATACATAAGAATACCAAACCAAAGCTATGACACTGATAATGAGCAGTACAACAATATAGCCTACTTTAAAAATCGATTTTCTTTTCCGTACCATTTTATTCCCCCTGCTATTGCTGCTCTTCATCAAAACAAAAACACTTTTTGCAATTTCAGCAATATTCACAGACATATGTAACAATCTGCCGACGCATTAGCATTATTATACAATGATTTTTTCATTATGGGTAGACCCCGTTACTATTTTTTCCAATATTTTTGACAAAAAGCTTCTCCGATAGTACAATTAAACCATTAAAAACAGGGAGGATTTTTTTATGGAAAGGTCGATAAAAGACAGTATTTTAAACAATAAACAGTATTTTGGGGAGAAAAATTATTCGCAGAAAAGTTTTTTATGGGAAAATATGACAATGGGAACCTGCTACTATCCGGAACACTGGAGCGAAGAACTCTGGGCCTCGGACCTGGAACGCATGAAAGCCGCCGGAATCTCCGTTATCCGCATCGCGGAATTTGCATGGAGCAAAATAGAACCGCGTGAAAGCGAATATGACTTTTCTTTCTTCGACCGTTTTCTGGAATTATGTCTTGAAAAGGAGATAAAAGTCATTTTCTCCACACCGACGGCAACGCCGCCGGCCTGGTTGACAGAAGCGCACCCGGAAGTGCTGAACGCCCGGATAGACGGCGTCCTCTATCGGCATGGCAGCAGAAAGCATTATAACTATAATTCTCCCGTTTATCAGGATTACTGCCGGAATATCGTGACGCAGAGCGCTATGCACTACGGCCCCCATCCGGCGGTCATCGGCTGGCAGATTGACAATGAATTAAACTGCGAACTCCGCGACTTTTATTCGGATGCCGACGATGCGGCCTTCCGCATTTTTCTGCAGGAAAAATATGAAACGCTCGATGCGCTGAATGCGGCATGGGGCAATGTTTTCTGGAATCAGACCTATACGGACTGGAAAGAAATCCATCTCCCCGGCCTGACACCCGGCAAAGGCGTTAACCCGCATATGCAGCTGGACTACTATCGCTTCATTGCGGAAAGCACTTTCCTCTTTTGTAAGATGCAGGCGGATATTCTGCGAAGCTATTGTAAACCGGGAGATTTCATCACCACCAATGGCATGTTCCCTCATATAGACAATCATCGGATGACAAAAGAATGCCTTGATATTTATATGTTTGACTCCTATCCGAATTTCGCTTTCGGCCTCGGTTCGAATCCTGCTAACGAACCGCTGAACGACCGTTGGAATTCCAAGACCCAGAACGAAGTACGTTCCATCTGTCCCCATTACGGCATCATGGAACAGCAGTCCGGCGCGGGCGGCTGGACGACCAAAATGGAAGGTCCCGCCCCAAGGCCCGGCCAGCTTACCCTCTGGGCCATGCAGAGTGTAGCGCACGGCGCGGACTTTATCTCCTTTTTCCGTTGGCGCACCTGCACCTTCGGCACGGAAATCTACTGGCACGGCATTCTGGATTACGATAACAGGGATAACCGGAAACTGCGGGAAGTAAAAGATTTTTATCAGAAACTTCAGACACTGGAACCGGTCTGCAATGCAGACTATGTAACATCCTTCGGTCTCTTAAAGGACTATGATAATGTTTGGGATATGGAAGCGGACATCTGGCACAACCGGATTGCCTCTTACAGCGATAATGAAATCTTCGCCGGCGCAGAGCTTTCCAATCTGCCCTATGATGTCATTTATTTACAAAAAGACAGTACACTCTCCGATTTGAACAGCTATCCTGTTCTCATCTACCCGCATCCGGTCATCATGAGCCAAGAGCGGGCAGACCTGCTCACGGCATATGTGGAGCAGGGCGGCACTCTGCTCATCGGCTGCCGCAGCGGCCTGAAAAACTTAAACGGTATCTGCGAAATGCTGCCCCAGCCGGGCCTTTTGCATGAACTCACCGGAACGGATATTCAGGACTTCACCTACGCCAGCCCGGCGGAAGAAGCAGTCTATGCCGACTGGAACGGAACGAATATTCCTATGCCGGTCTTTCATGATATCCTGACGCCCCTGCCCGGTACGGATGTACTCGCCCGCTATGCGGACAGCTATTATAAAGGGGAAGCCGCTTTGACAAAACACCGGACGGGAAAAGGGCGGGTTCTGCACCTTGGCAGTGCCTTTTCCAGAGATACCCTGCCGATGCTGCTCAAATACGCAGGCGCCATATCGCCTTTTACCGAACTGATAGAAGCCGACGGAAAAGACGTGGAACTGACGCTGCGCAGAAAGAATGAGAGAACGTTTCTGTTCGTACTCAATTTTCAGGCCGCCGAAGTATCCTATACCCTCTTGACGCCAATGCGGGCGCTCTATACGGGCGAAGAAGTTTCCGGCCCGCAGATGCTTCCTGCCTTTGGCACGGCTGTTTACGAAGTTCTTTGACTGTTTTTACCGAAGAAAACCGGCGGCAGTTTTCACTGCCGCCGGTTCTCTTTCCAACATTCTGAACAGAATGTTCTTTTTTTATTCATGTGCATATCCCATTGCTATCTGATCAGGAGAGACTTCCCTGTCATTTCCGCCGGCTGCTCCATGCCCATCAACTCGATCAGGGTAGGCACGATGTCCGCCAGACATCCGCCCTCGCGCAGCTTACAGGAAGGCTCTGCATTCACGAGAATGAACGGTACCGGATTAGTCGTATGAGCGGTAAAAGGTGTTCCTGTTTCATAATCAATCAACTGCTCAGCGTTTCCGTGGTCGGCACAGATAAACATCACGCCGTCCACTTCTTTGATTGCATCTACGGCCTTACCGACGCATTCATCCACCGCTTCTACCGCTTTAATCGCTGCCGCTTCCACGCCGGTATGTCCGACCATATCCGGGTTTGCAAAGTTAATGATGATCACATCATATTCGCCGGATTTGATTGCATTTACCAGGTTGTCGCACACTTCATACGCGCTCATCTGCGGTTTCAGATCATAAGTCGCAACATCCTTGGGTGAATTGACCAGGATTCTGTGCTCTCCCTCGTTCGGCTCTTCCACACCGCCGTTAAAGAAGAACGTAACATGTGCATATTTTTCCGTTTCCGCAATTCTCGCCTGCTTCATATGATGTGCGGCAAGCCATTCTCCAAACGTATTCGTAACGGAAATCTTATGGAAAGCCACTTCCTTATTCGGAATCGTCGGGTCATAATCGGAAAAGCAGACATAGGTCACATCCAGTCTTTTTCCTCTGTCAAATCCCTTGAAATCATCGTCGCAGAAGCTTCTCGTGATCTCTCTTGCTCTGTCCGGCCGGAAATTAAAGAAGATAATGGAATCACCGTCTTTGATTGTCGCAACAGGTGCGCCGTTCTTCATGACAACGGTAGGTTTTACAAATTCATCCGTTTCTTCTCTGTCATAAGAAGCCTGAATCCCTTCCGGCGCACTCGGTGCCTCAAGGCCTTCGCCCTTTGTCAAAGCAACATATGCCTTCTGCACTCTGTCATAGTTGTTATCTCTGTCCATCGCATAGTAACGGCCCGTCACGGTAGCCACTTCGCCGACGCCGATTTTCTTCATCTCTGCTTCTAAATCCTCTACAAAGCCTTTACCGCTCGCCGGAGGCGTATCACGTCCATCCAGAAAAGCATGCACATAAACTTTGCTCAGACCTTTTCTTTTTGCAAGCTCCAGCAAGCCATACAAGTGTGTATTGTGGCTGTGCACACCGCCATCCGATAAAAGCCCGTACATATGCAGGGCGGAATCATTCTTTTTACAGTTGTCCACAGCATCCAACAGAGCCGGATTCTCAAAGAAAGTACCATCCTGAATCTCCTTCGTGATTCTCGTAAGTTCCTGATAAACGATACGGCCTGCGCCCATGTTCAAATGTCCGACCTCGGAATTTCCCATCTGGCCGTCCGGAAGGCCTACCGCCATACCACTCGCATTGCCCTTTACAAAAGGACATTCGCTCATCAGTTTGTCCATAACAGGCGTCTTCGCCTGCGCTACCGCATTCCCTTCTGCCTTTTCATTCAGGCCATAGCCGTCTAAGATCATTAATACTGCCGGTTTCTTTCCCATCTTCTTCTTCTCCTTTTCTCTTATATGAACTTTTGAATTATCATTTTTATATGATGTGTCCCCCGACACCTTGAAAAATCTCTACCTTTTATTTTATCACATCCTCTATTGATTTACAAATCATTTATGGTAAAATAAGCCTTAAAAAGCCCCGAGGTTACGGTTCAGCCGTCGGGTGCGGGGCATATATAGTTCCTTTGGAGGCACGCTCTCGCTCCACGAAGAGCAGTAGCGGTACTAAGTTCAAAAGCCGCAACGCGTCTTTTTCACTAAGTACCGACGCTCTTCAAGGGCCTCCGCAGGAACTATATATGCCCCGCACCTGACGACTGAACCGTAACCTCTGTGAAAGAAGGACTCCAAATGCAGCACTTACTCCATATTTCCCATAACGGAACCGAATATACACTCCCATTTACAGTTATAAAAAGCAAACGAAGAACGATGGTAATCTCCATCAACGAAGAGGGGGAAATCCTTTTCCGTGTGCCGCTCCGCACAAGCGAACGGGAAATCATGCGGATGGCGGAAGAAAAGGGCCGCTGGATCATTACGCACTATCTGGAAATTTGTGCAAAGAAAAACAGCAGACCTGTTTCCGATTTGTCTGCCGTACAAAGAACTGCTTTGGAAAACCGCTATAAAGAAGCCGCCCGATCCTATATTCCGAAGCGGGTCGCCTATTATCACGCTATGACCGGTGGCGTCTACCACCGCATCGCCATCCGCGACCAGAAAACGAGATGGGGAAGCTGCAGCGGCAAAGGAACCCTTTCCTTCAACTGGCGCCTGATGCTCGCTCCGCCCGCCGTTCTGGATTATGTTGTCGTGCACGAACTCTGTCATCTGACCCATATGGACCACTCGCCCGCCTTCTGGCAGGCCGTGGAAGCCATCTGCCCGGATTACCGTGACCTACGGAAATGGCTGAAAGAGCATGGCAATGAATTGGTGCTTTGACCTCTCAGCCTGCAATTTTTAACCTTCTATTTCTGCTTCCTCGTCTTGATGCGAAGCGCGGCATATCTGCTGTTCCGGTCTGCGCTGCTCCTGTCATAGCCGCGGCCGCCTCTGCCTTTATCCGACCTGTCTCTGTCGGAACCTCTCCCGTCTGTGCGGTTCCTTCTGCCGCCGTCTCTATCGAACCGGCTCCTATCGGATTTCTCTTTGTCCGCACCGCCCCTGCCGAGTCTGTCCCTGCCTGCACCGCTCCTGCCGGACTTATCTCTTCCCGTACCGCCGTTTCGTCCGTTTCGCCCTTTTCTTCCCTGGGTCATCCACTCTAACGGAGAACGCTCCGGTTTAATGTCTTCAATCTCATCCCCCAGCTTCATCTTCATAAAAGCAGCGGCGTACTGCAATGCACTATATGACCCGAGCGCGCTTCTCTCTTCTACGAACTGCAGCGCTTTCTCGATATTCTGCTCCCGAATGACAGCTTCTGCCTCCCGCAGAATCTTATCCGCTTTTCTCTCCGTAATATCGGCCGCGGAGGGAATCTTTCTTTCCCGTATTTTCGTATGACAAATCCGCTCAATCTCGCGCAGTTTCTGAATTTCGCGCCGCGTTACCAGCGTGAAGGAACGGCCCGTTTTGCCCGCTCGGCCGGTACGGCCGATACGATGCACATAGTACTCGATATCTTCCGGCACATCATAGTTAAACACCGCCTCCACATTATCGACGTCAATGCCCCTTGCCGCAACATCGGTAGCGATCAGGACCGCAGCCCGGCCGCCCTTAAAAAGATTCATGACCGTATCGCGCTGATTCTGGGAAAGGTCGCCATGCAGTCCTTCCACTTCATATCCTCTCGCTTTCAAATGTTCCGTCAGTTCATCCACCATCCGCTTTGTGTTACAGAAAATCAGCGCACGAGCGGGATCATAATAGTCCATCAAACGGCACAGCACTTCTTCCTTATCCTGATGCCGCACCATATAATATGCCTGTTTGATCAGCGGTATGGTCACTTCCTTCGGCGTCATCTTCAAAAAGACCGCATCTTTTTGGTACTTCTTCGTAATTTCCAGAATCGGCTTGGGCATTGTCGCCGAAAAGAGACCCGTCTGCCGCTCTTCCGGCATTTCTTTTAAAATCGTTTCGATATCCTCGCGGAAGCCCATATTCAGCATTTCATCCGCCTCATCCAGTACGACCGTATGCACCTGTTCCATTTTGATCGTATGCCGGCGCATATGGTCCATGACACGTCCGGGCGTACCGACGATGATCTGAACGCCGCCTTTCAGATTCCTGATCTGTCTGACAATATCCTGACCGCCATAAATGGGAAGTACCTTGATTCCGTGCAGATATTTGGCAAATTTACGAAGTTCATCCGCCGCCTGCATGGCGAGTTCTCTCGTCGGGCACAAAACGACTGCCTGCAGACCCTTATTCTCCGGGTCAATCTTTTCCAGAATGGGGATTCCGAACGCCGCGGTTTTTCCCGTACCGGTCTGCGCCTGTCCGATCACATCTTTTCCAGACAAAAAAACGGGAATCGCCTGCTCCTGAATCGGCGTCATATGCTCAAATCCCATCTCTTCCACCGCATGAACAATCCGCTCATCGATACCGGAATCCCGATAGGTAAGTACCGCCTCATTTCCGTCATTCCCGCTTTCTACATCATTCTTCGTTTCCATGTTCATTTCCTGATCTTTACTCAAATTCCTTTACCTCTATCCTTTCTTATATCAATATCAACAGACAATTGCGAAACGATGTTTTCGAAAGTTTCCGTTGTACAAAATAGACAATCACCGCAAGGCACGCTTTCGCTGCACTGTCGCTCGCAGCGGTACATAAGACGCCAGAATACGGCGTCTAAACACCGGCGGCGCCACAGCACCTTGCTTGCGATTTGTCTATTTTGTACAACTGCTGTCTTGGAATCATGCGTTTCGCAATTACCTAATCAATATCAAATATCTGTCAAATAATCAAGACAGCAGCCAGCGGATTCCCTTTGCGATCCGCTCCGGCACCTGCTTAAAATGATTTCCCCGATTCATCTCCAAAATGGTATGAATACCGTCCTTTCGGAACTTTTCCTCTATCTGTCTTGTGCGCACAAAAACAGTCTGCATGATTCCTCGTGCAGATGCCGCTTCTTTATCTCCTAATGAAAAATAGATTTTATCGGGATTACGTCTAACCGTATGTTCTTTCACATACGCAGAAAACCCGCTATACCATAGCGAGCCCGATATAGAACCGATACCATCAAAAAGAGAGGTATGATAAACTGCATAGACTGCAAATAACGCGCCAAGTGAATATCCTGCCAGATACCGTTTCTCAGGTATCAACAAAAAGGCCTGTTCCGCTGCTGGTATAAGCTGTCCGGTAAGCGTTTCCAGATAATCCGCCGCGCCTCCTGCAAAAGCTTCTCCCCCGGCAAAGACCTTTTCATGCGGCCAGGGTGACAGTTCTCTGTTCCAGTCGATTCCCTCTATGGAGACCAACGCAAAGTTCTGGTCTGTCAGTTTCCAGACAGATTCTGCTTCCCCCGCCGCAGTATGTAAATAAACTACCTGTTTTACTTCTTTGTTTTCCGGCAAATAGCAATTCAGTCTGTATTGCCCTAATGTGATGAACATATTTTTCTAAGTGTCGAGACCGCCCTGTCTTTGATCAGGCATTCTCCGTGTTCCTCCAGATAGAGAAGTTTTTCCTCCGATGGAGCAAGAAGCTTGGAGAACTCGACCGCCTGCGCGCTGATTTTATTGAAATTCTTCTTGGAAAGCCGCTGCTTCTCCACCACCAGGTAATAAGTATCCTTCAGACTGTACAAATGGCTCCTGACTGATAATTCCGCAGGCACTGCCGCACAATACCGCATGGTGTGATTCATGGAAGCAAAAACGAATATCCGGCAGGTATCTTCCAGTTCCTTCGACTTCTTTCCTTCTTTTCCCGCAATTGCCTTCGCCGCTTCTTTGATGCTCTCCGGGTCAAATCCCGACAGCACTTCTTTGATATGTTCCAGCATGTTCTGAAAACCGGCTATCCCTTCATCCGAAAAAGTAATGACCAGTCCTTCGTCACGAATCGGCGTAATCTGCATCGCAATATTGTCTCCGTTCAGATGATAACCGACTTCGTCATGAGCCCGTTCCACAACGTCCCGCAAAAATCCTTCTCCTTTTTCATTCCGCTCAAAAATATCCGAAAGCGTTAATCCATACTCTTCCATATCCTCTTCCGAAATAATACACTGAACGGTCGCTTCATTAATTTTTTTATATTTCATTTATCCCCAGCTACTTTCTGTCTGTGTTTTTGTTTCAAATAAATTGCGACTCAAAATGCCTGTATCGGCATCTCCCTGCATACAGTATAACACAGAAAAAAAAAATGTGAAAGAGGTTATTACAGCAATGTCAGGAATTGGCATCGCGCGGAAACCGCAGTACAAATTCCCCGTATGCTTCCCCTGGCGCAAGTTCATTCCTGTATGCCACGCTCTTACCCCTTAATTTTATATAAAATACTTACACTTCCCCGTCATACCAATTGGATTATTTGATGCAGCGTTGTATTTGAAAGCAGCTTTCCAAAGTAATGCTTTCCCCCTTCAGAAAAAAGAACCGGGTGCCGATAATTATATAAGAACAGCAATCTAACCTAAAATAAGCATAATATAAATATATAAGCTGCGAAGCGGCGGAAAGCGGGGAACGAGAATGGTCACGACAATGATATCGGAAATGCAGCAGGTAGTAGATTCCATGGAATATGCCGTAAAGATGCGCAGTCAGGCAAGAGCCGAGCGCAGAGCCGAAGAAGCTGAACAGGAGAAAAAAGATTTTCTGGAAAAACTGAGGCTTGCCGAAGCAACCAAGACAGAACTGGACAGTCAGGCATCAAAAGCAAAGGGTACACAGGATGCCGTTGTCAGAGACCAGCTGATGGGACTTTTAATGGCCGGATTTTAAGTTGACAAATAAATTCCACATTGCTATACTATTGTAAACAACTGAATAATGATAATGTCTTCAGGGCAGGGTGACTCTTATCGGATAACAGCAGTCCGATAAGCCAGAATTCCCGATCGGCGGTGACAGTCCGCGGGCACGAAAGTGCGGGGTCCGGTGAAATTCCGGTACCGACGGTATAGTCCGGATTAAAGAAGGTGTGTTGAAATGTCAGAGCAATCTGACTTTTTACGCTCTTTTTTTATCCATTTTTCAACTGCTCTGTTGGCATTTTTTGACACACCTGAAATAACACCTGAAAGACATTTTCCGCTTTCAGGTGTTAATTTTTTTCAGGAGGTATTACATAATGAACCAAAGAACCAGAAAAATCACAACCGTGGGAATGCTCTGCGCCCTCGCCTACATCGCCGTAGCCTTCGGGCGCATCCCGCTCGTACTCTTTTTAAAGTACGACCCGAAAGACGTCGTCATCACGTTCGGCGGCCTGCTCTTCGGCCCGCTCACTTCTTTTGTCATGGCGTTTGTCGTATCATTCATCGAGATGCTCACCATCAGCGATAAAGGCCTTTTGGGTTTTATCATGAACGTCCTATCAAGCTGCTCTTTTGCCTGCATGGCGGCGTTTATCTACCGTAAAAAGCGTTGTTTTTCCGGTGCCGTCATCGGGCTTCTCTGCGGCTGTCTCTGTATGGCCGCGGTCATGCTGCTGTGGAATTATCTCATCGCCCCGATTTATATGGGAATGCCGCGGGAAGCGGTTGCCGAATTGCTGCTCCCCGCTTTTCTGCCTTTTAACCTGATCAAAGGCAGCATCAATACGGCAGTCACACTGCTGCTCTATAAGCCAGCCTTTCTGCGCTTACAGCAGCGCCACACCATCGAATGACCGTCCGCCGCCGCGGCTGTCCTTATAACCGCACCACCCGGTCAAATGCTTCAAACGAGGTTGCCCGGTGAGTGACCATGATGACTACTTTCTGTTTCATCAGTTCTTTCATGGCCTGGTTGATCATTTTTTCACTCTGCACATCCAATGCGGAGGAGGGTTCGTCCATCAAAAGAATGGGCGAATCCTTTAAAAATGCGCGCGCGATGGCGATGCGCTGGCGCTGTCCGCCGGACAGATTGCTGCCGCCGGCATCCAAGACCGTATCATATCCCTGCGGCAGCGCCGCGATAAATTCCTCTGCGTATGCCGACTCCGCCGCCCGGCGGACCTGTGCATCGCTCACCTGCCCTTTTCCGGTGTATCCGCAGGCAATGTTTTCATAGATGCTGCCTTCGAACAGATAATTATCCTGCGGGATATAAGTAATCAACTGTCTCAGCTGACAGAGCGGATATTCTTCTATATCATGACCATACAGCTTTATTTTTCCTGCATCCTGCGGGTAAAAGCGCAGCAGCAGCTTCAACAGCGTGCTCTTCCCGCGTCCCGACTCTCCCATGACCATGATCTTCTCTCCGTCCATGACTTCCATGGAAAAGTCATGCAGAACATCGGGCTGCCCGCCGTAAGAAAATGTCAGGTTTTCAATTTCAATCGGATTACTCTTCTTCCGCAGTGATACAATATGCGTGTTCTCCGACTCCGCACTCTCAGTACGCTCTGTTTCCGCAGCGCCTCTGTTTTCTGCGCCCTCGATCTCAAGATTTCCCGGCTCTTCGCAGTCCAGTTCGAGGAAATCAAAGACCCGGCCTGCTCTCACAAGAGACGCCGAAAATGTGGCAAGCGAACCGCCAAAACTTTGTACCATGAAGCTGGCATCCATCTGCAGCGACACGACGGCCATGACAGTTCCATAATCGAGTCTTCCCTGCGCTACCATAAACGCACCTGCACCAATCGTACCGAAACTCGCTAAAATTCCCAGGAAGAAAGAAACCATCTCAAGAGCCGAAAATTTTTTGACCCGCCGCCGCTGTGCCTTCGCCGCCTGTTCATTTTCCTCTTGAAAATGAGCAAGAACAATGGAAGAACCGGAGAACATTTTCAGCGTCGTAAAGCCCGATAAAATATCGCTCAGGCGTTCCGTAAGCTTCACTATCTTACTTTGAATCTCCTTATCCATCTGCTTGATCTGCCGGTTGATCTTAATCGAAACAAATACCGTCACCAGGCAGAAACCAATGGAAATAAGCGTCAGCATCGGACTATAGACAATCATTGCGATGACGGATATCACACCCGTGACCAGTCTGCCAAATACCCAGTAAAAGTGTGAAAAATAAGAATCCTTCAAAGAATCCGCATCCCAGTTCAGCGTCTTTAATGCTTCCCCGCTGTGATGGCTTTCGTAATAATTCATATCCAGCTTCATCAGCTTCTCAAAGAGCCTGATCTTGATATCGAATACGATTTTCCGGACAATCCTGATTTGAAAATATCTTTCATAAGGAGACAGACAGTTCAATACGACCAGCAGGACACAAAGCGCTGCTGCCCGCACAAACAGCCCCCTGTCGCCATACTCCAGCGCATTAAGAATCAATTTGTTCATATAGGGCCAGGCCAGTGTCAATATGGCTGATGAGGTGAGCGTTACGATGAAAATGCTCCAATACGGAACTTTATAAATCCCAATATAAGAAAGATATCTTTTTAACTCCTTCACTGCATTTCACCTCCTGACACCATATAGTTCTGATACATCCTGCAATACATTCCTCCCGTGCTCATCAGACCTTCATGTGTCCCGGATTCCACGATTTTTCCATCATCGATCACAATGATCTCGTCATAATCCGTTATGGTCGAAAGACGATGCGCCACGGTAATGACCGTTCTGTCTTGTGATATTTCTTTTAATGTCTCATTTACGAACGCTTCCGTCTCTCTGTCAATCGCGGAAGTCGGCTCGTCCAGCAAAAGGACAGGCGCATCCTTTAAAATCGCCCTCGCAATGGAAATCCGCTGTTTCTGGCCGCCGGATAAGTTACTCCCCCGCTCTTCCAGCATGGTATCATATCCGTCCGGCAGTTCTTTGATAAAGTTTTCACAACCGGCTTTTCTGGCCGCTTCGATGATTTCGCCGCAATCCGCTTCCGGCCTGCCGATGCGGATATTTTCCGACACACTCATCGGAAAGATAACGGTATCCTGCGAAATGAGCGCCAGCTCGCTCCGTACAGTTTTCGGGGCGATATCCGAAAATTTCGTTCCGTAGAAGCAAATTTCACCGGCATCCGCTTCATACTGCCTGCACATCAATTTGATGATCGTACTCTTCCCGCATCCGCTCCGGCCGACCAATGCAATCCGCTTTCCTCTTTCAACGGTCAGATTCAAATTCTCGACCGTTTTCTGCTCCTTTTCCATTTGACCCGCATAGGTAAATGACACATTTTGAAATGCAAATACCTGTTCAGCTGTCCTGTCCACTTCCATCTGTTTGCCTTCTGTATTCTCTATGGGCATATCCAGAATTTCCAATACACGCTTTATGGATATCATTGTCATCTGCGTCCTGACGACCAACTGATACGCTCCCACGAGCGGTTCATTGATTTTATTGATTCCGCCGATAAACGCGATCAGAATACCCAATGTCAAATTTCCCCGGAATGCCAGATAACCTCCAACACACAACGCAATAGCCCCCGGCGCTACCCTGATCAGACAGGAAAGAGGTTCGATATTGTATTGCCATAAATCATTCCGGTTGGAAATATCAAAAGTTTCTTTTAAAGCCGTGTAATATTTATCCTGCTTTTTTTGCTGAAGATTATAGGATTTGATGACATCCGCCCCGTCGAAAGCTTCTTTCAGATTATTATTCGTTAATCCCAGCAGTTTTACATAAGAAAACTGCGCCAATTTGACCGGTTTTAAAAGCTTAATGCTCAGGGGCACCATAACCCCCAGCGGACCAATACATACTACCGCGAGCACCGGATTCAGGAAAAACAGATACAGCGCGAACACGATCACAACGATTGGCACATACAGGCAATCCGTAAAATAATTCTGCATATATGCCGCAATTGCGTCAACATCAGATGACGATCTCTCCATGATGTCACCAAAATTATGCCTCTCCATAAAATCCGGCGCCATCTTCATGATATGATCTGCTACATCGCGCCGCAGATTCTTCAAAATCCCTGTACCGAAAAAACCGGTCGCCAGAATAACAAAATAATTGGCAAGCATGCCGATGCCAATTGCCAATACGGCTTTCGCCGCAGCCTTCGGCAATGCGGAACCGATTTCGCCTTTTACGGTTTCATCGATGACCTGCTTTAAGATATCAACAATCCATACATTCGCAACAGAACAGCCAATGCCGGAAAATACGGCTAGCACGATATGGCCGAGATATGGTTTTGCGTATTTCACTAAGTTCTTCATACTGGATGAACATTCCTCTTTTCTCATTTTTCTTTTCATCGCCTTCAACCACTATACAGTATTTTTATATAGTTTTCCTTCATTTTTCTCTTGAATTTGATTGATTTCTATGTAAATATATTATCAGAATACGACACCGGAAAAGCGGAAAACTGCCAGGAGGAAAACGCTTCATGCCCATGCCGCTGAAAAAAGGATTTAATGTCCATGTTGAATACATCGAAAAACCATCCACTTATGTCATGCGCGCAATCGATATCTATGAGGATTTTTATGGAATCGGCTTTATCGTGAGCGGTGACCGCCAGACTATCACTCCGGAAAAAATCAGCTTCATTCATGCCGGAAACGTGACGCCGATGACAATCGGCGTTTATCACCGTACCTATGCTCTGTCCGATGCCCCCTACAAAAGATATGGCATGAAATTTACGCCCAAGATTGCAAAACGCTGCATGGAACAGATTGGGGAAAAGAATTTTCATCATGTTATGTCGCATTTATGCTATGAATTATCTCCGGCGTGTCAGAAGAAAGTACAACAGATGTTTGACGATATGCTTTACGAATATGAACATTACGATTCGAACTCGGAATTTATCATCGAGGGAATCCTCGGCCGTCTGATCATTACGTTATTAAGGGAAGGAAAAGCAGCGGAATCCGCAGATGCAAAACTGAACATTCAGGATAAGGCAATCAATGAGGTATTGGTTTATCTGGATCTTCATTATGCCGAAAATCCTTCCATTGAAACGCTGGCCGCTCTCGCCGGATTATCGGAATCCCATTTTATGAAACGCTTCCATGAATGCGTGGGTTCTTCTTATAAGACCTACCTGCATTGCTACAAAATACGCCTGGCCCAGAACATGCTCACGAATACAAAGTTTTCCGTTTCACAGATTTCGGAAAAGCTCGGATTTTGCAATCCAAACTACTTCTGCACCATATTCAGGAAAATATCCGGGAACAGTCCGCGGGAATTCCGAAAAGAGCACGCCGCGGTATAATAAAAATCTTATCCTGCTTTCAATTTTGACCGTGGTCAGGCTTTGATTGACGCCTGACTTTAGCTCCGGATGGAAAAGACACAGCTACGATCTCATCGATTCAATCAATTTTCCCACCGAGGTACCTAATTCGTTTATTAGGTCTCTTGAATCCTCGCTATACAACTTTGCCTGTTCGACAGCATTATCTACAAGAGGAAGAAATCTTTCAAATCTTATCCTGCTTCCTTTGGAATATCCATCCGCATTTTGAGAAACAAGTATTTCCAGATATTTCTTTTTTATTGATGCATCTTGAAATAACTGATGACGCAAATTTTTTTTATTTTCAAGAAGCATTTCTGATGAATATTGCTTTATATTGGGAAAGTGCATCAATAGCCATAGTTCAAAGTTAGGATTTGACATGATCACACTAATTCCATGCTGACTGCATAAATCAAAAATTGTATCCAGAGATTCTTCCAGCTTTCTATAATCTCTGTCGAAAATAATGCATACCTTGTCTATATACATATCAAAGTCATTCCATTTACAATTTTCTTTCCACTTGTCTTCTGGAATTTGATTTCCCTCTAAATCAATACGCCCCATTTGAAACAAACAAGCCTTTACCAATTGCATCGGATGACTCAATGTCTCCTGCCCTTCCTGTTTTTCGATTACCTCAATAAAAACATCATTCTTTATATGAAGTTCAATTTTATTATTTCGAATCCCATAAAAATAGGATTCTTCCGTTGCCCCTTCTGAAACACAATAAAATCGAATTCTAGGTTCTATTGTTTCCGATTCACTCTCAAAATGATAGGGCTTAGGTGTTCTCAAATTTAATCTTTCCAAAACTAATCCTGCCCCCATACATATTCAAAATCTTTAAATACCGGAACAGCACCATACCTGCCTGCAAGATAATCTTTGGCTACCACTTTATCATACCTGATCTTGAATTTTTCCAAAGTATACAAACTCGTATTATTATTTTCTTTCACTGCAAACCAAATTTCATCTCTACGGAGAATATTTAAATCCATTAAATTTGATTCATGTGTTGTAATGATCAACTGTGTCGTTTTCTTCTCTGAAAATTTCAAGAACGTTTCTACAAATTTAATTGTCATCTGCGGATGAAGACTCCGATTCAATTCATCAATAATAAATACTTTATCTTCATCATCATTTAAAATTACGTCTAACAATTCAATAAGTCTCTGCGTCCCGTCAGACTCTTCTCCATATTCATATTTACTTTCATCCGCTCCATGCTGGAACAATAATTTTGCAATTTTTTTTGCTCCAGTTTCATCATATTCTAACGCAAACAATGTATCCCCAAATTTGAGAATACTTTTGGCTTTAATATTTTTATCAACATCCGGCTTTCGTAAAAATTTTTCTGCTAACGATTCATCGGGAAAATATTCTTTAAATGCAGCTTCGTTCATCACCCGCATACTATAATCCGTTATACCCGTATCCAAATATTTTAAAATATTAACTAATTTCTGATTGTCACTTCCAAATAGAAAATAACTTGCACCTATTTTCGTTTCTGGATAAATTACGTTCAATTTATATTCAAACCACTCATATACTTTATTGAAAATATAAAAATCGGCATCATCCATTTTTCTTCTTTTTATTTCGTACAAAAGCAATGTTGTATAAATACGATTTGCATCTTTTATGAAAAAATGAAATTGTTCTCTATTCTCCTCGTTCCTAAATAAATCTTCATCGAAATAATACTTTTCCTCTTCTACTACTCTCTCAAATATAACATATTCTTCATCAGTTCTCATTTCATATAACCATTCTGATAAAACAGTATTATTTTTCAAATTGACTGTAAACCCATATGCCATGCATCTGTCTCCAACCGTAAATTCGTATTCAAACAATGTTGGGGCATCCCCATTCGCATAATTGCTCCTGCAAAATTTATCCCGAAAATCCACCTTATCCATTGTATTTAGCACAATTTGTTTTCCTGCATCAATCGCAGTGATTAAATTCGTCTTTCCTGATGCATTGGCTCCATATATCGAAGAAAATTTTAGTACCTTTCGTTCCTTATAATGAATAATCCTTTCTTTATGCTGTTCTGATTTTCCTGCATATAAATGATATTCTGTCGGAACAACCGCACCGCTTTCATTTGATTTATAGCCAAATGACAAAAAATTAGATACTGTAAATCTCATCAACATTATGTTTACCTCACGTTTTTTTCTCTTATATGAGTTATTTTATGATGCCGCAAGTACAATTATACCGTTATTTCTTTTTATTACAAGAGATTTTTTCACAATTTAAATATTTTCCCCGCCCCTCCCATTGAACCGTGTACATGAATCTCGTATACAGCTTTGCACTTTATATTTCAGCATTGCTTTCTTAATCCGTAATTACCGATACCAACTTATGGTTCGACACACAAAATAATAGCGGTAAAACGATTACTATCTTACTGCCTACCCGAACGCAGGCTCAATATATTCCCCATTCCTGCTAAGCGCAAAATGCAGGTGCGGGCCGGTGGAGCGGCCGGTACTGCCGACCGCAGCAATCTTCTGCCCTGCTATAACGCTGTTTCCTTCCGTCACCAGGATTTCCTGGCAATGCGTATAATAAGTATACTCTCCGCTCAAGGCATGATACAGAATGACATAATTCCCGTTTGCGGAATCAAACCCTGTCCGATAGACGGTTCCGTCCGCCGCCGCCAGCACATCTGCACCTTTTTCCGCGGCAAAGTCGATTCCGTTATGTGCCTTCTCTTCCCCTGTCACCGGATGCGTTCTGACGACGAAGGAGTCGGAAATCCGCGTATAGGACGGACAGGGATTGATATATTGAATTTCCACATCATTATGAACGCCGTCATCGGACTGCCCTGCCAGAAGATCCGTTTCGGCATTCTTCTGTTGAGAGTTCTCCTCCTGGGCAGCATCCCCGGAATTTTCTCCCGTTGCTTCCAAATATTGCTCCAAAGTCCCCTGCTGCCGGCCACCATGCACATGCTCGGTATCTACCGATACCTGGCCAATGTCAGCTTTCCTGTCCCCAAAGCTGCCGCATGATACCGAGATGCTGAGAAGCGGCAGTCTGCCATACCAAATATCATCTGTCGCTTTCCGTTTCAGGCCGATTGGAAGCAGCATCCGAATCTCCTCCTCGCTGCTGCCGAGTTCCCAGGCAGCGGCAACTCCGCCTATGATTACCTCTTCAACGCTTTCCATTGCCTCTGCGGAAGCCTCCACAGAAACAGAACCGACCATTTTGCCGTTATCATAAACATTGATCCTGCTCTCTTCCGTATCGATTTCAAAATATACCCGCTCCCTAATCTGTTCCAGAAATTCCTCCGGTCGGACCACATATAATTCTATCGTTCCCGTGTCATAACGATCGCCCACATAAAGGTTCCAGAACTCCCTGTCTTGTGTATTTTCCGCCACCATTTTGCAGACAAAAGTCCGTGGCATTCCGTCTTCCGTGGATTCGTATACACGAAGGTTCTCTTCCATACCGTGCATATATGACAAAATCCATTCTTCATCAAAATCATTGACATCATTCCCGATGAGGATTTTAAGGCCTTCACAGCCGTATTCTCTCGAATACATCCCGTAAATTTTGATATCGGAACCGTCGGGGCCTTTGCGCCGTTCCAGAAGATACATTCCCTCGTCTAACGCCGCATCCCCCTTTTCATAATAATCCTGCACATAATCGGAAGGATTCAGCCCGCCGTTAATCCCGATAGTGCCTTCTCCGACTACACGGACATCCTTGTCATAAGATGACAGTTTTTGCAAGATGGCCTGTTCTCTTACTTCATCTTTGAACGCAACTTCCAGTTCTGTCTTCTGTGTTTCTAAGGCTTCCAACTGTGCCCGCTCCTCTGCTATTTTCGCTTCCAATGCCTGCTGTATCCGCTGCTCCTCCTGTTCTGCTGACAGTTCCTGCGGTATCTGCCGATCCGCTTCCTGTTCCGCCGACAATTCCCCCTCCTGTCCGATTTCACTGTCTGTCAGCGCTGATAAGTCCTCGCTCTCTCCCATCTGACCGTCCTGTCCCTGCGCTTCCTTTGTTCCGGAAAAAGTGACTGCGACGACCACAGCGATGAACAGTAGGACAACGCCCGCCGTTATCACCATATACTGCGTTTTTCCGGCGATGCGGAAAATCCTCTCTTTGATGCCTTTCTCACCGCCGCTCATGGTAGAGACGAGCCCGATGCGGTTTCTGTCATAGCCTTTCCCCGCAATCAGACATAACAGCGTCTTTCCATAAGCGAGCCGCTCCTTTTCTCCCAGCAGGCGGATGGCCGCCGCATCACAGGCGAGTTCACTGTCCTGTTTCGAGACATAGGCCGCTGCCCATACGAGCGGATGGAACCAGTAGACCGCCGTCAGAACGCACCTGACAATGACCCATAGGGAATCGAACTGTTTATAATGACAGTATTCATGTGCCAAAATATGCTCTAACCGCTCCGGTTCTCCTGCCATCTCTTTGGTCAGGTAAATACACCTTCCCGTCAGACAGGGCGATGGCAGCCCTTCTACCGTATAGACATTCAGACCTCTGTATTTTTTCCGTCCCTTGAGCGGTATTCTATTCGTCCGCAGATAGTCGTTCCATTTGATCTGGTAAATAAGCATATAGCCGCCGACGAGCAGTATTCCGGCCGCCCAGATATAGGGCAGACATTTCATCAGAAAAAGCATCTGCGCAGAAGAACTATCCTGTCCGCGCTGAACATTTCCGTCAATATCCGTTCCGGCGGCACTTTCCTTTGCTGCATTCATACGGTCCTCAGCTTGTCCATGTTCCGACGCTCCTATTCCCCCTTCCAGACCGTTTTCCGTTTCCGGCGCTTTCGTTTCCGCTCCCGTCTCTTTTCCGGCTTCCACACCACTCTTTAGAGCGGCCTCCGCCTTATCCAAAGCGGACTGTCCCGCAAAATCTTCCGCAGCTCCTGCGATTCCGGCATTGCTCCCGCTTTCCGGTATCAGATTCAAAACGCTGTACGAACTGCTCCACAACGGAATCGGAAACAGCAGACGAAAGACCACCGGAAGCCAGAGCCCATATTGCAGAATCGGCGCCAGCCTGCCCTTTACCAGCCGGCGTATCAGCAGCACGGCCAGTATCAGAATCGAAGATGTAATGATAATATCTCTCATCGCTTTTCCTCCTCGGCCTTTTTCAAAATTCCGTACAGTTCTGTAATTTCCGCATCGGACAGAGCCTTCTTTTCCACCATCGTATTTAACATCAGACCAAGACGGCCGCCGAATACCTTATCAAGAAATTCTTCCGTTTCCTGAAGCGCAGCTTCCGTCCTTTCGATATCGGGATAATACTGTTTGGCACGCCCGCCATCTTCATAATGAACGGCGCCCTTTTCCTCCATGCGGCGCAAAAACGTCATGACCGTGTGCTTCGTCCAGCCCGTCGTCTCCTTGAAATGATTCGTGATCTGCATGATCGTCTGCGGTGCCTCTTCCCACAGCAGATTCATGACTTTCCATTCGGCTTCTGATAATTTTATCATCGGTGATATCCTCTCGTTTTCCTCAAAATACGACTGCATCTCAAACACAGCTTATTGTTCCTTTTCGCGCAAAAAGGTTGACATTTGACTACCTTTCTTCCATCATACACGGAAGGTAGTCATTTGTCAACCTCTTTCTGGATCTTTTGATCTTAACAATTTTTCAGGCCGCGGCTCTTCCTACGGCTTTTTTCTAACGGATAAAGTTCGTTAAAACTTTTTCGTTCTCCGGCCGCAAAATGCCATTCTCTTTACCGAGCGCGATACATTTAAGCAGCCAGGCCATATTCTTGCCGATATTGTACATCGTCATCAGTCCTTCTTTATCCTGGAGCACTTCCTCCGCCTGCGCCCCATATACATGATTCCAGTATGTAGAAGAAACGACCGGCATGGAACAGATTGTAAAATATTTATTGATCACATCGAAGGATGCTGTCGTCCCTGCCCTTCTCGCACTCAATACGGCCGCCGCCGGCTTATAGGCAAATGCGCTCCCTCCGGAATAAAACGCCCTGTCCATAAAACTTAACAGCCTGCCGCTCGGATGTGCATAATACACCGGTGAGCCAAAAACAAAACCATCGCATTCCCTTGCCTTTTCAACAAACCTGTTGACACTGTCTTCCAACACGCATTTCCCGATTTCCCTGCACCTGCGGCACGCAATACAGTCGGAAAGCGGCTCATTTCCGATAAAAAAGTGTTCTGTCTCGATTCCCTCTTCCTGCAGTGCCCGTGCCACCTCCTGCAGCGCGGTCTGCGTGCATCCGTTGTTTCTGGAACTCCCGTTCACTAATATGACTTTCATTTTGCTGCTCTGCCCCTTTCTAGTATTGTAAAACCCACAAACATCCAAATACAAATGCAGAATGCTTGTATTCTCTCCATCTCATTATAATAAATATTATAGGAAAAGAAAAGTCAGAGCGTCTCGGAATAGACAGAAAATTTATTTTTTAATGCTCTTATTTTCCGTCTTTTTATGCCGATATAAATAATAGAACAAAAAAAGTTGATTCCAAGGAGGGACTCGAAGCATACGGATATGACAAGCTTTATAAAGTTCAGGCGGTCACGGTGATACCGCGTCTTCGGAAGGCATCTTCCGACGATGAAAGACACCAGTCCAAACGGGATTCGTCAGATTCACTCTCAAAGAAATTCTTTTCGGAAGTATTTGACGAAGCATGTAAAAAGGAAGAACAGAAAAATATCCATATCTGTACGAACGGATATACCAAAAAAGCTCTTCCGTATTACAATCTTATCAATATGCGGGAATACTGCTGAACCCGTCAGCAAAACGGCAGAATCATAAAAAAGGGCCATCGCGCCGGCTTTCATCAGCCGGGCGGTGGTCCTTTTTTCAATTACCGTTCAGGTCAGTCATTCCCTTCCGAGGCCGCCGCTCCTCCATCCGCCTGTGCTGTTTCCGCGCCCGCATTTCCACTGACGGTACCGGATGTACCCAAACCGGAAGTGCCGGAACCGGAGCCGCTGCCGTTATCGTCCTCTTCCTCTTCAAGAAGAGAATCGTACTCCTCCGGGTCCTCTTTCGCCTCTGCCATGCTCTTAACGCGCATATAAATCTCACTGTTGAACTCCATCAGGAACTGCTCATCCTGTGCCGGAACAATATCGCCATTCAATATCCGCCGCGCAATCTCCAGTGCTTTCGCAAGGTCCTCGTAACCCTCTCCCTGTGCCTCTGCAGCCTCCTTCGTATTTTCCAGCATTTCCTGATACATTCGCTTCTCCGCTTCTTCTCTCGCGGAAGCATTCTCGTCTGCTTCTTCCTTTTTCGCAAGCCCGAAGCCTTCTGCGGAAATGGCAACTGTCGCGCCTTCCGCCTCCTGCCGCAGTTTTTCCTGAATTTCTCTGGATGTTTCCGTGTTTCTGTCGGCAGCTTTCGCCCGGTCAGACTTCTGCCCCGCCACATGGGCTCTGCCTTTTCCAACACCACCTGATTCTTTTACTCCCACGATATTGCCAATCTGCATTTCCATCCCCCTGACTTTCTTATAGCTTATGTTGCTGCTGCATCTTCGACAGAACGGCTGGAAATCCGCCGCCCCATTCGTGACCAAAATATATCATTCCTATATTTTAATCGGCCCATATCAATGAAAAGTATACCCAAATCCTGTTTTTTTCCTTTTCCCTAAAAATGCAGTATGTCTGTCAATTTATGCGTTATTATACAAATTCCTCCCGCATCGGTGAGAAAATATCAACCAGGATTCCCGCTTCCAGACAGACGCATCCATGTTCGATACCGTCCTTTTTCAAAAGGCTGTCCCCGGCGCTTACCACTTTCTTCTCATCCCCGATCGTAAATTCAAATTTACCTGATACAATATAGGTAATCTGCGTATGAGGATGGTGATGCAGTACCCCTACCGCCCCTTTTTCAAAGTGATTTTCCACACACATCACTTCGTCGGTGTAGCTTAAAATTTTTCTTTTCACGCCCTCTCCGCACACCTCAAAGTCGATGTCTCCGTTAAAGTTCCATACATTGTTTTTTACTGTTTTCATTTAATTTTCCACCTTTCCCTGTTTCGTTGTGTACCTTACCAGTACCATGATCGCAATCATATCCACCACGAGCACCACTGCAATAGAGCTCATCCCATAGAAAATCCCCGCCCGCTCAGCGATTCTGCCGATAATCGTCGGCATCAGGATAGAGCCGAGGCTTGCCGATGTCAGGATAAAACTCCATGCCATTTTATAGCGCTGTATCAGGATTCCCGTAAAAGAAACCGTCGTCGGGTAGATGCCCGCCATGCTGTACCCAAATCCCATGATGCCGAGAAGAATAAGTCCTGTACTCCTGCTCACAATGAGGATAAAGAAAAAGACGAGCAGTCCCACACCCATGACCGGCAAAATCTTTTCTTTTTTTACTTTCGTGGAGAGCCATGCAGCTGTCAACCGCCCAAGCAGGATCATGATCCACAACACGCTCGCCGTAATCTGTGAAAGCGTCGGATTCAAAAGCCCCGTATCCTTGAAATAAGTGATCATCCAGCCGATAACGCCCTGTTCCGCACAAAGGTAAAAAAACAATACCATGATGCTCATATAAAATAACGGTTCTTTGAAAAAACCGAAATTTTTCTCCTTTTTATCCGCGCCCTTTTTCCCTTGTCCCTCCACCGGCATCAGCAGATACAGACTGAAACTCAGTATTCCCATCGCCAGCATGAAATAGCAGGCATAAATCCATCTGCCGCTGTCATTCATCGTCAACACAGTCAGCAGAATCGGAAAAAGGAAGGCTCCTATGGAAAACATCGCGTGAAGTCCATTGATAATCCATGCCTTACCTGGTGCCAGATTGTTGATGGAAGCATTGCAGAAGTTACTGGTCGCTCCTCTGGCAAGTCCCGTCATAAAGAAGGCCAGCGCAATCGTGAGCGGACTTCCCCCGAACAGAATCAGCAGATAGGAAATCGCAAAAAAAGAATTGAACAGTAAAATGCTTTTCTTTCTTCCGATGAATACTGGCAATGCCCCTGCCGCAAAGCTGGAAAGCAGGTTTCCGACGGAATGCAGACTCACGATCATGCCGCAGAACGCATAGGCCAGTCCGTTCGCATCTCTGATAAAAGGAAGCAGCGAGCCGATCGACAGCGCCAACATGCCGTTAATGGTAAATACCGCATAGTTAAAATAGAATTGTTTGTTCTTTTCCCGATTCCCGAAAATATCCATTTTCATGTCTGTAATAATACTCCTCTCTTCGCCGGCAGATTTCTAATCTTCAGCCTTGCCGGCTTCTATGATCTGGTCGATGATATCCATATGATCACCGCAATATTTCTCGTATACCCCCTGCACTGCCGCCTGAAAACGTTCCTTCTCCTCCGCCGGCAGTTCGATCACCTCCGCCCCCCGCAGAATAGCGCTCTGCTTTGAATCGTTTTCCCGCTCCTGCCATAATTTTCTTTCATACAAGGCGGATTCCCGCGCACATTCCAGAATGATATTCCGGTCCTCTTCCGAGAGCTTCTCCCATGTCTTTTCGGAGCATATCTGCATTTCCGGGACACGGGTGTGCTCATCGACCGTAAAATACCTTGCCACCTCATCATGATTCATCGACTCATAGGAGGGCCAGTTATTTTCCGCACCGTCTACAATGCCCCGCTCAAGACCGGAATAGACATCCGCATAACCAATTTTTACGGCATTCGCCCCAAGCGCTTCCACCATATCCGCCATCATATCCGATTCCTGTACCCGGATACGCATCCCTTCAATATCTTCCAGGCAGGTAATGGGCTTATCGGAAGTATAGAAGCTTCTCGCTCCCGCATCGTACCATGATAAACCAACCAGCCCATAGTCTCCGGCATAGTCCAAAAAACTGACGCCGATTTCTCCGTCCAGTACCCGCCACATATGTTCCGAATCCAAATACAGGTAAGGCAGCTGGAGCACATTCATCTCCGGGATATATTCCGCGAGCTGGGAAAGGGAAACTCTGGCAAAATCAATGCCGCCGAACTTCATCTGCCGTATGATATCGTTCTCCGCGCCTTTAACGCCTTCCGCATAAACAAGGATACGGATTCTGCCTTCCGTCCGCGCCTCCACCATTTCAGCAAATTTCATGGCGCCAAGTGTCGTCGGATAATCCCGCGCCTGATTTTCGGCATAGGTAAAAACATACTCAGGGACCCTTTCCTCCAGATTTTGTTCCGGCCAGAGCAGAATTGCCGCAGCTGACAGGACGAGCAGAAGCGCAGGTAAAATTCCGATTCTGTTTTTCTTCCATCCTTTACGTTCCCGTTCCATATCTGTTCATGCCTTTCTTATACCTCTCCGCCGGACGGCTTCTGCTTCTTCTGCAGAGCGACCACCCGGTAATCGCTGGGCGTCATACCTGTCAGCCGCTTAAATACTTTGGTAAAATAATTAGAATCCCTGTAACCGACTTCCGAACTGATATCCTTGATATTGCGTACCGCATCTTCTAACATCATCTTTGCTTTCTCAATCCGCAGTTCATTCAAGTATACAATAAAACTCCTGTTAAAATATTTCTTAAATATTTTGCAGAAATAGGCATCCGAGTACCGCATCGCTCCTGCCACGTCCTGCAAAGATAAATCCTCTTTATAATGCCCCGCAATATACCGGCGGATTTCTTCCGCCACTACATTCATTCTGATTTCTTCCGAGTGCATGCCGTCAAGAATCTCCCGCTCACTCTTTTCTTCTTCTACACCTTCCGATCTTTTTCTTTTTTTTCGCTCATCCGCTATCCGGAAAGCCTCTTCCAGAACAACGGTAAGCTCCTCTTCATTGGCCGGTTTTAACAGATATTCCAGTGCCTTCACGGAAATTGCTTTTTTCGCATAATTGAATTCATCGAACGCCGTCAGAAAAATGATACTGCAGTCCGGGTCCATACCCCGGATGCGTTCTGCCGCATCCAGCCCGTTCATGCCCGGCATTTCGATATCGATCAATACGATATCGCAGTCCTTATGCTCAAAGATTTCTATTGCTTCCCTTCCGTTCTCTGCTTGAAAAACTTCTGTCTGACCCGGGAAAAATTCCTGTATCTTTTTCGATATTACCTTTCGTTCAATCGGTTCATCGTCAGCAATTAATATCCGATACATAGTTCCTCCATAACCGCTTTTATTCAGATTTCCAAATAAGGAATGATAATCCGCACAATGGTTCCCACATTCTTTCTGCTGTAAATATCCATCTGTCCATTCTCGTACATCGCATAGATTCTCCTGTAAATATTCCCGATGCCGATACCGCGCCGTCCATCATTTTTATCATTCAGACGTTCTTTTAAAGTCAAAAGTTCCGCCTCTTCCATCCCGACTCCCGTGTCCGTAACCGTGATATGCAGCATTTCCGCTTCCTTCCAGACGCGTATCAAAACCAGACCGCCTTCTTCCTTCGATGAAAGCCCATGAATGACCGCATTCTCTACAAGCGGCTGAAACGTAAAAGCCGGAACAACAGCCCGCATCCTGTCAGCCGGACAATCTATTGAAAACCGAATCCGGCTTCCAAAACGCATCTGCTGTAAATAAATATAATCCTGAACAATGGTCAGCTCCCAGTCCAATATGACCTCTCTTTCCGAGGTTTTCAGGTTATAGCGGAATAAAGAGCTGAGCGCCATGATCATTTTTTCCGTCGTCTCCGCCGATTCCAGATTCGCCATGCCGCCGATGACATTCAGCGTATTAAAAAGAAAATGCGGATTGATCTGACTCTTCAAAAGGTCTAACTGTACCGCTTCCAGCTGTTTTTCCATTTCAAGCCTTTCCAGTTCTTCTTTATGAAGCAGATCAAGCGTTTTTCTTTTCTCTTCCAGAATCAAAATATATTCCTGTGTCGCATATTTCATTTTGTTAAATGCCCTTGCAAGTTCCCCGATTTCATCCTTATTCTCCACTTTCACGTCCTCAACATGAAAATCATTGGATGCAATCTTTTTGGATGCCTTCACAAGCGCCAGAACCGGCAGTACGATATCCCGGTTCAGGATTTCCACCAGTTTTAACATGACAATGAACAACAGAAGTCCCACTGTAATAATGACGAGCGGAACCCGCACGATATTAGGTATCCTTTTCCGATAAAGAATATTTCCAGCATCCAGTGTTTCAATCAAAAGATTCCTCGCATACTGCTGCAGATACTCCTGCATCTCATATATTTCATATAACAGCCCAATGTCTTCCTCACCGCGTCTCCGCAGTTCCAGAATTTCATCTCTTGCTTCCCGGTATACGCCGTAACTATTATAAATCGACCATGTCTGCGCATACCGTTCATCACCGAGCAGTCGATAGTCGAACGAAAGCGCATTGACCGCCTTTTCCGTTCTTTGTATCGCATCCACAAGTTCCTCTTCCGATGTATTCGCATACCCTCGCATATACTGCTCAAAAAATTTACTCTCCGCCGCCAAAGCGTTTACCGCCTCTTCACTTCTCGCATTCTCCTCCAATATTTCCCTGAAATCGAACAACGAAAATTTTGCCACCCATACATTAAAGATGACGGAAAGAAAAATCATTAAAAATACCAGCCCCGTAAATACGAGCAATTTATTCTTAATCGCCAGTGACTGCCATAACTGTCTTACCCTGTTCTTCAACCACATCCTGCCCTATCCACTCCGCCGCACAGATTCAGTTCAGGCGCAGCACCATAAAGTTCTTCTTTTACAGCTCTGCGCCTGCTCTTATTTTTTTAAATTTGCTCTGGATATAATATACTCATAAAACGCCTGTTTCTGCTCTCCGAGCATCCTGTCAGTCAATATATATCCATGAATATCGTCCGAAAAAATAACGATCATATGAAATTCCCGTACGATGTTTTTAATATCGCTCCACGGAATATCCGAAGCTGCATCCTGCGTTTTCACATGGAGCCCCCTCTCGTCAAATCCCAATTCCATTCCCTTTGGCAGGAATGCCGCCTGTTTCCGCGCTTTCCCATAGATTACGAGCGGCTGTATGACAGGAAAAAGAATACATCCGATCAACATCAGTCCTTTATACATATCCGACGCCGTACTCCAGAAGCGAAATACCAGCACGAACATGGCCGCCGTAAATACAAGATTACAGACCCCCGCCGTAGAGCGGTATGTACGACGCATGACAAGCCTCCAGAAATCCATCGCCGTCACTTCGTTCCTAAATCGATATTTCATACGCTCCCTACCCTCTCCTCATGCCGCCTCCCGCAGCACAAATCAACTACAGGAAGAACGCCGCATTTCAGGCGTTCTTTCGGGTGAGAAAGACTTGCTACGCAAGTCGTAGAATTTCTTCACGAAGCAGCCCTTGCTGCGAGTGTTAGAAATTCTTCTCACCCTATTATTTGAACAGACTCGGTACAAACAAACTGATTTCCGGTATAAAAGTCAACAATAACAATACGAGGACCATGCACGCATAAAACGGAAGCGTCGCCTTGACCACTTTCTCCATCTTGACCTTGCCGACTGCGGAACCAATGAATAATACGGCGCCTACCGGCGGTGTCAGAAGGCCGATACCACAGTTAAGGATCATCATAATACCGAACTGTACCGGGTCAATTCCGATTGAAGTCGCAATTGGAAGCAGAATCGGTGTAGCGATCAGAATGATCGGCGCCATATCCATAATACACCCCAGAACGAGCAGGATCAGATTCAGCAACAGTGCCAGAATGATCGGATTGTTCGTCAGTCCGATGATCGCATTTGCCGCCAGTTCCGGTACATGCAGTGTTGTCAGACAGTAACCGAAAATGCTGGAAGTCGATATCAGGATCAATACGATGGACAACGTATCAACACACTGTCCTAAAACTTTCCAGACACCCTTCCATGTCAGGCCCTTATAAATATATACGCTGACGATCAGACTGTAAATGACCGCTACTGCCGCAGACTCTGTCGCCGTGAACCAGCCGCCGACTACGCCGACGACTACGATGATGACTGCCGCCAACGCCCAGAAGGATACAAGGAACTGTTTCCCTAAATTTTTCAGACTGAATTTATCGCCCTTGGGATATTTTCTTCTCTTGGAAATGATATAGGAACCGACCATCAAAGAAATCGCCAAAAGCGCACCCGGCACATATCCTGCAAGAAACAGGCTTCCTACGGATACACCGCCCGCAGACATCGCGTAGATGACCATGTTGTGACTGGGCGGAACAAGAAGGCCCTCACAGGAAGATGTGATCGTGACCGCTGTCGAAAAATCATCATCATATCCCTGATCTACCATCATCGGAATCAAAATACTTCCCAAAGAAGCCGTATCAGCGGATGCAGAACCTGAAATACCGCCGAAGAAATAAGATGCAACGATGTTTACCATCGCCATACCGCCGGTCATCCAGCCTACGCAGGCATTGGCCAGCGCTATCAGCTTTTCCGATATACCGCCGGAGCCCATCAGACAACCCATCGTGATAAAAAACGGCACCGCCATCAGACTGAAAGAACTGATACCTTTTACCATCTGCTGACAGATTGTCGTAAGCGGCAGTCCCTGCGATAACAGGCAGAACATGGAAGACAGCGCTACCGCATACGCAATGGGAAACCGCAGAAAAATCATGATAATAAAACTGACAAGTAGAATTAAGATTGCCATTCCTTCCTGACTCATGCTCCTGCCCCCTCCTTTACAAAGAACCCCTTTATATGGTTATAAAGAGCTTCAATTTCAAATATGATCATCGCAAATCCCGCTAACGGTATCGGGAAATACATCCAGAAACGAGAAACAGAGGGCATACTCACATAAGTTCCCCTCGAACCGATCTGCTGTGCATATTTCCAACCGACGGTCAGCATGACAAACGCGAGCGCCAGCACGCAGATATCCGCCAGAATATCCAGAAATTTCAACAATCCCTTTGGCAGGTATCTGTCAAAAGCCGTCATGCGGATGTGAGCGCCTTTCCGAATCGCAAGCGCTGCCGACAATACCGCCATATAAGACATACAGGTAAGAACTACCTCTTCACTCCAGGCCGGGTCCGGAACAAACGGAACATACCGGCCGATAACACTCATCGACGTTATCAGAATATCAGCGATCAACAGCAGTTTACAGATAAAAAGCACTGCCTTATCCGCCATATCATACACCGGTTTTATTTTGTCTATCTTTTCAAAAATCCCTGGCATCGTAACCTCCTTATAATCCAATAGGACCGCCGCATTGCGCTACGCCGCAAATGCAGCAGTCCTATTCATTTTTCATTATTTTTTTGCAAATCCCCAGTTCACTTGGAAAAATGTCTATTTCCCAGGAAACCCCTGAAAGAACGCCGCACACGGCGTTCTTCCGGGTGAAAAAAGTTCGCCCAGCGAACCTTAGAACTTCTTGACGTCCCGTCCAATGGCGGGACGTCTTTAGAAATTCTTTTCACCCTGCTATTGCATATCTACGATTTTCTGATACAGTTCTTCCTGTCCTTTGATGTTTTCATCGATAACGGTCTTACAAGCATCCTGCCAGGGTTTGATATCCGTTACTTCAACAACGTTAACACCGTCAGCTTTTAACTGCTCTAACACTTCGTTTTCAGCACTCTCAGAAATCTCACGATTGTACTGGGAAGCTACCTTACCGGCTTCGATCAGAATGTTCTGCTGTTCTTCCGTCAGGGAATCCCATGCTTCGTCCGTGATGATGACCTGAATTGCTCCCAGCGTATGTCCATCCAGAATCAGGTTCGGAGCAACTTCCGGGAAAGCGTTGGACTTATAGTTTGCGATAGGCTGCTCTGCACCGTCTACAACACCAGTCTGCAATGCGGAATATAATTCACCGAAAGAAACAACTGTCGGGCTTGCGCCAAGACCTTCTACCAGACCGTTCATAACAGGGTCATTGGAAACACGCAGTTTCATGCCTGCGAGGTCTTCCATACCGCTTATTTCATTTACCGTAAAGAAATGACGGAAACCTTCTTCGCCATAGAACAATCCTCTTACGCCGCTGCCGTTCTCATGAGGCTCAAGCAGGAATTCATTCGCCAGATCGGATGTTGCGAAGTTCCAGAAATGCTCTCTGCTTACGAACGTATAAGGCAGAGACAGAAGCATAGACTTTTCACCGCCATAACTCGTCAATGCGAATGCGGAAATACGGGACATCTGAATCGTACCGCCGCCGCCTAACATCGTATCCAATACGTCGTTCTCAGAACCAAGCACACCGCTCGCCTGAATGTCGATGATGATGGAACCGCCGGACATCTCTTCTACAGTCTCTTTAAATTTGGTCGCTGTCTGGCCGACAATCGTATCAAGCGGATTAACTTCCGCATAGGTCAATGTAATCGCATCTGCTGCAGGTTCAACTGCCGGCGCGGAATCTGTCGATGCGGATGTATCTGCTGCAGACGTATCCGTCGTAGACGCCGCAGTGTTCGATGTGGAAGCGTTGTCTGTCGGTGCTTCCGGTGTCTGTAATCCACAGCCAGCCGCAGTGATCATCATGACTGTGCATAACAATGTTGCCAATAACTTTTTCTTCATTTTTCTACCTCCCTTGTGGTATATTATATAATTTGATTATATAAAAGATATTTCACCGACAAAAGCGTAGATTTTTATCATTTTTAGCAAAATTTTAACATACTATTTTTTCTACTGTTCAGCCTTTAAAATAATGACCGTCCGCGGCGGAATCCGGAGATTGCTGTTATGTTCAAGGTCCATGAAACGGTTCAGGTCCTGCCCGTCCTCGTAATCGATGAACGTATTGACACACATCTTCCATCTCATACCGCCCGGAAGCTCCGGAAGCTGCATGTTCACCGGCTCCCAGTAAGCGTTCATGCCGTAAAAGACGATATCGTCCCTCGTATCGGCCTCATCCCTGCCGGCATACATGACGCCGATGAGTCTGCTGTTATAATCCGTCCTGTTATTCCACGGATATCCGTTATGGATGCTGATTTCAGGAATGCCGCAGGATACCGGTCTCGTCGATTTTCTTAAAATGGCGTACTGCTTTCTGAACGCTATCATATAGCGGAAAAAATCATGTATCTCCCGATACTCTTCCAGACGGTTCCAGTCCAGCCAGGAGATGATATTATCCTGACAGTAGGCATTGTTATTTCCGAACTGCGTATTGCAGAACTCGTCCCCGGCGTAGAACATCGCCGGCCCTCTGCTGCACATCAGCGTTGCAAAAGCGTTTTTCACCATACGCCGCCGCAGCTGCTCTATCTGCGGGTCATCCGTCGCGCCTTCCGCTCCGCAGTTCCAGCTGTTGCCATTGTTGTCTCCGTCCGTATTGTTCCAGCCGTTCTTCTCATTATGCTTTACATTATAAGAATACAGATCATATAATGTAAAACCGTCATGGCAGGTCAGGAAATTAACGGAAGCATCCGCTCCCCGAGTTGCCGGATCATACATATCGTTAGAACCTGTGATTCTTGTAACTGCGGTTCCTGCCATCCCCGCATCTCCCTTGAGAAAGCGTCTCATATCATCGCGGTATCTGCCGTTCCATTCGGACCACCTGCTGAACGCCGGAAAATTTCCCACCTGATACAGACCGCCTGCATCCCATGCCTCTGCAATCAGTTTGACCTTTCCCAGAATGGCATCACAGGCGATTTCATGCAGAATCGGCGGTTCTGCCATCGGTGCGCCGTTCCAGTCTCTGGACAAAATAGAAGCAAGATCGAACCGGAAACCATCTACCCGATATTCCGTCACCCAGAAACGCAGACAGTCGATAATAAAACGTCTTGTAATCGGATGGTTGCAGTTTAAAACATTTCCACACCCGCTAAAATTGTAATAATGTCCGCCAGGCGTCAGAATATAATAAATGTTATTATCGATTCCTTTAAACGAAAAACATGGGCCATCCTCGTTCCCTTCCGCCGTATGATTGAATACGACATCCAGAATGACCTCTATTCCGTTTTCTTTCAGCTCATAAATAAGCCGTTTCAGCTCTTCACCTTCATGATTATGCTCAACAACTGAACTGTAACTGGTATTAGGAGCAAAGAAACAAACCGTATTATACCCCCAGTAGTTATAGAGCTGTTCTCCGTCAACGACCCGTGCGCTCTCCATCTCATCAAATTCAAAGACCGGCATCAGTTCCACCGCATTAATGCCCAAATCTTTCAGATAAGGTATTTTCTGCCGCAGTCCTTCATAGGTTCCCTTCGCCGATACGCCGGAAGATTCATCCTTCGTATAGCCTCTCACATGGAGTTCATAGATGACCAGATCTTCCATCGGCAGCTCCAGCTGTCTGACGTTGCCCCAGTCGAAATTATTTTCTACGACTCTGGCATGATACACGAATCCCGCATCGCTCTCCGGCCGGTCTCCCCATTCCTTCTGCCCCGTTACGGCCCTCGCATAGGGGTCTAACAAAATATTATTTTTATCAAAAAGCAACCCTTTCTCCTTATCGTAAGGACCGTCCAACTGGAAAGCATATTCGAGCTCTTCAATTTTCAGGTCAAAGACCAGCATGGAATACGTATTCCCGATATGATAGGCTTCCGGAAACTTCAGCCTCGCATAAGGCTCCTTTTCCCGCGGCCGGAACAGCAGCAATGTACAACTCGTCGCTCCCGAAGAATGAATCGTAAAACTGACGCCGTTCGGCGCCGCTGCCGCACCATCCCTGTTGTAATATCCCGGACGTACTTTAAATCCGTCAATTGTGTCAAGCGGCTGCAGTTTTACCCCTCGCTGCGGCCCAAATTTTTTTGTATCCACTTTTTTTCTCCCTCCAAAAAATATCATTCTATCCTCATGCCTTTCTTTTCAGCCTGAACTTCCGTCAATCTTATTGCGGATATCCTGCATCTGATAATCCAGAACCTCTATGGAGTCCGCACAGACTTTCAACTGCTCCACAATTTCTTCCGCATTATCCACGCTTCGTTTATATTTCAGTTTATGTTCCAGACTCGCCCAGAAATCCATCGCGATCGTACGGAACTGCACTTCCACTTTCATGTCCTTTTTTTCATTAGACAGAAAGATGGGAATGCTGATGATTAGATGAAGGCTCCGGTAGCCATTGGATTTAGGGCACTTGATATAGTCTTTTTCTTTTAACAGAATAATGTCATCCTGCCTGAGCAGAAGCTTTGCCAAACGGTAAATATCGTCCGGAAAAGAACAAATGACCCGGATTCCCGCCACATCCGCCAGCTTATCTTCTATATTTTCCAGCGTGACCGCATACCCTTTCCGTCTTAATTTCTCATAGATGCTCTCCGATGTTTTCAGTCTGCTCTTAATGGACTCGAACGGATTCCTCTTATATTTCCTGGAAAAATCCTCGTTCAGTACTTTTAGCTTCGTCTCCACCTCCATGATGGCACACCGATACTGCATCATCAACGTGTGAAAGGACTCCTCCTCTTTTAACTGCTCGGCCTGCCTCCGAATGATGCGGGACTGTTCCTCAAGCGCCTCCGTCTGCCGCTCCACTTCCTGTTCCAGCTGATTCTTATAAGTAAACAGCTCCACTGCATTCTTTACCCGGTTCTTTACGATGGATGCCTCAAATGGCTTGTGGATAAAATCAGAAATCCCCATTTGAAAACACTGATTTTCCACGTCAACGGCCTTCTCGCCGCTGATGACAAGCACCGGAATCTTTTTCAACCAGCCGTTCTTTCTGATTTCCTCGATAACCGCAAAACCATCCATTTTGGGCATCTGCAAATCCAACAGCAGTGCCGCTGTTTCCTTCTGATATTCCCACAGCCAGCGTACCGCTTCCTCTCCGTTTTCCGCCGTTTCTATCTCATATTCATCTTCAAGCATATTGCGCAGCACTTCGCGGTTTACTTCCGCGTCATCCACGACCAAAATCCTGCTCCGCATAAGAATCCCCCATTTTTCCTTTGTACACAATACCAATGCTATTTTAGCATAAACCTTTGCCGGATACCATCCAAAAAACAAAGTTTATTCTTTCTCTTTCTTCCGAACGAACATCAGTCCAAAAACACCTACACCGCAGTTACTGGATACCGTAGCGGAGGCTTTTTGCAGAATGATCCTGTTAAACTTCACATATTTTCCCACTTCTTCTAGGATTTCATTCAGCTGTTGTACCGTACAGCCCGCATAAGTCAAAAAAGCGATACGGGTATCAATCTGCTGTGGATGATGCAGAATCTGCTTCACATACTTACGCCGCGCATGCTGCATATTTCCCGTTTCTATCCGCCAGAGTCCCAGTTTGTTCTGGCTCATATAGAGCACCGGATGGAGATTGAGTCCCGTACATACTTTATGGACAACGCCGCTCACTTTCCCATTCCGATACAGCGCCGCCGTGCTCGGCACGAGGAAATTGGAACATACATTCTCTTTGAACTGTTCCAATGCCTTGCAGATTTCCGGTACACTCTTTCCCGCTTCCGCCAGAACCGCCGCATACAGCACCATGAGACCATGTCCGCTGCTGATATGATTAGAATCCACGATCGTAACATTATCAAAACTACGGCTTGCCTGTATCGCGTTCGGATAAGCGCCGCTCAGCGCTGTCGTTGCCGTAATATGAATTACCTGTTCCGCTTTCTGCAGTTCATCCGCAAAGAAATACTCGTAGGCTGAAGGCTCCGCCGTCGAAGAATGAGCATGGTTATCTCCTTGCTGCAGATAGGAAAGCAGACCGTCGGATGAAACTTCAAAAAGATCGCAGAAACGCCCTTCTTTCGTATGGACGTAACAATACATCAGACGAATCTGATATTTTTCAAGCAAATCCTTAGGCAAATCACAGATACAGTCCGCCGTAACGGCAATCCTGCGCTTCTTAACGCTGACGACCTGATTGACTCTGCCATCCTCTTTTGCATTCTCCTTCTCTTCCTCTGCGGTATACTCAATCAGTTCAGACGGCAGATATTTTAACAGACTGGCTTCTAAAAGCGCCGAGTTAATGGGCTTGGCCAGATAACCGTCGAAACCCATATCCTGATAGACCTGCTCCGCATTCGTCATGACATTGGCGGTCAGCGCAACGATGGGCGTTTTCTGGCAGTAGCCTTTGCTCTGTGCGCGAACGGCCTTCATCGTCTCTTCGCCGTCCATATCCGGCATCATATGATCCATCAGAATAACATGGTAAGGACCTTCCGCCGTTTTCCGCAGACATTCCTTTCCGCTCTCTACCGTTTCTACCTGAACTTTGGTTCCCCGCAGCAGTTTAACGGCAACCATACGGTTCATATCGTTATCATCCACAACGAGCACTCTGGCATCCGGCGCCATAAAACTCTGTTTGTATCTTGCACGCCGATTCAGCTGCTTCTGGGCCGCAAAGTTAATGACCCCGATTGGCCGAACATTTACGATTTTCTGCTTTACTTCAATTGTAAAAACAGATCCTTTATGATAGACGCTGTCAACGGAAATCTTTCCGCCCATCATCTCGATCAGCTGCTTTGAAATATTCAGGCCGAGTCCCGTACCCTCAATGTTCCGGTTATCCCGTTCGTCCATACGCCTGAAAGAGCCAAAAAGGCTGTCGAGATTTTCTTTTCGGATTCCCATACCCGTATCTTCTACGGAAATGCGCAGCAGAATTTCGTCCGCCGCAACGCGCTCTCCTTTGGCGGATAGCGTAACTGACCCCGTCTCCGTATATTTTACGGCGTTGGTAAGCATATTGGTAACGACCTGTTTAATCCGCACTTCATCTCCGAAAAGCATGGACGGGATTTCAGGGTCAATATCCACTTTAAACTCCAGTTCTTTCTGATGCGCCCGAATCCAGATCAGATTGACCAGATCGCTGAACATGGCGCTGATCTCATATTGGGCCGGCACAATCTCCATCTTCCCCGATTCCAGTTTGGACAAATCCAGAATATCATTGATAATCGTCAGGAGCATCTTGCTCGCATTCTGAATATTGATCGCATTCTCGGCAATTTCATCGGAAATATCTTCCCGAAGAATCATCTCGTTCAAACCGATGATCGTATTGATCGGTGTTCTGATCTCGTGGCTCATATTGGCAAAAAAGGCATCCTTGGAATGGGCGATCTGCTCAATCTCCTCCTTCTGCTGCTCAGCCAGCTTCCGCTCCTTATCATACGTCATCGTCTGTACTTTCAGCAAAATGCCTATGAAACAGCTGACGATAATGATCGTCACATAGGAGTCTGCAAAACTGTAAAAACGGCTGACCGGCACAGACATAAAATCCGGAAACCGATAGGAAACAAAATACGTCGCCAGAAAAGAAACTACGGATAGGGAAAATGCGATAAAGAAATCTTTTCCGGTAAACATCAGAAAAATATATACCAGTTCCAGCACGAACCAGACTGGAGCGCCGCTTTCCATGCCGCCGCTCATAAGAAAAACTGCCGGAAACAAGGCGATATTGAAAACAATGATCAAAAGCCAGGAAGCTTCTTTGGTCTTCCTGTGCTCCACTGCAAGCCAGAGGGCCAGACCGGATACGGCGCACATCAGAATAAATGCGATCAGTACATCAGGGGCGGCTCCAAGCATGACCGCTCCCATACCGATAATAGAAGCCGCAAATGCTAACAGCAGAACAAGCCGAACGATCCGCTCCCTGAATTCCAGCCTGCCATCCAGCACAGTCTGCAAAAATGTATGAATTCGTTTCATAGTGACCACCCCCAGCCTTTCCGCCCATTACCGAATATTTTCTGCATCGTTTTCCCAACTGTCCAGAATGCCGACTGCACCGGTGAAATCGAACTCATCTGCTTTCTCCCGGATATCCTCCGCCAGCTTTGACAGATCTGCTGCCCCGCACCGGCTGCTTCCGAGCTGCTCCAAGAGTTCCGGAAGTCCTTCATTCTCGAAACTGTCCAGTTTTTCACGAATCTGCATAAGCAGCTCTTTCAGGGACTGTTCAGAGATTTCCTGTATCTCGTGTTCCTTCTCTTCCTGTCGTATAAAATCATTCTCTCCGAGCAACCGGAGAAGCAGATCATACTTTTCCAGCATTTCCTTATGATGCTCTCTGATATATTCGATGCGTTCTTCTTTTCCTGCCATCTCCAGCTGCAGGGCAAGCTCTGACAACTCGTTGGCCCCAATTCCCCTGGAATTGCTCTTCAACGCATGCACCGTAATGACATAATTTTTCCAGTCCTGCTCTCCATAGAGTTGTTCCAGCTGACGGCTGCGTTTGAGTCCTTCTTTATAGTAGATGCCGATAATTTCACGAAAGCCTTCTTTATCGCCGCAATAAGCGATTCCCTGTCCGATATTGATACCGGCTCTGCTCAGATCAGTCAGCGCTTCTTCGTCCGATTTCCCGGAAGGAACGGGTGTTGCCAAAAAGTCCGATTGTTTCTCCGCCGATAATATGTTTTCTGTCTGCACGCTACTTCTCTCCTGCCTGTCGGATATCGTTCTGTCCAAATCCTTTTCTTCGACAACAATCTGCTTCTGCTCCGGAATATAGCGGCGCAGCATACGTTCCAGAACGCTCAGTTCGATGGGTTTGGCAATAAAATCGTTAAAGCCCTCCTCCATGAACATCTCCCTCGCACCGCCGATGGCATTGGCGGTAAAGGCGATCACATTAAGCGACTGAAAATAGGTACCGGGCTTTTTTCGGATTTTATGCAGAGTCTCCACACCATCCATCTCCGGCATCATATGGTCAAGAAATACGCAGTCGTATTCCATCATATCCAGTTTACGAAGAGCCTCATCGCCGCTGATGGCCGTCGAGACTTTAATCTGGTAAGGCAGCAGAAGCCTTGCCATGACTTTCAGGTTCATCGCGTTGTCATCCACAACGAGGATCTTTGCATCCGGTGCAATAAAGTGTCGCCTCGCATTAATATCCGATTCACTGCTCTGCAGTATTTTCTGTCCGTTGAATACCGCAGCGATGGACAATACGGTAAAAGGCTTATAAATGCGAAGCATACTGCTCCCCACCTGTGTTTCCTGCCCATATTCAAGTATCAGGACGACCGTGATATTTTTTGCGATTTTTTCAAAAAAGGCTTTATCCTCACAGTATTCTTCCCAACTGATAAAAATATGGGAATAATTCTCGTGCTCAATGCGCCGCATCAATTCGGGAAGATTCCGGCATATCCGGAACATAATACCGAACTGCTCCGCCATATGGCGGATAGACTTCTCATACCCTTCCCGCACAACGGAGAAATTGTATTTATCCATATTGATATAGCAGACTGCGAATAGATTCCCTTTGTTTCTGACGGATACAATCGGCGTTTCATCCAGTACTTTCTGCGGAACTGTGAACATGAATTCCGTTCCAACACCGGGCTTGCTGTCCACCGTAATAAAACCACCCATGCGCTGAACAAGAGCCTGTGCGATGGAAAGGCCGAGTCCGATTCCCCCTTCTTCCTTATTGCGCTTGGAATCGAGCTGTCCATAGCTCGTAAAGATTCTTTCAATCTCGCCCTGGTCCATGCCGATTCCCGAATCCCGGATGCTGACCATCAAATTAATGCCATATTCTTCTTTTCTGGATTTGATCCGAAGAACAACACCGCCCTCCTTTGTAAACTTCATCGCATTTTCCAACAGATTCACAACGATACGCCGCAGCTTCTGCTCATCGCCGACCAGATTGCTCGGCAGATTGGCATCGCAGTCTACAATCAGTTCCAAATGCTTTCCGTTCTCAAAGGTCTGGGCCATATTGATGATATCCGTAATGGTTGACGTGATATTATAGCATTCTTCCACCAGTTCCATCTTACCGCTCTCCAACTCTGAAAAATCCAGAATGTTGCTGACCGTGGCGAGCAGATTCCGCCCTGCGGTCTGGATATCGATGATATCCCGCCTGACATCCACGGGAAGATTTTCCTGCAGCAGTGCCTCGCTCATACCGCAGACCGCATTGATCGGCGTACGGATTTCATGCGAAATATTGACCATAAAATCATCTTTGCTCTTCTCCACGATCTCCAGCTCATGAATATTCTCCATCAGCTTCTCGCTCGTCACTTCCCTGATTCGTATGGTAATCCACACTACTAAAGAGATCACATAAACCGCCGCAATGTGCAGGACAAGCCTGAGTATATCATTGGCAGCCTCAAAGGAATATGTATGTAAAATAAAAACATGATAAAGACACAGAATCGTTGTAAAAAAAACACCCATATAGACAATTTCCGCAATACAGAAAATGCTGAGCAGCACAATGAGCGCCATCATCGTAGAAAGCATAGACGTGAAAGAACTGGAATAAATGGCATATACAAAAAAATTAATCCAACACATGAGTGAAATAAATTTCGCGCGGTAAGCATAGTTCCGATATTCCTTTAAACAGACAATCCAGCCTGCAATGACCGCAGCGGCAATCACTTCTTTGGCAAGAATGCTCCATTCCAGCAAAAATGCTGAAACGGACATGGCAAGAGAAAAAACTGTAAAAATGCCAAGAACAATCTTCTCCATCTTTTTATTCGTTTTTTCATTTACAAATTGTTTCTCTTCCAAAATAAATAACCGCCCCTTCCCTATGCGATTCCAAGAACCTCTTTTAACATCGGCAGCATTTCCATGAAAACATCGATGATGACCGGGTCAAACTGTGTTCCTCTGCCCTCCGACATAATCTGCATGATCCGCTCAATAGGACGGATTGGTGGTTTATAGCATCGTTCTTCATACAGGGCATCAAAAACATCTGCTACTGCCATAATGCGCGCCGCTAACGGAATACTGTCTCCCACAAGTCCCGTAGGATATCCTGTTCCATCCCATCTCTCGTGATGATACAGCGCAATGTCCTCCACAATCCTGACATAATGCTCATCCTCCACATCGCCGATGATTGTCTGAATAATCTTACGGCTGTATGTCGTATGCAGTTTCATCGCATCAAATTCTTCCGGCGTCAGCTTACCCGGCTTCTGCAGGATTGCATCCGGCACTTTAATCTTCCCTACGTCATGAAGCGGTGCCGCTTTACAAAGATCTTCTATATATTCCGGCGTCAGTTCTTCCATGAAAAGCTTCCGCTTATATAGTTCATCCGCTATCATCCGCACATACATCTGCGTATTTTTCACATGTTTTCCTGTACTGCCGTCCCGGCTCTCGATCAGATTCGCCATACCGACGATAACGGAATCCTGAATCATGCTGATACGCCTTGTATTTTCAGTAAGCTTGTCCGCCTGCTCCTTTACCATTTTTTCCAGATTGTGCCGGTATTGGTCGAGCTCGATCGTCTTGGCAACGCGGCTGAGCAGGATATCCGGTACAAAAGGTTTAGCAACAAAGTCCATCGCACCCATCCGGAAACATTTGATTTCTGTCTCTGCCAGATTATCTGCCGTCAGAAAAATAACGGGAATCGATGCAGTCTCTTCTCTTGCCCGAATCTTCTCCATCACCGCAAAACCGTCCATATCCGGCATATTAATATCCAATAAGATCAGATCCGGACGATTGTGCTCCAAATATTTTAAGGCCGCCTCCCCTGAATTGGAAGCCGCTATGCGGTACTGGGGCAAAAGGATTTTCTGCGCAAGCGCCAGATTGGTCTTGTCATCATCCACGACCAGAATAATATTTTTCATACAAATAACCATGCCTTTCTCTCAACCTGCGATGTTTGTGACTGCAAGGCACAAATTCGCGATTGAAAAATTTATTTTTCAATCTATGTTCCTCCGTTCCCTCTCACTTCTGCTGCCAGATCCGCTCATCTGTCACGAGCGCATTTGTTTTCCCTGATAATAATAACATTATATCAGTTTTACTGCGCGTTTGGCAATAACTGACAGCTACAGGATTTGAGCCCAAAATGAATACAAGATTTAGAAGAAAAAGCTTGCAAAAACTTTAAAATCACGTATTATGGAATAAAGTGATTTATTTTTTACCATTTCAAAAGAAAGAGGAGAGGATCATTTAATGGCAATGAAAAACAGAAAAACAGCACTTATGAAAGCCGTTTCAACACTTGAAAACGCGGACTATTCCAGGGAGCCCGAACTTAATTCCATTTACCAAAGATTATCCCGTGGCAGAAAACAGTTTGCGGAACTTTTTGAAAAAAATATTAAGGCCGTCATGCAGATCAGTTCTCTTGACCTGACAATGCAGCATCAGACAGATAAGATCATCGAAATCGCAAGTAAGGTAACAAAAGCAACCGAAACAATCTTCGGAGCTGCTGCCGGCCATGCAAACAATCAGCACGAAGAATTGACAAATACCATTATTAAAGTATCTGAAGAGACTGACGAGGTCTATCAGAAAATAGAATCCGGACAAAATGAACTGACATCCATCAGAGAACTTTCCGAGCAGACCATTTCCGTTTCAAGGCAAATGCAGAAAGATATGGATGATCTGATCAATATCATCAATCATATCAGCAGCGTCATCTCAGGAATTGACTCCATTTCCATGCAGACGAACCTGCTCGCCCTGAATGCTTCCGTAGAAGCCGCAAGGGCAGGTGAAGCCGGGAAAGGTTTTGCCGTCGTTGCAAATGAGATCAGAGCCCTGGCGGAGGATACACAGAAGCTTACAAGAGATATGAGCTCTTTCGTGGACAATATGAAGAATGCTTCCAAGCAAAGCGTCAACAGCTCAACGAATACCATCGAATCCTTGTCCGCCATGGCGGATAAGATCAACAACGTATGGGAGCTGAACAACGACAGCCAGCGCTATATTTCCAATGTCAACGAATCCGTAAGTTCCATCGCGGCTGTCAGCGAAGAAATCAGCAGTTCCATGACTGAAATGGAGAATCAGTTGAGAGACTGTACGGAATTTATGCGTCAGGTCGGCCATGACCTACATCAGGCCGCAGAGCCGGTCGTTGATATCGAGAAAATACTGGATACCAGCGTAAAACAAATGGGCACCATGACCAAAGATGCTTTTTTCCATCTGGAGAACGCAGAATTTGGAGAATATATGCAGAGTGCCATCTCTTCCCATCATACATGGCTTGGCAACCTTCAGAAAATGGTCAAAACAAGAGAGGTCATACCGCTTCAGCTGGATTCTTCCAAATGCGGTTTCGGCCATTTCTACTATGCCATCACACCGGATATTCCGAACGTTCTGCCCATATGGGAAGGACTTGGCAACAAGCACAGAAAATTCCATACTTACGGCATGGCTGTCATCAATGCCCTCAATAATGGAGATTATGCAGAATCTGAACGCGTATACTGGGAAGCTGAAAACTATTCCAGAGAACTGATCGCTGACATGGAAAAAATTTTACAGCTTACAAAGGAGCAATAATTTGCTCCTTTTTGGCTGTTATAAATCATATCTCTTTTAACGCGGGATCAACAATACCTGCCCAATATTCAGCAGATTCCCGGTCAATCCGTTCAGGCTTTTAATAGCATCCACCGTCGTACCGTAACGCTGGCTGAGCCGCCACAAAGTATCACCGGCGCGTACCGTATATTCAAAATAAGAAGGGGCCTGCCCTGTCGGTATTTTTAATACCTGACCAATATTCAAATCATCACTCGTCAGATTGTTCAGCCTTTTAAGTTCCGCTACCGTCGTACCATACCGCTGACTGAGCCGCCACAACGTATCGCCGGCGCGCACGACATATTCTATTGTCCCGGTATCCGGCCCCGGTGCCGGCACATAGTCTCCGATTCCCCGATAAGCCTCATAAAGTACCCGCCATGTATTGGCGCCGACAATACCGTCCTGCGTAAGGCCTTTTGTCTGCTGAAACGCAATGACCGCCTGTCTGGTCGCATTTCCGAAAATACCGTCCTGTGATATATCCGGAATGCCGGGATAATATTCTGCGATCACATTCAAAAGATACTGCAGCGTGATCACGTCCGCTCCTCTTGAACCCTGTCGCAGCACCGCTGCCGGCGGCACCGTTCCGATACCGAGCGTGGTTCCTTCGCTGTCCAGCTCCGAAAGCCTCGTTACAGCCGTATATAACTGGGAAATTTTATACCATGTGGCTTTTCCGACAATACCATCCGGCGCCAGCTGAAAGACACTCTGGAATTTGGTCACGGCAGCCCTTGTACTGTCTCCGAACACACCGGCTTCATCTGTGATTATCGGAATCGCCGGATAATTCCGCCGAATTCTGTTTAAATAGGTCTGAATCGTCTGTACGTCAAGCCCCGTGCTGCCTACTCGAAGCGGCGAACCCGGATAGGAAGACGGCACATTGGCAATAATATCCGTTGTCGCGATTTCAACATCATCCGGATAATAGGTACGCAGAATCTGAAGCGGCGTAAGCCCCTGATTCGCCAGCGTGACCGTGCCCCACTGGGACAGACCGGCGCAGCTCGTCGTCGTACCGTTGCAGAATGATGTAAAATAAGGAGCAATCTGCCCCTGCCTGCGGACATATTCGTTAAAAATATCATCCACTACTCTGCTGATGGATTCATAAATCGGCCGTCCATACACAAATGCCTGATCATAGGCAGTACTGTTCGTGATATCGAAACTGTACCCCTGGCTCCTGTACCATTCGGTGAATACCCGATTCAACGCAAACGTAATGATCGCATAAATATTTGCCCGCAGAGACGCATCCGGCCAGGTCGGATAAATCTCGCTGCTTGCCACATTTTTCACATAGTCCGGAAAGGATACCTGCACATTCGATGCATAAGCCGTCGGGCGGCCAAGATGCACCGTAATCGGATTAGGAATGATGACCTGACGCAGCACGCGCGGCTCATCAACAGGCGCCTCCTGATAACGTGCTTCCCGCATGGATACCGCCGGTTTTCCGACAACGATTTCCGTAGTTCCCGTACTGCGCTGCCCTTCTGACAAAGGCACGAACATAAGCGGAAGAACTGCCGTTTCTCCCTCATAAATAGGAATTTCCGTAACATGAATCGAATGAAAGCCCGCCGTCTGCGCAAACACATCATAACCGATATATGACTTTCCTCCATAATAAGGATCAAGGGAAAGCTCCCTATCCACCGTTTCCAGCGAAACGAGCGGTGCCTCTCCATTTTCATCTGTTGTCAATTCATAAACACTGCGTCCTTCATCATCCAGAATCCCGATCCGCACACCCGCAAGCGGAATCGCATCATGGGCAGTCCTCGCCTGTATCGTCAGATAACCAATTGCCATATATCCTTCTCCTTTTCCTGGTACAATTTTTTCTGCTTTATTATATGAACAGGAAAAGAAAACGGGAACATATTAAAAGTGCGTCCAGTTGTTTTAACCTGACGCACTTTTTTACTTCCACAGAATTTCGGCCATCCTTTTTAACGAGCACAAAATCCCTATTTGTCTTCCATAAATTCTACATGACCATCTTCAATATGATAAATCGCTCCGACGACCTTTACACCATCGGCCATATGTAAGCTGCTTTTAATCTTCCCGATGCTGTTCTCCACATTCAGGCAGCTTGCTTTGTATCCGTCTGTCTCGTCACCGATCGCGGCTTTGATCTCATCTGTGATCGTCTTGATAAAGCCGTCCGCATGACCGCCCATCGCTGCTCCTACCGCACCGCAATTCGTATGGCCAAGCACTACGACCAGATTGGAACCAAGGTGGTCTACCGAATATTCCACGCTGCCGAGCTGGAAATCATTAACGACATTTCCGGCAACACGGATTGTGAACAATTCCCCGATTCCGGCCGAAAAAATGCTCTCCGGTATAACACGGGAATCGGAACAGGTAATGACTACCGCATATGGAAACTGGCCGTTTTCACAAGTATCTTTACGAATCGCCGGTGATACATCCCCTGGATTTACAGAGGCGCTCATATACTTTTCATTTCCCTTCTGCAATTTCAATAAAGCTTCCTCCGCAGATAAGCCTTTTACATCACTGGACATTTTGGAACCCTCCTGTTTTTATTTTAAAGTATATCATTTTGCGCGGTCGTTGTAAAGTTGATGTCCCTCAGATTAGATAGCAAAATCAAACAGACTGATCTGATTCGACTCCGGTAAATCGCCCAAAATACCGAGCCTGTCCATTAATTCCGTAACCGTCAGGGATACCTTCGTACGCTCACGGAAATCTTCTTTTGACAGGAAAGGACCGTTCTTCGCCGCTTCCACGACGGCATCAGCCGCTTTTTCCCCGAGTCCGTCGATGCTGCTCAACGACGGCATCAGCTTATTGACGCCGGACACCTGGAACAGCCTCGCCTGCGCGCTGAACAGGTTTATCGGCTCAAATTCAAAACCTCTCGCGTACATTTCCTGTACGATTTTCATATCCCGGTAAGAATCCTGTTCCTTTTTGCTCAGTTCATCGCTCCTGCGTTTATAATCCGCCATCACGCTCTCCAGATGCTGCTGTCCCTGGCACATCAATTCATAAGAAAAACCGGATGCGCGGATGCTGAAAAAGGCCGCATAATAGGCAAGCGGATAATTGATCTTACAATAGGCAATGCGCCACGCCATCATGACATAAGCCGCCGCATGGGCTTTCGGGAACATGTATTTAATCTTTTTACAGGACCAGATATACCAGTCAGGCACATCTGCCTCCTTCATGGCCTCTTCCCACTCCGGTTTCAATCCTTTTCCTTTCCGGACGCTTTCCATAATGGTAAAAGAAAGTGCGGGTTCCACGCCCATATGAATCAGATAGATCATGATATCATCACGACAGCAGATTGCAGTGGAAATGGTTGCTTTTCCCTCTTCAATCAGCGTCTGCGCATTGCCGAGCCATACATCGGTTCCATGTGCCAGTCCCGCAATACGCACCAGGTCCGTAAAGCACTTCGGCTTGGCATCAATGACCATCTGCATCGCAAACTCCGTACCGAATTCAGGAATGCCAAGACAGCCCAGCTTACAACCGTTAATCTGCTCCGGACGGATGCCGAGGGCTTCCGTCGATGCGAACAGCGACATCACCTGCTTGTCATCCAACGGAATCTTGACCGGATCAATCCCCGTCATATCCTGAAGCATACGGATCATGGTCGGATCATCATGCCCGAGAATGTCGAGTTTCAGCAGGTTGTGGTCGATTGAATGGTAATCAAAATGCGTCGTTACGATATCCGTTTTCATATCGTTCGCCGGATGCTGCACCGGTGTAAAGGAATTGATATCCTCTCCCACCGGCAGTACGACAATGCCGCCCGGATGCTGCCCCGTACTTCTTCTGACACCCGTACAGCCCGCCACAAGGCGGTTGATCTCGCACGTCCTTTTCCGCTCTCCATGATCCTCATAATAATTCTTCACATAGCCGAAAGCCGTCTTATCCGCCAGCGTTCCGATCGTTCCCGCACGGTAAGTCTGTCCGTAACCGAAAATAACTTCCGTATATTTATGCGCCTTACTCTGATACTCTCCGGAAAAATTCAAATCGATATCCGGCTCCTTGTCCCCCTTAAACCCGAGAAACGTTTCAAACGGAATATCGAACCCTTCCTTCTGCAAAGGCGTTCCGCAGACCGGACAATCCTTATCCGGCATATCGCATCCGGCACCGCCGCTGAAAGCCTTAACTTCTTCGGAATCAAAATCATAATAATGGCATTTGGGACACAGATAATGGGGACTCAGGGAATTAACTTCCGTAATACCCGCCATATTCGCCACAAAAGAAGAACCGACGGAACCTCTGGAACCTACCAGATAACCGTCCTCGACCGATTTCCATACCAGTTTCTGCGCAATAATGTACATGACCGCAAAACCGTTGGATATGATTGAATTCAATTCCCGCTTTAGACGCGCTTCTACGATTTCAGGCAATGTTTCCCCATAGAGTTCATGCGCTTTCTTATAACAGATATCGGTCAAAAGTTTGTCGCTGTTCTCGATGACCGGTGGACATTTATCCGGTCGTACGGGGGACATGGACTCTATCATATCCGCAATCTTATTCGTGTTCGTAATGACTACTTCCTCCGCTTTGTCACTCCCTAAATATGCGAATTCTGCAAGCATCTCCTCCGTTGTCCGATAATAAAGCGGCGCCTGATTATCTGCATCAGCAAAATGCTGCCCTGCCATGATGATCCTTCGGTAAACTTCGTCTCCCGGATCCAGGAAATGCACATCACAGGTCGCCACGACCGGTTTATGGAACTGTTCGCCAAGTTTCACGATTTTGCGGTTGATTTCCATAATGTCTTCCATTGAATTGATATTCGGAAGCTTCTCCGATGCGATCATATACTGATTATTGCCAAGCGGCTGTATTTCCAGATAATCATAAAAACGAACAAGTCTCGCGATTTCTGCATCCGACTTTCCATCAAGAAGCGCCCGGTACAACTCTCCTGCTTCACAGGCGCTCCCGAGAATCAGTCCTTCGCGATACTCCATCAATAAGCTCTTTGGAATCCGCGGTCTTCTCGCAAAATAGTTCAGGTGTGATTCTGATACCAAACGGTACAGGTTCATGCGTCCCACATTGTTTTTAGCCAAAATGATCGCATGATGCGTCGGCAGCTTTTTCACGATATCCGGACTGGATTTTCCCATCGCATTTACCTTGGCAAGCGTATCCGCTCCCTCTTCCTGCAGCATCGGAATGAATTTCACAAAGATTTCCGCCGTCGCCTCCGCATCGTCTACTGCCCGATGATGGTTTTCGAGCGATACACCCAGTGTCTTCGCTACCGCATCCAATGTATGCTTTGCTTGATCGGGCAGTAAGATTCGGGCAATGCCAACGGTATCCACATAGGTAAAATCATGTGGTATTCCCAGCACATCGCAGTTTTCCATGATGAAACTCATATCAAAATTAGCATTGTGCGCCACCAGCACAGCATCTTTGCAGAAATCCAGAAACTGCGGCAGGATAACATCGATTGTCGGCTCACCAATCACCATATCATCCTGGATACCCGTCAGTTTTTCAATCTCAAAGGGAATCGGCACCTCCGGATTGACAAAAGCGGAAAAACGTTCCGTAATCTGCCCCGCCGACACTTTGACCGCACCAATTTCAATGATTCTGTTATTGACCGGCGAAAAGCCCGTCGTCTCAATATCGAATACAACAAACGTTCCCTGGAAGCCCTGTCCTTTATTATTCGTCACGATTTCCCGCAGATCGTCTACCAGATAAGCTTCCACGCCATAGATGATCTTAAAAAAGTCCTGTTTATCCGGCTCTTCTTCTCCCGCCTCTTTTCTCTTATTCTTCTCTGCCTTCCATAAATCTTCCCATACATGATTGGCATCCGGGAAGGACTGCAAGACCCCGTGGTCCGTGATTGCGATCGCCGGATGTCCCCATTTATAAGCTCTTTTTACAATATCCTTTGCTTCCGATACACCGTCCATATCGCTCATCTTCGTATGACAGTGCAGTTCTACCCGCTTGCGCACGCTCGTATCGGAGCGGGAAGTCGTAAAGTCAGGAATTTTTTTCACACCATAAATAGAGCCGATTGTCAGCTCATGATCAAACTTATCGATGACAACTGTTCCTTTCAGCTTTACAAAAGCCCCCGGCTTCATTTCTGCCGTAAGTTCGCCGACCTGCTCCGTTGCCACGAACAGTTTTACCGTCATCGTATCCGTAAAATCCGTAATGTCATAAATGAGGATTGTCCTCTCGTTCTTAATATCGCGTTTATCAAAGTTCAGAATCTTTCCGCGTACAACAACGTCGCCAATCTCTCCGATGATTTCTTCCATCGGAAGTGCATCGCCTTCAAAATCCCTTCCGAACAGAACATCCGGATTATCGGAGCGCTTCATCGGCCTTCTCGTATCGTTGTCGGCACTCCGTCCCTTCCTGAAAACGCCTCCCTGACTGCCGGCACCCGGTTCCTTCCTCAGAAGCGCCTTTCCATCCGCCGAAGGTACGCCGCCTTTGCCCGCACCGGAAGATGCCGGTCCGGCACCGCTCCCCTGACCTGCTGCCCCCGGGAAAACTACCATATCCACTGGCTCCGGCATCGTTATTCCCGATTCTTTTCCTTTACTGTCTGCATCAATATCCGGCAAAATTCCGTCTGTTTCCGCGCTTCCGCCGCCCTTTCCATAACCCGCGCGCGCGGAAATCTCCGCAATCTGCATCGCCAGCCGCATTTCATCCTCTTCTTTATGTTTAACGGTCTTATGTTCCTTATAGGCAGTCAGAACTTCTACCGAAAAGCCACAACGGTCATTGTAGACTTTATCCAGAATCCGCACCAGCTCTTCCGCTTTTTCTTTTCCAAGGACCGTATCTTCTATCGTCAGCATCACTTTTCCATCGGAAGGATAACTAATGTCTGCATTCTTAAAAAGGTTATACTCTATCGGAGAATAATCCCGCAGTTCCAACAAAATGCTTTCCCGATAGATATCCATCAGCTTTTCCGGCGTATACTGCGAGGAAAGATGGAACTTCTCGTAAATGCGAATGACCATCGATGCACTTGGGAAAAACTGCTTCTTCATTTCCTGCTCAACGGAAAAAATATCCGCTTTTTGAATCAGCCTGTCGGACGATATGTAGATTCGCAGGAAATCCTTTCGTTTGGTCGCCGAGATCCGCTCCACATTTGCCTGCTCAAATAAGTCCTGCATACCGGTATTTAATTTTAAAGTTGGAAATACTTCGAAAAACTTTTTGGACATATGGATAACCATGCCTTTCTATCAGCCTGCAATCTCTCATCAGAATATGCTATTCATTTCCCAATGCTTTGATCAATTCCTGCAGACTATGATAACCCCTGGCCTTAATCAATGCTTTCATATTCTCCGAATAACAATCTTCTATTCCATTTTTTTCTATAGACATTGCAAAAGAAAAAAGCCCCTTTATATGCGCTATCTCCGTATCATTTCTATCCTTCTGATCATATTGATTTATTGCAGCCCAGAATATTTCATTTTTTAATTTCTTTCCGATACTGATATGTCTACGACCATTTTCATCTTTTGTGATGCTCACTCCAGTAATACGGACATGATTTGATTTCTCAAGGTTAAAAAACTCTGTCTTTTTTTCATTTATTGATAAATGCACTTTTTTCAATAAATCTTTTACTATCCGCTGGATTTCTATTATCTTTTGCTCATAATCCTCTTCTACTTTAAAAGATATCACTAAATCATCAGCATATCGCGTATAAATTGGATTTATCAAGTCCATTCTCTTAATCTTTCCATACAATAACCCGTCAAATTCTTTCATATATAAATTAGCCAATGCGGGAGATGAAACGAGTCCTAACGGAATCCCTTTATTACCAACACTACATTTTTTTACAATATCGCAGCATTCTGTTCTGCTTATTGTCGTATTTTTATTAATTTCATAAAAGAGACTCTCGGCCAAATACTTATGATTCAGACTTGGAAAAAAATTTTTAATATCCATTTTCAAAAAAATATCATTATACATATGTGCCTGAGCATTTTTGTAAATCGAAGAGTGAGGCGCATATGCTTTGGCAAATATTGAATTATAGGTATGTTCATTCAGATACTTTACAACGTTCTCATGATATTGCCTTAATTCTCCATTTTCTCTATATGTCACAATTTTACGCACTTTATTTTTCGTTCTAATATGCTTTACGATCAATTGCTCATTCATTGCATGCCTCTCATAATATTTGCGTTTCTGCTATTGTTCCTATACATTGTTTATATTTCTCATAGAAAAAAAAGTTTGTTCCATCTGGCTTTTTTAAAACTACCCTGCTTATTTTCACTTCACGATTATCAATATATGACTTATCCTTTTTGATTTTTATAAAACCGGCAGCCTGAAAAAGATACAAACTCATTCCAATTATTTGTCCAATATAAACACCGCTGATATTCCATTGAGCCTTAATAAAACATTCCTGAATATCTGCTCCCGTTTTTTCTCCAATTGTATTTATAAAAACTTCCTGCAGAACTTCCTTCATTTCACGAATATATACTTTCATTTTCTTACTTTTACCAAAAATATTCCGTGAAACCTTTTCAATATTCAAAATGGAAGCTATACAGCACAAAAGCACTCTTGGTATCAATTTTATTTCCAATTTACTGCCATGAATAACTTTATAATATATATACCCATTCTCTATCATTTTTATATTGTTCGAAAATTGAATTTTATAATCTACATTGCACTTGTCAAGAAAGTGAATGATATTTTCGCCAAGATTCGTTCCTATCTTATTTTTATAAAAATGAGTATGCCAATGCTTAACATTTTCAGAGACAAGGTTTTCTTCAATCTCGGGATAAAATGTAATGATATCTACCTTATTAGGCATATCAACAAAATTAGGCACATCAACAAAAGCAAGCCGTATGAAAGTACCCAGTTTATCTTCTTCTACTGCCGTTTTATCCGGTACAAGTAAACAAGTTTTTTTCAATGAACCGGGTTCACTCAAAAATAATCCTACTTCGGCACCGGTAGAAATACTTTCCTGAATGATAATATTACTATCAGATAAATAATTCATGACCATTTCTACCTGATATAAATTATTCATATAGATATCTCCATATCTTAAAAGACGCTGTCTGCTTTTCCCGAACATAAAGTTATCCTCTAAAATAATTGGTCTGAAATTACTATTATTTTCTGATAAATAAGCACGCAGTACATTTCTCTTGTCCGTCAGATTATTTCTGCCATACATTGTTCCACACAAAAAAATATACTTATATTCATCTTCTATTTTCTGCTCATTAAAAATATATCTTTTCATCATTTCTCCACGAAAAAAGGATCCTACTTAAATTTGGTAATAATTCTTTGGGAAAAAGTAAATTTTTGCTGGGGTTCTTCGACTGGCGGCAAGGTTGCCGACAGTTGAAGGTTCCCAGGCCCCTGGCCCTCCGGTAAAAATTTACTTTTTAACCACAACATCGACGTAGTCGGACAAATTTAACCAAATTTTAAATACGCTAACCTCATACGCTGAGGCGGCATACAGCCTTACTAGGATCCTATCTCATTTTATCATAAAATCCCGGACTCTTCAAATACATTAAAATCACAAAAATAATTATTTTTCTCGTCCCGCATCTCCTGATCAGCATAATTTTCATGAATCCTTTTATCCACATCATACCCCATGCCAACCAAATATTCCCTTGCCGCCACATCAGATTCATAATATAATTTTAACAATGATATGTATTTTACAAGCGTTTGTTTTAAAAAACTCGGCTTTCCTTCCCACAACGGGCTGGCAGCGTAATCCTTAGATATAATCAGATTCACCAAAATAAAGAGGTCTTCAAAAGATATATCTATATCTTGATGGTTCACAAGTATCTGATTCTCTTTTATTTGTGGAATTCCTTTTACTTCATACTCATTCTGCCCTAATACTATCCTATAAGTATCAAAATTTCCATGATAGGCATCCGCCAATGAGATTATAAGATTCTGCAATGTCTGTTCCCTTTTTACTTGCAGAATCATGTCTATGATATCGGCATCCGAAAAATACACCCGGCATCCATTCTTAATATATAGATACTTTGTAAACTCATTCTTTTTGATTAAAAAGTTTCCATTTTGAGTTCCATATATCTTTACAATTAAAGGAACATAGATAGAAAAATCTTTACTTATTTTTTTATCGGCATTCTTTTTAAGTTCATCTTGATATAATTTATCTAAGTCCACTATATAGTTTCTCATATGCCACCTTGTTGTTCCAATCTCATTATCCACTTCTTACAGACCGGTTTCTTTTGTATATCCAATAGCATCTTTTCCGCCCTAGCACTCCCAATTCTCCAATTCTTCCTGCAGCGTCTCTAATAATTTATCCTCCGGCACTTTTCTGACGATTTCACCATGCTTGATAAGCAAGCCTTCTCCGTCTCCCCCGGCAATTCCGATATCGGCTTCCTTCGCTTCGCCGGGCCCGTTGACAGCACAGCCCATGACCGCAACCTTGATATCCAGCGGAAATTCTGCCGCCATCGTTTCTACCTGATCGGCCAGTCCGATCAGATCAATTCTTGTCCTGCCGCAGGTCGGACAAGAAACTACTTCTATGCCGCCTTTTCGCAATCCAAGTGTTTTCAAAATCCGCTTCGCCGACTTGATCTCCTCCACCGGGTCGCCCGTTAAAGAGACACGAATCGTATCCCCGATGCCCTGATACAGAATGATGCCGAGTCCGACCGCAGATTTGATATTCCCGCTGTACAAAGTGCCGGACTCCGTAATGCCGACGTGCAGCGGATAATCCGTTTTCTGCGCCAAAATCTCATGCGCTTTAACACACATCATCACATCGGAAGACTTGATGCTGATGACCAGATTGTCATAATTTAATTCTTCGATAATATGGACTTTGTCCAGGGCACTCTCCACGATGCCTTCCGCCGTTACGCCATGATATTTTTCGACCAGCTCTTTTTCCAGCGAACCGCTGTTAACGCCCACACGAATCGGAATATTCCGCTCTTTTGCCGCGGAAACGACTGCCGCAACCTTATCTCTGCAGCCGATATTCCCCGGGTTGATACGGATTTTGTCCGCACCGTTCTCGATTGCCGCGATTGCCATCTTATAGTCAAAATGAATATCCGCCACGAGTGGAATATGAATCCGCTTCTTGATTTCACGAAATGCTTCCGCCGCTTCCTGTGTCGGCACAGTAGCGCGGATGATCTCACAGCCTGCCTGCTCCAGCCGCAGAATCTGCGCCACTGTCGCCTCCACATCCTCCGTTTTCGTATTTGTCATTGACTGTATCAGAATCGGATTGCCACCGCCGATTACCCTGTCTCCTATTTTTATTACCTTCGTCTGCTCCCGATACATCTCTATCCTCCGTTTCCATACAATTTCATAGGGTTGTTTGTCTTATAGAAGTTCTTCTCACCCTATTTTACATCATACAGGAAAATTAGAAAAGCTATTTTCCCTTTTCTACCTCGCTTTCTCCCTCGCGGGAGTTTGACAGTTGAATATAAGAAAAAGTGCTTGAAAGCCTTGAAAAAAGGCTTCTTTTTTTGTCAAATATTTTGTGTTTATGTATGTTATTTTATGCTATTGTGTGTTATAATAAGGCATAGGAGGAATGCGCATGAATCTTCATATCACAAAATCAAAAAATGCGGAATCGTTTTACATAGCAAAGTCCTATGCCAAATCAGGCGGCGGTACTTCATCAAAGATCATCCGTAAACTCGGAACATTGGAACAACTTCTTCCCGAACACGGTCCAACAAGGGATGATGTGCTTGCATGGGCAAAAAACGAAGTAAAACTGGAAACAGAAAAATATAAAAAGGAAAAAGAAGCCAAAACCATAATGATCCCATTCCGCGCTGACCGGCAGCTTGACTATGGGGTACAGAAATTTTATCGGGGCGGCTATCTGTTCCCACAGTCCGTTTATTATGGGATGCAAATGCACAAACTATGCAGAAAACTGAAAGCAAAATACAAATTCAGATATGACATCAACGCCATCCTCTCGGATCTGGTTTATGCAAGGATTCTGGAACC
>CAJTUC010000020.1 GCA_910579395.1 uncultured Lachnospiraceae bacterium | reverse complement strand
CTATATAATTACAATGCAGTGGAAAATCTATCAGATAATCCGTTAAGGACTTTATTTCCGAAAATACTTCCGTCAGGTCTCCATCTAAAATTAAATTGCTCATGTGTTCATCTGATAATCGCAAAGAATCCATACATCCAATGACAACAATATCATCTTCTGATAATTCTTCTACGAACATCCGCGCATAACAATATTCCGGACCGAATAATCCTCTGTTTATTGTCTTCCAGCACAAATCATGATTCTCATTTAACTTATTCTGTATGTAATAAGCAATCGTCTGATCGTCTTTGCAATATGCTCCCAGAAAGAAACAGGGACCGTAAAAGTAAATTCTTCTCCCGGCCTCTGCCGGATTAGCATCCGGCGGACTATTGGGCGTCACACGAAAACCATTTTGGAAATGATAGCATTTCCCATTTATATCAGGAAAAAATGGCACCCCATTTTCTATCATCAGCGCGCATTGTTCCATCTCCGCCTTCATTGTATCAACGATACCCTCTTCGTACTCCTCTTTCCAGAATCGCTTCCATTCCTCATCCGAAAGGCCAAGCCAATGAATATCATCCGCTTTTTTTATACGCTCTTTCAGCAGCTGTTTTTCCGATTCATTCATTTGATCCCAAATTTTTTTATATGGAATCGTATATACCAGAACTTTCGCTCTGGTCGTATTGATAAACCGGCAGATTTCTCTTTTATACCATAAATTTCTTCTCGCCTTTTTCAACGATCTTCTCTGCGCGTTTTTGACAGTCTTTTCTTTTTCATATTTTATAATACCCAGCAGCTCATTGTATTCCGTAATAATCGGTATTTCATTCACGGTCTCCACACGGTCAAAAAAAACTGCTGCATTATGATAATCAATCTCTGTTAAAGAAGTATAATTCCGGCTGAGCTTTAACTCTTCCACACCCTCCATGTAAAACCTCTCTAAATCACCGATAGAACATACTCCCTGCACTTTCCCTTCGTTCAGTATATATAAAACTTCTCCTTCACCATGCAGAAAATGGTCATATGCCAGTCCAGGTAAATCCCGAATTTCTTTTTGTTCGTAAACTGATGTCATATTCACTCTATCAAGAAAAAATAGCTTTTCCATATCCATCACATATCCCTCTTATCTTCGATATACTATTGACAAAAGAAGCCTTCTGGCAGATATTCATCGTTATATGTTTTAATGTTTCTAATTCCCATAGTCCTAAGCTGCTCTGCAATTTCCGAATAAAATGTATTGCAGATAATAACGGCACATTCCGGCGGCATTTTCTTCAAAACTTCCGGTTCCTTTACTTCCAGACCGCAGATTTTCGTTCCCCAGAGTTTAGAATTGTTATCACAGACAAATAACGGCGGATATTTCTCCCCATAAAATTTCATATAATTTCGACACATATTTCCTGCACCAAAAAGCACTCTGGCCGAACATCTCTTTATCGCTTTTTCCATTTCAATCTGCCATCGAAAATATTCGGCTGTAGACTTGATGACCGGATATATCTGCTGGCGCAGTAAATGGGAAAATCCGCCAAGCGTATCGCCCGCCGCTACTACTAACATTCCGTCAAATTCAATCCTTCTCAATCCTCTGAACAGGCTCTGCCAATCCGTATTGATACCGTTCTCATTTCTTCCCGTAAACGGGAGCCTGCTGGCTTCATGTACCCCGTCACATTCTCTTAGCAGAACGGCTTTCAGCCTATGACCAAGTACAACTGCCATTTCCCCCATACTCTGTCCACACAGACTGCACGCTCCTGTATCGAGACAATAACCGAAGACCTCTTCTCCCAACTCATCGTTCAGCTCATCAATCCACGCCGACGCAATCGCGGCATCTGCACATACTCCTCTGACAAGATGACCGTTTATGTTGTTGCACTGATTTTCTAAAAGAATACAGACATTCTTTTTTACTGCCGCTCTGCCCAATTCATAGTAATAGCGGTAATTCTCTTTCCATTCATCCGCTTTGGAAACACCTGCAAATAATGGCTGAATAATAAGATACTTTCTGCCGCCTTCCCCACAATGTACAATACATTCCTGCCCAATCCGCAGCAACAACGAATTCAGATCCAGCCTTTTTGTGTCCCATTTTAAATGTGGTGCCCGCATAATCTTAATTTGGACAATTCCCTTATTGCAAAAGCACATCAATTTCTCATAACGTTCTCTCATTTCCTGTACATCAAAGGAAAAAACACTTTTCCCATACATTTCAAGGTGCCCTTTTGCATAAAAAGTGGAAAGGTCAAGCATCATTTCCCCAAATCCCGCATTGACCATATTATTTATACTTTTCTCCAGTCTGGATAAATCCAACAGACCTTTCGACGAATAGCAGACCTGCATTTCATGACCTCTCTTACATCAACCGCTTATCGATCAGCTCTTTAATTTTGGTAGAACTAGTAGACTGTGTATATGGGAAAAATACCAAATCGGAACCTTTCTTCCTCAGGTATTCTCTTTTAGCCTCCCATGCCGGATCATCGGCATAATCGCTTCCCGAAAACTGCACATCAAACTGATACCTGCGATATGCCTCATCAGTGTTATAATATTCCAGTGGTATTTCCACCGCCTCATCCACATATCTGCATGAGCGTACCATCTCGATTCTCTCTTCAAAGGGAATAAAAGGCTTCGTATGTTTGTTCTTTATCACACCTTCATCTGTTACCACTCCTACAATCAGGTAATTGCACTGTTCTTTTGCGCGCTTAAACATATTCAGGTGCCCCACATGGAAAAGGTCAAAGACTCCCGCAAGATAACCAACATTATATTTTTTCTTTTCTCTCTTCCCAGTATCATTGCTTACGCTTACGGCTTTTCGTCTGATATAGGTCATATTGCAGTCGTAAACGCTGAAATCTGCAATTCCCATCTCCATCATCTGGCGCATAACAGCAATATAATTTTTGATGCAAATGATTACTTTAAAAGTTCCCTGTGCCTGCATTTTCAGAATTTCCGGTGAATTGATAGGAATCCCCTGCAAGTCACTTCCCCATTTATGTAAATCATTATCCAAAATTCCCGTAATTTCATACTCCTTCCCAAACTCTGAAAGAAACCTGTCAGCAAATTGTCCTGAACCAAACAGATACAGTTTACGGCTGTCAGCCCCTCTGAAAATATCCCTGAATATACGCTCATATTCCTCTGCTGAATAATTCATCCGCTGCCTGTTTGCATGGATAACTCCCAAGCTTCTGCGAACTGTTTTATGATATTCTTTTAAAATACGGTCATTTCTTAATTCATTTAAAAAAGTATTGGTAAATCTGTAAAAAAGCTGTTTGCAGCGAAGCAGGCCATATCGTTCCTTTAATTCATTGACCGGCAGTATATGTTCCAGATTACTATTGGACATATATATCACATCAACCGTTCTCATCATGATCACTTTTGCCGGAAGATTATCTATATATAGTTCCTGGTCATAAAAAACATATCTTTCATTTTCATAAAATGAATTCAACGGAATCAGGTCAATATAACCCCGCTTTAAAATAACACCAATGCTATCCTGTTCTTCCTTTGTCCCGAATGCAAGTTTTTTCCAACGGTATTTTTCTGTTTCATCAAAAATCCTGTTTTCCCAACCAGGTTCATACCTTTCCCAATCAATTTCTTCATATGGAACATGCTCGGAGGATTGAAGAATCATCTCCCAATAAGCATCCAGTGCTTCCAGAAATGTTCCTTTATCCTTCAAAAGCAATTCCCTGAAATATTCCAGTGTTGACTGTGCACGCACATACGGCATAACACAAATATCATCCTTCTGTTCTTCATAAACCGTATTCACCTTATGCTGTTCAAGATAAATACGATTCTCCAGGAGTTTTTGTATCTTATATGCTCCTTCCTTATATATGGGCTTCTTCTCTACCCTGTCATCCTGATAAAGAATGGTAAACATCGCATTTTCTCTGCCCCTGTCCATTGACATAGTCACCTGATCTGCCTTTGATAAATCACCGTTTAGTGTGCATTCAATCCAAAAAGCATTGGCCATCGTATGAAAAAGATTATTCTTCAGCAAAGTTTCATACAATCTTTCTTCTTCAAGAAAAACCGTATCGGCATAATTGTACTGAGGGGAGATTCTAATATCGAGCTGCTCATTCGGTATATAGCCGTCTGCAAATAAAATTTGCGGTCTTTCCAGCAAAGGAAATACCGAATAAAATTTGAATGCCGGGAATCCGGATTCTACGAGCATTTCCTGTATTTCAGCTTTGGCATAGCTTCTACATTCCATGTGATCAAAAACGGAAATATCCGCTCTGACATAATTTTCTACACCATCAAAATTTCTACTGGTATATTTATCCCTGTCACCACAGAAATAACGAATGCCAAGGCGATTATCCATTCCCAAAAACAATTTTCCATTCTCATTCAAAGCTTTTCGGATTTTAGTCAGAAGTTTTACCGCTTCCCTGACATTTTTTGTATGCTCTATCGCTGCAGTAATCACAGCCAGATCATAGCTTGTCCCAACATGACTTTCCAATTCCTCCGGCTGTACACAGTCAACAAAAAGTCCATTTTCTCCAAATGCATCCACCAAGGCCATATCCACCTGCGTTCCTACAGTAATAAAAAGTACCCTCTGCCCTTTTTGAAAGCCATACCACTTTATTAGTCCCTTGGGAAGTTCCCTTATAATTTCCTCCGTCGTCATTTGATGCCTGTCTCCTTACACATATTGGAATCATATCATCTGTCATTCAATAATAAAAAATTAAATAATCCATTATCTACAGAAATTTTCTCTTTATATAGATAAATATTTGATTTCGCAATTCCCAAATCTTCCAACTGTACAGATAATTCTTGTGCATGTTTCTTATTTGCTATGACAAAAAAAGCATTGGCATATTCATGTACCGCCGCTTCTACGGATATCACTTTCACACCTTCTATAAATCCTCCCTGCAGCAAAAGAGAATTATCGCATACAGTGCATATTCTGCCTGTGCCCAGTTTTCTGTCAAGTTTCAATAAAGAACTTCCCCAATCTCCTGCCGATACTACGACAATCCGGGAGGCATTTCGGAAAACTGTCAGCAGTTCTTTTGCATCGATACGCTTTTTTCTATCTATCGCGTTTTGAATTGGCAAGTCTCTCCAGTCACCTTTCCATAAAGCAATCATTCTGTCTTTTTCCGGGATATAATGACCGACCGCTTCTTCATCAAATGTAAAAATTTCTTCCTTTTTCAGGTTTTCAAGAAACTGCAGACGACCTTCAGGATAAAGCCGCCTATAATTCCATAAATACGAATGAAGTTTCATCGCCATATAGAATGTCAGACTGATTTCATCTATAAGGCCCCGTTCCTGCATCTGCTGCCACACCCATTGATATTCTATTATGATATGGCTATGCTTTTCCTGAGAACTGACGGAAGCGCCCTCGTTTCCCTGTCTGTATCGGTAAAAAAAATCATCCAGATACATAACGCATTCTGCTTCTAAAGAACACAATATTGCAAATCCAGTATCCTGATAAGACGCTCCACCGCTCTCATGAAAACTGATATGTTTCTCCAAAAGAAACTTTCTTTTGTATATTCCAGACCATATATTTCCATGATCTCCATAAACAAGTACCGACAAGTTCCCTTTCGGCACAAGCAATCTATTATAATTTCCTTCTACTTTTCTTCTATATTTCCGGTAATGCCTTCTTCCCTCGTAATCCATAAAAAAATAAAAATTAGACTTCACGAAATCCAAATCGTGCATATGCGCCGCATCATATAGTCTTTCGAACATATCCTCCGCCACATAATCATCCGGCTCAACGATTCCTATATACTCCCCTATGGCCGTATGAATTCCGATATTCATCTGATATCCGTAACTTTTTTTCTCCGAATTTAGTATACGGATTCTGATATCGAGTTTTTCGTATTCTTTCAGTATATCAAGTGTTCCATCCGATGAGCCGGCATCCACACATATAATCTCAATTTCGGATAAAGTCTGTACCCTGATACTGTCAATACATTGCCTCAAATACTTCTTCGCATTTAACAATGGAACGATTACTGATACTTTTATGCTATCCATACATTACCGCCTTCTTCATAGCTGCACATTACAAGGTCTTCCCCATATGATCTTATCTGCTGGAACTGCATATGCAGTCAATTCGGATTTAATCTCCTGGAAAACAAGTTCATTCTTAACCGCCACCAGTAAGTAATCGTATTCCAGTTCACAAACCTGTTCCACCGGTTTTATTTCCAATCCTTCCGCACATAACTTTTCCCATGCTTTATCTATCCATGCACACACATTAATATTCTGACTTGCTTTCAGTGATTCATAATAATCACGTCCTACTACCCCTGCTCCATATAAAATAATGCGTATTACTCCTTTAAAAAGGACAGACATATCTAATACATATTTATTACGCAAAAGATTATTTTCAGAAAGTCCCAGTTTCCAACGCAGGCCCGTCTGTATACACCGGAGAACATAGTGGTCGAGCTGTTCTTTTAGAATTTTATCTTCCTTTTCAAACAAATGACTCATATAACGATAAAAATAATTAACTTTTGCAAGATACATCTCATCTTTAGAACGAACAAGCCCATCTTTCCTCTGGCAATAATAGTATTCCATGTCATCTATAAAAACCGCCGTTATATTCTGCATAAGGCATGTCCAGACCAATGCCCTGTCTTCATCATATTGTATCTGATCTCCTATTTTATCCATGGTATCCATAAGCAGATTCCTGCGATACAGCTTGGCAAATATGAATGGCATGATTCCATAATCACTTTGCCTGCCATAATAAAACAAATTCTTAACAGCTTTTGACGGACTCTTATATATTCCCGCCTCAATAAGATTTTTTCTTTCTGCCTTTCTGCCGTCTGCATATATCATCTGTACATTAGAGATTACCATATCCGCAGAGCATCTCTCTGCTGCCGCCTGCAGCCTCTCTACTAAACGGCTCCCAATCCAGTCATCGGAATCTACAAAAGTAACATAATCGCCTGTACTTGCCATAAGTCCAGCTTTTCTTGCAGCGTTATTTCCCCTGTTTTCCTGCTCTATAATCTGTATTCTTTTATCCATTCCGGCATACTTACGACATATGGAAAGCGAATGATCTGTGGAACCATCATCCACCAGAATAATCTCCGTATTCCTATACGACTGCATCCGTATACTTTCTATGCACCTTGGCAGATAATCCGCCGTATTATATATAGGGACAATAATAGAAATCCGAAATTCCTGCATGGTCTTCCTCACAAATCATAGTTATTCAACATAAAATAAAAAGTTCTTATCATCCAGCTGATAATTCTTATAGCCAAGTTCGGTCATAAAACGGCATGCCCTCTCTACATGATACGGAAACACTTCTATAATCACATAGGGATGATACTGGTCAAGAGTTTCTTTCGCACCTTCCAAGACTTCCAATTCCCAGCCTTCCACATCAATCTTAATCAGTTGAATATCCTTTAATGCAAAATCATCCAGACAATGAATCTGTATATTACCATTTTCCTGCTCTGACAAATGAGTGGCACCGCTATTACTGCCCACATAAGCCGAAACATCCGCTCTGCCTTCTTTAGCACCCAGACCACAGCAATACAATTCTGTTCTGTCCTGCAGATGATTCAACATCATATTTTTACGCAATAATAAAAACGTATTTAATACCGGTTCGAAAGCGTATACTTTTTGAGCCTGCACCTCATTCAAAAAGTAAAGCGTGTGATTCCCGATATTGGCTCCAATATCAGCTACAATCCCAGCCTTTACTTTCTCCTGAATCATTCCGTTTCTGAATTCCTTAAATATTTTGGACAACAAAGCCGATTCATAATAATCGTCTGTCATAAAAATGGTTTTCTGTACAGCATCAATATTGTAATATGGCAGAAAAAAATCCGAATTCGTTCTGTCCGCATGAAAGACCATATCCTTTTCAAACAGATGAACCGTCTCCGCTTTTTTAAATAATTCTTCCATTGCCCTATTTCCAGCACGATCTTCCTTTTTGGCAAACAAATCAATACAGTGTTCAGGGCTGACAACTTCATACAACTGCTCTCTCAGCTCTTCATAAAAAGTAATATGATCACTCGTAATCAATATCTTTTTATCTGTCAAATCTGTTTCTTTTAATTTCTGTAACGAATCAATATTAGGATATCCTTTTTCCGCAAGCAGCTTATCCACAATCATTTCTTCCTGGATTCCAAAAAAAATATTTAATAAGCCTTTTACCATCGCTCCTTTTTCCCCAAACGGATACAAAATAAAGTGCGTCGTCCCTTCTTTAATCTGCTCGCCAATAATTTTTTCTGCCCGCTGTAAATAAGTCATCTTTTCCTGTTCCTTTCCTGATATTTTAAATGCCAGCGTCTCTGCTCTTCGATACCAGACTATCGATAAACTCCACAATTCTCTGACAGGAATTCCCATCTTCCCTTAAACGATAACCGGATAAAAACTGATCCAGCCGCTTCTGATATTCTTCCTGATCAAACGCGCGTATCGCTCCAATCAGTTCTTCATTATTCTCCGCCAATGAAAATGGCAGAGAACGGATATCCAACAGCAGATCATAATCGTTCTCCAGATATTCATCAATGTCAGTTGCATAAAGAAAAACCGGTTTTTTAACATATGCAGGCTCAAACATAATGCTTGAATAGTCCGAAACCAATATATCACTCGCTGCAACGAACTCTTCTCCGTCCGGATATAAACTGACATTAATGACCCTGTCCGTCAGACACACCTGCTCACTGTATTTTCGTAATCCCGGATGAAACCGAAGTAAGATATACCACTGACCATGAAATTTCTTTTCCAGTTCTTCAATCAAAGATTTATAATCTATGCCGTACTCCGGGAGTTTCTGCTCATAGCTTAATCCACTCCATTTAAATCGATACGTCGGCGCATACAGCAGAATTTTGGCATCTTGTGGCAGATTTAACATTTCTCTAACCTTAAAACGATATTTCTGTTCATCAAACAGAATATCTGTTCTTGCCGATCCCAGTTCGACACACTTCCCTTTTGGACAAAATCCTCTTAAACAACTCTGTGAATCAAAATCGCTGGCTGTAATGATATAATCCATCATTTTTGCGTTCTTCTTCCACAGTTTAACGCGTTCTTTATTCTTTGTTACCGTAGCAGCATCCAGATAAAATTTTTTCAATGTAATTCCGGTCCAATGTTTCGTCTGAATATAAATCTGCCCTTTTCTTTTTCGGACAAATGCTTCCACCGGCGAATTGAATATCCAGATTCCAGCCGTAGCCATTTCATAAATATATTTTTCCAAATCCCCACGCATTACTGTCCTGATTCCCTGTGGCACCTTGACACTGCTGTCAGATATGGCCCATACAATTTCATATTTCTTCTTCTGTCTTAGCAATTCTTCCGTGATATATTTCCCATGGTCACAGTATGTTCCGAACGCCGAAAATACAATTTTCCGTTTATTGACCCGGTATTTTCTGTTCCGGTAAAACTCACATACCTTAAACCATTCATATACTCCCTTTTTTCCTATAAACACCTGCATTCTGCATCGAATTGTTTTTGATTCCATCAGGAAATAAGAATATATATTCCGGCCTCCATATGCACGCAGCTGCTTTTCCAAAATTCCATATCCACATACAGGTGTAATGAGGAAAATTCCGTTTTCATACTCTTTCGATGTTAATTCACCCGGAAAAGATACCTTCAGCTCTGCGATTCGTGTATTATTTCCACACCGATACAGCTCCTGTAACGACTTTCCATGCTTTCTCTTATCATTATCTAACACACCGGCAATTCGGTATTTCTTTCCAAACTTTTCAAGAAATTCCCCTGTCTTTTTACCACAGCCAACAAGATAAACACTCCGTTTTCTACTGACGGTATAGAAGTTTCTCCAACTCCTGTTACGCATATCAGGGGTCGTCTCTTCCAATTTCTGAGTCAAATTTAAGTATGCCAGTACGCTGATTTCTTTCATAGGAATCCCCCCTCTCGTCTAAACCGCAGTATTCATATGCCATATCTCATCCGTCTATGAGCCATTCACTACTTTCCGGCTGCATGGAAACCTCCCAGGAAAAACGTTCTTCCCTGCCACAATATCTGCACTGCTCAATCGGGTCTGTATCCAATGCCTGCAATGCTTTATGTAAATCCGTTTTATCGTCATAGATATCCACTCCTTCTTCAAAATGAAGCGGTATTTCGTATCGTGTAAAAAAGTGATTTCCCAAAGCAGAAAAAGGGCACTTATAAATTATTCCGTTTCTTAAAAAATGGCATCTGAATTCCCTGCATTCCCGCTGTGCCCTGTAAGGATCATTTTTTCCGCTCAAATCTATGTTCTTTCCAAATGTTTCTACATGTCCGCGAAACTCATACCAAATACCGAATTTTTCCAATGTTCCAATAATCTTATCTTTCCTTTTTGCTGTCGGCGGATATTCCGTTATACTTACCAGCACATCCTTCTCTTTTATATAAGCTAACAATTCCTCACTCTGTTTCGGGATCAAAAGCCCATTGGATACAACAGATATACTGGTCTTTGGCATATACTGTCTCAGACATTCTATATATTGGCCAAGCTGTTTGGACAAAAAAGCCTCTCCCCCGAGCAAGTCGAAATGGCTGATAAAAACTTTATTTGATAAATATTGAATATCTTTCTTGAAGGATTCATATCCGACTGTATCACCTTTCTGAAAAATATTAGAAAAATGACTGCATCCCCTGCAATTCATGTTGCAGTAATCGACTACATTCGTCTCCAGTTTTTTCATAAAAGCTTTTTTATTTTCCAATTCACTTTTCCATACAATATGGGTATCCTTTAAAATATCCTCTGCCAGATTCAGCTGATAATAATAGACTCCGCTATTCACTACACCACAATTATCTATCTCCATTTCACATAATTTCTGCCAGATTTCCTGCCATTCCAATACTGCAACTAAAAGGACATCTATATTACTTTTATAACATTTCATGTATTCAGCTGGGGAAACCACTTTTGTTCCCATGACACTATTGATATTTTCCGCGTTATTATCGATAAAAATAATCGTATGCCGCTTTTCCTTCAGCCTTTCACAAACATATGTCCCAAATTTCCCCGCTCCCCATATCGCAATATTCATAACGTTCTCCTCCAAAGTTCTATCCATCTGCTGCCGGATTACCTCACAAACTCTTCAAAATATCTCCCAAACATCTGTATATCCAGTTCAATACATCGATACTCATATTCCTTTAAACAATCTTCTACCTTTTTTCTATAAATTTCATTGACCCCGAATATGAGACTGAATTTTTTGTCTTTGCTTATTTCCGTTATTTCCTTGACTTTCACACCATTTACTTCTAACGGATTTTCAGATTTGCTTGTGACGATTACTGCGGTTATCCATTCGGTCAGTTCGAGAATTGATAATATTTCCAGAATATACTTCGCTCTCTGCCCAGCCCCATACAAATAAACCGGCATATTCCCCGCCTGATGAAAAGACGCAGAAAAAATATGATGAAAATATCTCTTTTTCTTTTCAATATATTCTTCTCTGCTCATCAATTTCTGAAACCATGTATTATAGCTTCCTGAATCCCTGACTTTCATCATCATAAGCAAATTCGCAACACACCTGTCATTCGCATTATGATATAAATTACGGGCACTTAGATTTTCTTTCTGCGAATCTTCTATGGAAATATCTTTCTGCGCTGCCCCTATATAGACAACCGGAATTTCATCCATAACTTCATTATATTTTATCCATAAATCATCCTGTCCTTCGGCTATGTTGATAATATCCTGTACGGCAAACCAGCTGTCACTACCTGTCCTGGGCGGATAAAGGACACCGCCTACCCCAATTGCGCATAAATCTCCTCTGGGCATCCCCTTATATTCATCGGGATATCGATCCCACTTCACATACTCTTCTAATCCCGCATCCAGCCTGAATATCATTCGCACTGACCGGGCCGATATCGCACCCGGAAAGCACTTGAACCCTTTCATTAAATCTTCAATCATGGACTGGGCATATATTGTATCATCATCAACTGTAATAACCACATCATCACGATATTCCTGTAAAGCATAATAGTACTTCTTATGTGATTTCAAATTTCCTTTTACCCAAATAATCCGGAAACCATGCTTTCCAATCATTTCTCTTAACATATCAGGAAGGTCTGACTCTTCATGCGGGAATTCATCCAGACTTAAATAAAGAAGAATCGCATCTGCCCGTATCGTCTGTTCCAGTAAACTCTCAACAACTTTATGCACCATTCCTATCCTTTTGGGATACGACGTAAATGAAACGATCACTTTCATGATTCTGATTCCTCTTCTGTCAACATTGCAAGAACATTCACCAACGTGACTCCTGCACTTTTAACTATATTTTTTATATCCAGATATATTATCTTAGATGCTGTCAGAATATAATCTGCCCTCTCCCATAAATCATCCGGCTTTACGATTTCATAACCACAGATGATCGTCCCTTGTTTTCCGGCATCATTATCCACAACAGCCGATACTTCTATGCAATTTTCATTTAAATAATTTAGCAGAGTCCGGCCATAGACCCCTGCTCCCCATAAAATAACTTTCCTATTCTCCATGAGCTTGTCTTTTATCAATTGGCAGACGACTCTTCCGTTTCTTTTCAAATAAAATTGAAAATATGTTTCCAGCGTATTAAACCATCCGCTTTCATAGGTATTATGTAAAAAACATTCCAAAATATATCTGTCATAACTGTCAACCTCCGCATAATACTCTTTTCCATAATCGATCAGTTTTGCAATCCCTTCCTGATGCAGAAATTGATAAAACGCCTTCTTTCGTTCTGCATTTTTTTCTTCTTTTACTGCTGCCAATATTTTCGATGCTAAAATATAAAACAAAGAATCTTCCAGATTACAAAGCATATTCCTTTCCTTTAATTCGATGACCAATTTTTCCATCGCATAATATACGCACATGGGGTCTCTGTTCGTCGAAATTCGAGACGGTTCAAAATGATCTCTTGCATAGACCATCACTCTTTCATCTTTCAAAATAATAATTTTTTGTGCACAAAAAACAGCCATTTTAGCAAAAAATACATCATTACAACAGGTGAGATTCTGAAATTCTATCTGATTATCTTCAATAAACTGTCTTCTCAGCATCTTATCACAGGGTGAACTGGACCAGTTCGGAAAATCTCTAGGTCTGAAATTTTTCACAGAAAAGGGGTCGTTACAATAATATTCCGCAAAATATCCCGGACGCTTTACGCTTTTTTTCTCATATATTGATTCACTTGGCATATGCCTATACTCAAACAATACAATATCCGTTTGATATTTCTCCATGGCCTCACAAGCCTTTTCCAACATCTCTTCCTCGAATACATCATCACCATCCAAAAACAATATATATTTTCCACGGGCGTTTTTCAGTCCTCTATTTCTTGATACTGCCGCTCCTGAATGTATTTCATTAGATAAAATTTTTATTCTTTTATCTTTTTCCTTATACTCCAATAAAATATTGAGGGTATCATCAGTAGAACAATCATTTATACAGACTAATTCAAAATCTCTATATGTCTGCTTCAGAACACTCTCTAATGCTTCCTTTAAATATTTTGCTGCGTTATACAACGGCATAATAACTGATATTGTTACCATATTTTCCTTCCTCACATGAATGAAATACAGATTTTCTAAAAATTATAAATATATCTGGGCAGCTTATCCTGTTCATTCATTTTCTCCCTGTCATTCACTGCTGTACTTTCGCTATATTCTTTAAACGAATCATGTAATATTTTGTTCTTCATGGCGGCCACCCCAACTATCTTTTTTACCTGCTCCATTACCTCATAATCTCCCCACATATTATTTAGTTCTTCCATTAACTGTGGAAGTGTTTCAAATCCATATTCTTTTATATATGGCTTTTTCTCCATTTCAATAAAATAACTTTCTTTCTCTTTATCAATTTCCAGAAATTGATATTGCTGATAATTTCTCAATCCCCATTCTTTTATTTTTTTCTTTTCAGTTTCATTTTTGTCCATATTTTTATCCCTTTCTTAATCAAGAGCATATAAATTACGCCAATCTTGTGTTTCAATGAATTCTGGCTGTTCTTCTTTATACAACACACAGTTTTCCAGAACCAAAACGTCCATATCCGTCCGCATAAAACACTCATATGCATTCTTTGGCGTGCAAACAATAGGCTCGCCCCTAACGTTAAATGATGTATTTACAATAACACTATATCCTGTTAATTTCTTGAATTCTTCCAGAACACGATAGTAATATGGATTGCTTTTCTCCTCCACAGTCTGAATACGCGCACTATAATCTACATGTGTCACAGCCGGAATATCCGAACGTTTCTGCTTTACGATTTCAAGCATATTGCCCTGATATTTTTTCAAATCTTCCTGAACAAAACTGTCATTGCATCGCTCTTCTCTTACATTTTCTACAATAAGCATATAGGGACTTTCATCATCCAGCTCAAAATATTCTGATACATCCGCCCTGAGCACAGAAGGCGCGAAGGGCCTGAATGACTCCCTGTATTTTATTTTCCGGTTTAATTTTACCTGCATGATTTCAGAACGTGCATCAGCAATAATACTTCGATTTCCCAAAGCTCTCGGTCCGAACTCCATGCGCCCATGAAAAAGCCCTATCACTTTCTCTCCGGCAAGCAGTTCCGCTATTTTTTGAAATATATCATCACCTAATACATGATATGGAAACTTATTTTCCTTTAAATAATTCTCAATTTCCACCATGGAATATTCCGGTCCTAAATAGCTTCCCTTCTGGATATCTGAATCTTTTACTTTTCGCTCGATGCATTCACACTGATATGCTGCATATAAAGCACATCCCAGACTGCCTCCTGCATCTCCGGCTGCTGGCTGAATCCACAAATTTTCAAAAATTCCGCTATTCTTAATTTTTCCATTCGCCACACAATTTAACGCTACTCCCCCAGCCAGAACAAGATTTTCAATACCCTCACCATACTTTTCTTTTGCGTGTTTTACCAGTTTTAAGATAATCTCTTCCACTACTTTTTGGGCCGAAGCGGCAATATCCATTTCCCTTTTCGTTATTTCCGTTTCCGGCTCTCTTCTCGGCCCACCGAATAAATCAGCAAATTTATCATTTGTCATCGTTCTACCGTACTGATAATCAAAATATTCCATATTCATACGGAAAGAACCATCTTCTTTGATATCAATTAACTCTTTTTTAATCAGTTCTTCATAAACCGGTTCACCATACGGTGCCAGTCCCATGAATTTATAATCACCGGAATTCACCTTAAACCCACAGAAATAAGTAAAAGCACTATATAACAATCCTAATGAATGCGGAAAATCTATTTTTTCTTTCATAACAATATCTTTTCTATTTCCGATACTGATTGCCGTTGTAGCCCATTCTCCTACTCCATCAAGGGTAAGAATGACCGCAGTTTTAAAAGGTGACGGATAAAATGCAGAAGCGGCGTGAGAGATATGATGTTCACATACCATAAACTTTCTTTTCTCATTTTCTCCTAATATGTCGTCCACAACTTTATGTATCCATATTTTAGCTCCAAACATGGATTCAAAGCTTCTGTCTATGACATCATCAGAATCCCTGCCTACTGCAAGAATATTTTTTACATACCTGTCAAGTGTCAATAAAGGATTATCATAAAATATGACAATATCAATATCTTCTGTCACTATTTTTCCTTCTTTTAAGCAGTATGAAATTGCGTTTACAGGCATATTGAAGTCATGCTTTATCCTTGTGAATCTTTCCTCCTGTGCTGCTGCAATTATTTCCCCATCGATAACCAGACTAGCCGCCGAATCATGATATAATGCAGATATGCCTAAAATTTTCATATTTACTCCCATCTGTCTGCTTCGGCAGACACTCAAATTCAACAGTTGAAAACGCTTTTCTTTCAACCTTTTCTCTCTGTGTCATCCTTAAATATTTTCACACCACTCTAACAACTCTGAAAGCATTACAATTGTATAACTGCATTTTGCTTTTATATGATCAATCAGGGCCTCTACTTCCCCCAGTACAGTCACAACAATTGCATCAACTTCCGGTAACATTTCTTGCAAATCTACGATTTTTATGAGACCATCCGGATCTGTTATTCTCCGATCCATAACATATTCTACCGTAACCCTGCTGCCTTCCAGTTCATCATACAGACAGCACCCCAGATATCCCATTCCATAAATCGCTATTGAATAAATTTCTTTTTCCACCAAAACAGTGTCCAACAATTTATGTTCCAGCTTATTACGCAGCCAACGCTGTACCGTTTTTTGAATCGCCTGCTGCTTCCCAAATCCACCAGAATCATATACATACCCTGTTCTATCCTGTAAGGAACCATATCGGGTGCTCAACTGCTCCAATAACCCCGCTTTTTGACTTCTATCGGAAATTTCATTTCTCCGCGTTAAGTCTTCATACATTTTCACAATGTTTTCCAGATATTTTATAACGTCAAACATCTCTACACTGTAGTTCTGTGCTGTTTTCTGAATTTCTACATTATTTTCCCGATGTTCCAACGCATATTGCATCACTCTTGCCAGATCTTTATAATCTCCTTGTCTGTATAAATAGCCTCTGCGGCAGTCCTGTCCAATGATTTCCGCCGTTCCACCCGTATCAGCTCCGATTACAATACATCCTGCCATCATGGACTCTATCGTCACTCTTCCCAATGCCTCCATTTTGGAAGCAGTAATAGAATACAGACACTTTTCCCTCAACTGCCTCAGATTATTTTTAAAATCCAGAAAATGGATATTACGCTCCAGACCGTATTCTTTTACATACTTTTTCAAAAGCCATCCATATTGATAATTTCCGGTTCCCACAATATATAGCTGAATATCTATCCCGTTCCTGATCACTTCATGCGCCGCCTTAACAGCATCTGCCTGCCCCTTTTGAGGAGAGATTGCCCCTGCAAGCATAAAGCAGTGTTCCTCTTTCATATCAAAGCCTTTGGATAAAAATCTATCTGAATTCACGCCATTATATATACAAATAGAATCAAATCCATACCTGCTCATATAAACATTTTTCACATAATTGGAAATCGTGATTATTTTGTCGCTACACGCAAACAACTCCTTTTTTAATGCTTTATCCAAAAATTCAAATCCATAATGCTCCTCCAGCAGTTCTCTGATATGCCATATATGCGGAATATCAGCCATTAAAGCCGCTATTGCCCCTACATTACTCACGCTGGAATTCGTATGAATCAATTCTATTTTATTCTGTTTGATAATATCCTGCAGCTTCAAAGCCGCAGCATAATTACTGGCAAAGACCGTATCTGTTTCCTCCGTCGTATGTGTACCGATTTTTCTATGGTCTGTTTTGAATGGAACCACATAGTAGTCTATATTCATTTGTTGCAAACGTTCTTCAATGCTGCCCTCAGATGGTATAATCACTACAGCACAAATCCGCTTTCTTCCCACTGTCAGCATATCCAGCAAAGATTGCGCAGCTCCACCGGCTTCTGATTCATTTACTATGTACAACACATTTATCATTCTTCATCTGCTCCTTATCCGGCTGCCTATACATTTTTTAACATCTTCTTTACCTGTGGAACCCATACACGATAATCAAATCGTTCCTCTGCCGTCTTTCTGGCATTATCTGAATATCTGAGATAATCTTCCGCTTCCAGAGAAATTGCCCTGTGAACTGCTTTTTTAATCTCCTGAATGCTGTCCCCGTCAATAAAAATGCTGTCATACCCATTTTTTAAATAATACTTCGTATAATCGCCTACATCAGAAACAACCGGTACAACACCATAAATCATTCCTTCTGGTACTTTACTCGGAAAATTTGCAAGAGTTCTCTGGCATCTATTTCTTGCTACGACCATAAAATTCATCTGTTGATATAGCGCAAGCAACGCATCATACCGCATCCAATCGTGCAGAAATATAACTCCACTCATCCGTTCATATTCCGATGTTGTAAGAAACCCTTTTAATACTTCTTCGCTCATTCCACACAAATGAAGTTCAATCCTGTCAATTTCATCTTCTTCCAGACATACAAACGCCTTTAACATAAATTGCAGAGAATCCTTTGCGGATGGAATAATGAACTTATATTTTTCCGTTGTTTTAGGCTTTTGAAAATGCTCTTTGCTGTCTATCATGGGCGGGAAGCGATATGTTACCTTTCCTCTGTCCATATAATAGCGGTCTATGTATTCACTGATTGAAAGAATGGCATCCGCATTTAAATAGACATTTCCCTCTATATGCACTGCCTCTTCATATTTTTCTATTGTTGAATAGTCCTCTTTATCAAATAATTCCAACATACCGCATATCGTTTTAAAACCTGCCTGCCTTTCAAATTGAAATAATTTATTAAGAAAATACTCACTCTTTAGCCAAAAAACCAATACCCTGTCTTCACTTGTTATGCCATATTCCTTTAACAGACCAAGTCTTTCTTCACAAAAGCCTGTGGCTTTTTGCATTTGATATTCTACTTCATCTTCACTGGGCACAACAGGAATGACCCTAATTGGTACATTCAAATGGGTAATCGTTGAAAAATCATATTCTTCATTAATATCTGTTGCTATAATCACTTCATATCCGGCACATAAAACTGCTTTTGCCAGATTCTGAACATAATTGGCAAGCGCTTCACCATGTGGATACTTGCATTTTACCTGTATAAATACACGATTCATAATTATCCACCCCGTTCTTATACTCATTCTTTATCATGATTAAAATAATGAACATACCACTGCTGAAATATAAAGTACGGCCATATTATTTTGGAATAATTTGCTCCGCTGTCTTTTCCCTTATCTCCTTCTCTGATATAAGACAAAACGAGCTTTCTGACATTATCTGCATGAAAAATTCCCTGACGCTTTAAAAAATTCATCTCAACGTAGGACTCCAACTGTTCCCTAAGCTGATTTCTCATCCAGAAATCAATGGGCACACCAAAACCCTTCTTCGGTCTGTCCAAAAACGACGCCGGAATATAGTCATATGCGATACTCTTTAAAATCTTTTTCTGATTTCCCCGATCATCCTTCATGCTCTGCGGCAGCCGGAAGGAATATTCCATCACATTTTTATCTAAAATCGGGCAACGACATTCCAGAGAATATTTCATAGATGCTCTGTCTACCTTACACAGAATATCATTGGGCAGATAAGTTTCCATATCCAGAAGCATCCTTCGCATATCCCATTCTTTCACCTGATATTTTGATTCAATCGGATAATAATAACTGATACCCTCACGCAATAATATTTGCCTTATGATCTCTATATAATTATTTACACCAATCTGTGTTTTAATATCCCGTTTCCTGCTATCGGAGACCATTCGTTGAAGCAAAGTCCGGTTCTGAAAGCATCGTTTCCCCAATAAAGGCATTTTCCGGATATAATATATCCATGCGCCTTCCAAGTCCTTCTTTTGTGCCTGCTGTAACTTAGAATAAATATTATAGCCGCCAAATAATTCGTCTCCGCCATCTCCAGACAGAACTACGCTTACATCTTTTTTGGCCAGCTTAGCAACTAACATCGTAGCAATCTGGGACGAATCCGCGAATGGCTCATCATAATAGTGGGGAAGGTCCTCCAATAAGTCATACATATCTTTATCCGATATATACAGTTCCGTATGGTCTGTTCCCAAATATTCGGCTATTTTCCTCGCATGACCTGCCTCATTCAGTTCTTCCTGCTCAAATCCAATGCAGTATGTTTTAAGCGCTCTGCCCGTTAATTTCTGTGCCATGGCACAGATCAGACTGGAATCATAACCGCCGCTTAAAAAAGCGCCGACCGGAACATCCGCAATCATCCTTTCTTTAACGGCACCCTCCAGTTTTTTCTTCAGTTCATCCTTTGCTATTTGAAAATCCGTTATCCTATCTTCCGCATAATAGTGATACCGTTCGGAAATATCCCAATATTTCCATATTGTCAGTTCTCCATATCGAAACTTCAAAATACTCCCCGGACTAAGTTTAAATACATTTTTAAATATGCTGTATGGTGTCGGTACGCACATATGGTGCAGATAATTTCCCAAAATATCAACGGCAATCTCTTTTGAAAAGCCATTTATTTTCATAATTGGCTTTAGCTCCGATGCAAAATATAAATTATCATCCCTTCTATAATAATACAGCGGTTTCTTTCCTATTCTGTCACGCACCAGATACAAGCTGTCATCTGCCCTGTCCAGAAGCGCCAGCGCAAACATACCGTTGAATTTGTCAACACAGGATATTCCCCATTTTAAATATGCTGCAATGATGATTTCCGTATCGCAATTTGATTGAAACGGATAATCCACTAATTCTTTTTTTAAATTACGATAATTATAGATTTCTCCATTGAATACGATAGAAACACGTCCATCTATTGAATGCATTGGCTGATGTCCACAGTCGGATAAATCAATGATCGACAGCCGCCGATGACCAAATCCCACACTATATGATTTATGTAATTCATATAATTCTTCACCATGATCATCCGGCCCTCTATGTACCATTGTGTCATTCATCCTGACCAAATCATCAATACGCTCTGCTCTCTTTGAATAAAATCCGCATATACCACACATAGCATTTACACTTTCCGCTCTGATATCATTTCACTGTTCATTTTCTATTCCAGTTCTTGATTACTTTCCGATAATATCTCAAATATTTTTCATAAACTGCATCAGGCTCTAATTTTTTGATTCTTTCAATGGCTTTCTCCGACATTTTCTGCTTTTCTTCCTCACACATATTTAATGCCGTATTCACTGCCTGCAGATAGGATAACGGATTATCTCTCTCACACAGGAAACCACTGACTCCGTCATCAATCAATTGTTCAAAACTGGCTCCATTTGTTCCAATTACAATCCGTCCCATTGCCATTGCTTCGATACAGGCATTTGATAAATTTTCTATTCTGGAGGGCAACAGGCAGACCTGTGCATTTTGAATCAGCGGATATAATTGTTCTCTCACCAGACAACCAACATAAAGGACTCTGTTCGAATGTTCCTTTGCTGCTTTCTTCACCAATTCATGCGCCTTGATTTTTTCGCCCTTTTCATCTGACATTTCCGAATCTGCCCCTGCCAGCACAATCAATATATCCGGATGTGTATCCAATATCGCATGTGCCATTTGAGCAACAATATGCGTACCTTTCAAATACTTTAAGCTGCCATAATGGATGATATATCTTTTTTCCTTTACACAGGTATCATAAATACAATAATCCCAATCTGCCCTGTTCAAAACAAATGGGCTTTCTATTACCACTGGCCGTATCCTTAGATTCTGCTTTGCAATATCTGCTAGAAAATAACTGGGGGAGATTACATGTTTTGCTTTCTTCAGAGTAAAATACTCAAGTCTGTGTCTTATGGACGGTGTATTGTCTTCAAATGCGATACTTCCGTTTGGCTGATTTGCACCTCCGTTACACATATTTAAAAAACCTGAAATACGCACAACATATGGAATTTGACTATCCGCATACAATGATAGCGCTCCGAGATTACAAAAATGAATTATATCAATCTTCTTCCTCTTTTCTATTTTGTCAATTGCTTTTCTGACCCTTCGGCTTTTATATAAATTCATAAAAAAACGCCGGATCTCATCTTTTTCTTCACTCGTTATCGCCGCACCGATTCGAGCCGCTTTCTCAAATCTGCTCCATAAAGATTTACTGACAAAAATTTCATAAAGATAAATATCCGTGTCAAATTTGATATTTTCCTTTTTGGTAGTTGCCAGAACAATTGATACTGCATGTCCGTTTTTTCGGAAAATTCTTGCTAAATTTGCGCTAAAACTAGCCAACCCACCGGACGAATGATTGGCTGCTGCCAGCTCTGTTGTAACAATCACTATATGCATTTTGACCTCACCACTATTTTCCCTTTTTATCATACCATTGCTGAAAAACAAAATAAGACCAGCATATCCTTGAAAAATTATGACCGCTCCACTTTCCCTGATCACCCGTACTCAAATAATCCAAAATGAATTTTCGAGTTTCCTTCGGATTGAAAATCCCCTGTTCCTTCAAATAAGCTTCTTCTGTCCAGTCCAACAGTTTCTCTCTTAATACCCCCCGCAGCCATTGATCTAACGGTACGCAAAATCCCTTTTTGGGCCTTTTCATAAGCTTTTCCGGTATATAATCGTGCGTTATATCCTTCAGAATTTTTTTGCTTTCTCCATCAACCTTAAAATTAATCGGAAGACGCATGGAAAATTCAAGTACTTCTTTATCCAATAAAGGGCATCTGCATTCCAAAGCATATTTCATAGACGCCCTGTCCACTTTTGTTAGAATATCTTCCGGCAAATAAGTATCCATATCCAACAACATTCTTGTAATATCATATCTCTTTTCTCCATATTTTGATTCCATCTCATAATAATAATTATCTACCGGCACATTTAATATCCTGTTCACAGCATCCTTATAAGTTTTGATACCGGTCTGTGTTTTTGCTTCTTTATTGATATCATCGGAAGCAATCCTTTTCGCAATACTCATCTTTTCCCATAACTGCAGTTCCTTTATTCCCGGTACACTGCGTATACAATGAACAGCCTTTCCCCACAAAGCCTTCTTCTGCACGTTCTGCAAGATAGAATAAATTGGATACCCGCCAAATAATTCATCGCCTCCATCGCCTGATAATACAACAGAAACACTCCGTTTCGCTAATTCGGAAACAATCATAGTCGGTATCTGTGAAGGGTCCGCAAACGGTTCATCATAATATACCGGTATGCTCTCCAACACCGAAAACATATCTTGTTCCGTAATATAAAGTTCTTCATGTTCCACGCCAATATACTTTGCAATTTCTTTTGCATAAACTGCCTCATTTAACTCTTCTTCATAAAACCCTATGCTAAAGGTCTTAACAGGATTCTGCGACAATTCCTGTGCAACGGCACACACCAAGGAAGAATCATAACCTCCGCTCAGAAATGCACCAATCGGAACATCTGCCGCCAGTCTTCTTGAGACTGCACCCTTTATCAGCTTTTTTAATGTGTTTTTAGCTTCATCGTAATCCTCTATCTGTTCATCTTTTCTTTCCTTGTATTTCCGTGCAATATCCCAATACTTATATTGCTTCAAACTGTTTTCCTGAATTTTCAAAATGCTGCCAGGTTCCAGTTTATAGGTGTTCTTATAAATAGTATCCGGTGCCGCGATATACTGTCTGTATAAATATCTTCCAACAATTTCTTTATTTACTTCCTGTTGAAAAAGAGGACATTCAATAATTGCCTTTAATTCCGAACCGAATGCAATATTGTTTTCATCCTGTATATAATAATACAAAGGCTTTTTCCCAATTCTGTCCCTTATCAGGTATACGGAATTGTCATATCGATCCAAAAGTGCGATTGCAAACATTCCATTAACTCTGTCTACAAAATCAATTCCCCATTTTAAATAAGCTGCAAGAATTACCTCCGTGTCGCAATCGCTCCGAAATGGATAATCCTGAATCTCCTTTTTCAGTTCTCTGAAATTATAAATTTCACCATTAAAAACAACACTGACTCTTTTATTCCCGGAATGCATCGGCTGATGTCCTTTTTCGGATAAATCCATGATTGCCAAGCGTCTCTGCGCAAAACCAACACACAGGTCTGTTCCCAATTGGTATATTTCCTCACCATGATCATCCGGACCTCTATGCGCCAACACATTATTCATTTCAATCAAATCATTTTTATCCAACTTTTTATTTGAAATGAATCCGCATATTCCGCACATATGACCGACTCCTTATCAGAAAATTATAATCTGCTTCCCAAATAAATTTCTTCCAACTTCTTTATTTCATATCTGATATCATATCCTGCACTTTGTATCTGTTCATCGACTTTTTTCCGCTGATATCCATCTCTACGATCCAGAAGGGTATTGACCCATTGAGACTTGTCCAAAGGAAGGAACTGTATATTATCTGTTATTCCAACCTCTTTTGTAATCCGGTCACTGCATAAACATTTTAATCCTGCAGCCTGAGCCTCTACCAATGCGTTCGGAAGCCCTTCAAAAAGGGTCGGAAATGCAAATAAATCCATTGCCTGTAAATAGTCTTCAACATTATCTACAGCTCCTGCAAAGATAACTTTATTTTCTATTCCATACTGCATGACCTGGTTCCGTATATCACCTTCTAAATATCCGTCCCCTATTAACAGCAACACTGCATCTTTATCCTTTTTCTGCATTTCATAGAAACAATCAATTAAAAACTTATGATTTTTTTGATATGCCATTCTGCCTACATTTCCAATGACATATTTATCAGAGACATTTAATTTATTGCGAAGATTATTTCTCTTTTCTTCATCGTATGTATATCTGCTGATATCCAACGCATTGTGCAGAATCATAATTTTTTTTCTTGGAATCTGCGGCCCAAATAAAAAGTCTGCAGCCATATGAGAACACGCCATGAAATGTGTCGCTGTTTTTTCTGAAAATTCTTTTTTGCACTTTTCATGTACTATGACTTCTCTTGCTCTCTGCTCATCATCATTCACATCCACAAAAGTGTTCCTCGCATGCACAAGAATCATACTGACGCCGGCTTCTTCTGCCGCCCGTTCCGCTTCGAAGCTTTTCCACCAGTTCGTATTCAAGTGAATCACATCATAACCATCTTTTAATATTTCCCGTAATTCCTTACGGAACTGTTCCGGATTCTGCTCTGCATAACAGGAAATATAGTGTACTTTACAACCCTGATCGATAATATCCTGCTCAAAGTCCAGTTTCGTGCAGGTGGCAAAATCAAACTGAAACTTCTCATGATCTATAAACTTCCAAAATTTCATAGCGCTTCTGGTAACGCCTCCATTCGTATTACGAATCGGGAAATGCAGGATTTTTATTTTTCCATTTTCCATAACGATGTCCTCATCTTTCATTCTCAAATTAACCTTGATTCCTTAATTCTGCTTTTCAGTAATACTTTCTATCAAATCCACCACTCTGCTGCTTGCCATACCATCCTCGAACATACCCAACACTTCCATAAGCTTTTCTAACTCCACTTCATACTGCGCCCGGTCAAACATTTCAATATGCTGCTGCAGGCTTTCCATATCACGAGCCGCCGGAAAAGGCAATTCCTCCAATCGAAACAACAGCTCTCCCCGGTCTTTTACATATACCTCTTCATCCTCTACAAAAAGGAATCCTGGCTGCTTCATAAGGGCGCTTTCAAATATGGAACTTGAATAGTCCGTCAGAAATACATCACCCGCCGCTATCAGTTCATTCATATCCGCACACCGGCTCACGTCAACTACACGTCCTGTCTTTTCTTTCTCAATTATACGATGACTTTCCTCCGCCACCTGTGGATGCAGCCTTAGAAATATGTACCATGTTCCGCCAAATCTATGCTCCAGAGCATCTATCAGTATTCCAAAGTTCAGGGAACCGATATCGGCATTAACACTCCTCTTTCCACTTTGGCTTCCCCCTCTGAAAGTGGGCGCATATAAAATAATAGAAACTTCCTGCGGCAAATTATATTTCGCTCTGTATTTCCTGTGCATCTGTTCCTTCCCGTGAAAAAGCACATCACATCTTGGAACTCCTGTCTGTATAATCATGCCTTCATAAAGCAGGCCATCCGGCCACATCTTATTGCTCCATTCATTTCCGGACAGGACATAATCTATCATATCCGAATCATATTCACTGACGATACGGGCCATACGCGGCAGGCGGTTCCCTCTCTGTTTTCCGATTGGTTTGATTCCTACGATTGCATGCCACGTTTGAATATATACGGTTTTACGTCTTTTTTTGGTTCCATAGACTGTTCTTGTATTTCCTATCCAGAAAGCAGCTGTGGAAAGGTGATATGCCCTTTTCCACAAAGAGTTCCTGACACTTCTGACATAAGTGGGAAATTCCTCTTCCGGGTTATCTGACAACCAGATAATTTCATACTTTTCTTTTCTATTCTTATCTCTTTTTATGATTTCCTCAGCGATATATTTCGGGCTGTCACCATAACTACCTTTTCCTTCCAATGTCCACATAACGATTTTACGCGGATTAACTGGAAAAACACGGCATATATAAAAAGACAAACTATGGAAAAAAGCTTTTAGCTTTCTTTTATAGACATACCACTCTTCCTGAAATGCCAGTTTCCTTTTCATGATTCATCCAACAGATTTAAAAATCTCTCCAAACTAAATAATAATAATTTCTGCTCTCCCGATAGGCCTTCTATACACCCTGGCAAAAATTCCTCTCTTTTTGGCCCTTCCCAATCCTTCATCCATTCTTCTGCCGGTCTTGACATCCCTATTTTTTCCGGAATATTTAACATTGGATATTTTTTCTTAAACAATTCTCTAATTAAATATTTGCTTTCTCCCGATCTCACTCTTTGTAAATCCAGCGTCTCTGCCATTTTCATTTTTTCAAATGGATCGACAAATGATAAATTTGCTAATTTAAGCCCATTTGTCAATGCACCAGTAGCTGACTCCGCATATACTTCACTAATAAATTTTATGAAATCAATTCCGTTTTCTCCCACACGATAGCGATCATAAACCATTCCTACATCCACCGGATTCTTCAATACCTTCCTCGGGTCAAGGAATGTAAAACGTTCTATCCATCCAGCATAATCCCAGTCTCTTGAAAGTAATTTATCCATACCCCCGAATTCTGTATCCGCACAATCACCATAAATAATCGTGCTAACCCCATCTGCAGCAGCACGTCTTGCCATTACATACGCCTGCGGTTCATTCGGAATAAACGGTGAACCGTCACGACGCATCAGATCATCCATCGTATTCAGATAATCCTCCCATGTAACATCCACGATAATATGCTCTAATCCATTGACCCTGCAATACTCAGCTGCCCGCTCTGTTTCATCGATTGCACTTTTCGCTACGCATCTTGCAGTATATGCTTTTGCTCCTTTTGGCATATAAGAAGCAAGAATAGCAGAATCCATTCCCCCACTCAAAAAAATAGCGGCCTTTGATAAATCCACATCTTTCAATATTTTTTTAATGCATTGATCTATATCGTCAGCGCTCCTGCATGGCATTTTATCTTCCGCTGGTATCGGAATGTGATCGTCATGCTTTACACCTTCTTTAAACACAATCTCCGGATCCGCTACATATCTAAAGCAAAGATATGAACTCATACAATAATTTTTATCCACTTTCATCTGTGGCCACCTACCTTTTCCGTTATTTCTGTCGATGAAATTCCCTCTGTATATGGAAAATAACAGACATCAACCCCTATTTCTTTTAATTCCTCTTCGTATATCCTGTAATTATCTTTCCTTTTCGCATCGCTGCCTTTAAAAAGAACATCATAGTGAAACTGTTTCCATGCAGCAAGCTTATCCACATCCGTTTCCGGAACAACCTGATCCACATATTTGATGCTTTCTATAATCCTCGCTCTCTGTGAAAATGGAATCGCCGGGAAAAAGCCTTTCAGTTCATAAGTAAGCTCATCCGTGCTCACTCCCACAATTAGAAAATCACATTTCTCTTTTGCACGCTTTAGAATATTCAAATGTCCAATATGGAACAAGTCAAAAACACCTGTCGTGTATCCCACCTTGTATGTTTTCATATAGAATTCCTCCTCATAAGCCGTTATGTCGTTTTTTTATTTACGGCAGATAAATTTCTGGCTCATTTAAAAATACATCCGTAATTCCAGCACATTCTAATTGTGCTAAATCGAGTTTTCTTCCGGTAGGCGGTTCAGGATACAAATGCCCCGTAAGCCATGCTCGCACCGTCTGACCTTCCAATTCTTTTTTGGTCATATCCATTCTTTTCCAGAATGGATGCAGCGCCACAGATACATCCTTCCCGTCAAATCCCCCCTTTTTTTTATAGAAACAATCCGAGACATTTGTATCCAATATACCGACAGATATTAGTGGTTCCTGTTTATAAATCCTCTCTAATGACCTGACATAAAAAGACGAAAATATAACTGCTTTTTGCAGACCTCTTCGATTAACTAAATCAAGCATTTTATCTTCCATACCTTCATAAGGAATCATACTGTTCTTCAGTTCAATATTCAGCAGCATTCCTTGTGCCATCGTATTCTGAAGAAAATCTAAAACCTCCCGAATGGAAGGAATTTTTTCCCTTTTCCCCTCACCCGCATCAATTCTCAACTGTCTAAGCTGCCAATATGTAAAGTCTTTCACATAACCGATACCATCCGTCGTCCTGTCCACACGTTCATCATGTATTACAACAATTTCCCCGTCTTTTGTCATCTGAATATCCAACTCGATTCCCGTTAATCCCGGAATTTCTTCTGCCTTTGCGAAAGCCGCCATTGTATTCTCCGGAAATCTCAAACTGCACCCCCTGTGTGCCCATATTTTCATGCTACCCCATTCCTCTCCATCAAAAACTGCTCCATGATGTCCGCCATCGCTTCAGAATCGCCTCGCGTAAGTTTAAAATCTTTTCGTGTATCCCCATTGATCATGGACAATAAATCAGAAACCTCATACCGCAGTCCATCTCCAAGAAATCTTTCTGAAAGCCGCTCAATCTCATTTGGATTCTCATGATGTACTTCAAAATAACTTGTCTTCCACCATGGTGCTTCTACTACGATATATCCTAAAGTTCCCGAAATCAGCAATTTTCCTTCAGACTTAACCCCCAGTCCACAGGTTGCAGTTGCAAGCCCATTGGCATATCTCATGTGCGCTTTCGTATAAATATCAATACCATTACTATCCCTGATTGTTTCAAATCTTATTTCTTGATAATCATGTCCAAATATCTTTAATATCGGAAGCAGACAATAACTCCCAAGTTCCGTAAAACTTCCGCCATATTTGATATCATTCAACTCTCTGCTATTTCTACCTTCCAGCTTTGTAAAACAGGCTTCCACACTTCTAATGCTTCCTATAGCTCCACTGCAGGCTATTCCCAAAAGTTTCGTAAAACCTGGACAATAAGCTGTTTTTATCCCTTCAAAAAGAATCAGGTTTTTCTTTTTTGCATACTCAAATAATTCCAGTGCCTGATCTTTATGAAGACACATTGGCTTTTCACACAAAACGTGTTTTCCATGCTCTAATGCCTGTTTAATATAGGAATAATGTGTTTCATGAGGAGATGCAATATATATGATATCAGATGAATTAAAGAACTCTTCTATTCCCTTACATGCATCTATTCCCCATTTCTTCGCAAATATTTCTGCACTTTCAAAATGAGGATTATACACACACTGGGTATTGACCCCACTGACCAATGCTGCCTCGGGTATAAAACGATTGGCAATGCGTCCGGTTCCTATGATCCCAATTCTTTGTATTGGCGTTTCTTTGGTTCTCAGCATTGTACTTGATATATTTTTTGTTCTGTCCAGATAAACAACTTTGCAATAGTCCTGTAAATAATCAAACACACCTGCCCAATCGGAACCTACTGTAAAAATATCTATATCATATTTCTTAATATCACTGAATTTTTGTCCCTGCGATTCCTCAACAATAATCTCATCCGCAAAGCCGGACTTCTTTACATTTTCAATTCTTGTCATCAAAGAATCTACTACATTCAGCTTTCCCCTTGCCTGATCATATTCCTCTGTCGTCACTCCGACAATCAGATAATCCCCTAATTCTTTAGCTCTCTTCAATAATTTATAGTGTCCTTCATGAAACAAATCGAAAGTCCCGTATGTAATTACTTTTACCATATTGTCTCCGTTTCAACTTATATTTTCTTATCTGGTACGCATCAATAATTCAGGAGTTGATTTTGTTTTTTGTAAATTCATATATCTTATTTCCACAATTTCCATCCATATTAGCTACAATTTCCTGATATACCGCAAGCTGTTTGTTCTCATCAAACTGCCTTCCGGCAACTACTCCGTCAAGAAACGCACTCAGTGAATTAAAAGCATTTTCCACGCATACATATTTTAACTCTTTGGAATATTCATAAAAACCTGCCTTGTGTTTTCTAAGTTCTTCTTTATCAAAGTTGATTTCTATTTCTTTACATGTATTTTCCGCCGGCTTAATGCTGTAAAGTTTCCGCTTAGGATAAGAATATATCTTAAAATCGGAAGATTCCTCTTCTTCACTGCGCATAAGAAAACTACTCTTTGACGTTGTAAAGAAATATTCTTTCCCTTCTCCATCCTCAAAAGGAGGGTTCCATTGTATACATTCACCCGTATCAATATTCAGTTTTAGATACATATTCCCCCAATTGGGGGCTAAATACATATATTCTTTATAAAATGCCGGTATACTGAACAGATATTCTTCACATTCACATCCATTCGTTGGATTAATCCCCATAAAGTCCTTCGGAAAATCCGTATACTCTCTTGCTTCTCCTGTCATGGGATCCCACCGCACAATATACTTTCCTTTATACGGCAAAAACCAAATTTCCTTCATGTATACCACCAAACTCATGTAGCCACCCATATTTTTCACAGGAAGCTGGATGATCTGTATTTCACCACTCTCTATATGTAACATATACAACATATTATCCACAGGTGAAGCTATATATACTGTGTCCCGATAAACCAGAGATCCCCCTGTTATATTCTGCCCGTCTTTCTCTTTAACGAACACATCTATGTTCTCTTTAAAATATCTGATTTCACCAGTAACGGTATCATACCTGACAACAGCCGGATATTTCAGCGGTAAAAGAATCAAATATTTATGATGCTTCCATGACACACAAAAAGCTTGACCCTTTTCTACTTTTTTATCCAGTTCAATCCTTTTTTCGACACCACTTTCCCCTATTACCAAAATATCCTGTGCATTGGTTGGACAAGCATATTTTTTTCCATCTATTTCATACAGGACCGTATAATTATTACCGTAATCGTTTTCTGACAAACTGCAAAAAAATTTATAATCATATTTATGCGATTCCGAAATATACAACCTATTGTCCCGTGTTATTACAAATCTGTCCTCTTCTAAAAAGTTGAATGTCATATCGATTTCTCCGAGCCAGCTGTCCTCCACAGGTTCACTATGTATTCGGTTATTCAAAATAAAAACAGGTTTTCCAGCCATTCCAAACAGCGATGTGACTGACGTACCTGCATCTCCTATATATGCATCACTTAATGCAATGGAATCTGTAATATCCGGTGTATCATCAAAAATTCCTGAATTCATCTCTATAAATATTTTTTTCAATGTCGTGAAAACAGGCAGATACTGTGGTCTCATAGAGCGAAATGTAGTTTCCAACAGGGGATGCGGCCTCCATAACAAACAAACATCGTTTCTTTTCTCAAAACACTGAAATACATACTGCATTTTTCTCAAAAAATTTTCTGTATTAAGAAGCATTCCGGAAATACTCGTATTATAAAAATATATCTTTTTACCTTTCATCTTTTTCCGCCAGCCTATAGGCGGCAGCGGCGGATTTTTGCATTTATGAATGACTCTGTCAAACTTAGGTGAACCGAACGGAAGAAATTTCTGTCTCGGTATTCTCTCATCAAAATACTCTAAAAATTTTTGTGCCTGTATCACAATGTAATCCACATACAGATAGGCAGAACAAAGACTCTGTCCTTCGTTCATACCGCCCGATGTACTATAATAAGGTACATACACCAACATATCCGTATACTTTTTCAAATTAGCAGAATAATATCTCGGATGCACACTGGTGACACGATTCCAGTCATCATATGGATTATGGATAAAAACCGCGTCAGGCTTTCTCTCTTCGAAAAGATATTCCTGCCAGTCCGTAACCTCGATATTCTCCGGATACTCCCCACCTTCATAATGCATCTGTCCAAGACTGTGGTCAGGATTCAGATCAAAATAAGGTATCGGAACACAATAGGCATCACATTCCGGATCTTCTTTTGCTGCCAGATAGATACTTTCCAGGCTGTCCCACATAGCGGCCTTATACGGAAAAAAAACAATCTCTTTTCTAACAGAGATGTCATACCTGATGCTGTTCTCAATCCTGATCAATTGTTTTTTCAGCATTTTATATACTTTATTTTCATTTATCTGTGGGTTCTTTATTTCTTCAAAGGCATGAAAAAGCGCTTCACAGTAATCTTCTATATAAGATACTGTAATATGACCTTCTCCTTCAGAAGCCTCAATCGTTTTTCCGAGCGAAACCGCAAATTCCTGACATTCACACAGCATATTTTGGGCTGAGGCATTATTTTTATGGAGCAATGCTTCTCTGATTTCCTCATGAGCCTGATGCAGACTATTTATAAACTCCAATACTTCTTCTTTCAGCTTCTTCCTCATGGCTGTTCATACCTCTTATCTGTATAAGGCGGCATTGCAAACGGCCGCTCTTTACCAGAATATAAAATAAGACATATTGGTCATCTCCAGATAATTTCTCCGTGATGATGTGAACCGGACATTTCGGCATCCCTGCCATCCAATCCACTTCGCTTCCTGCTACGTCATATCTTTACAATATGTTCACAGGATCCTGGCATACCCAATCCTCAGACATCATTCCTGCAGTCTGACTTCTAATGCCGTACTTTCTTTTTATATCAATGAACTCCCACCTGGTCCGCATGTGAAAAACGGTGAAAAAAGGGCTTCAGGCCCGCAAGCCTTCTTTTTCCCTTTTTTATCCTGGCTTTCGTTCTCATGAACCGATCATGCCGCGCTTTTTTACATTCTGCGCCGTATTTCTTTTTTCTTCTATTTGAAGACCGCAGGCGGAACAATAAAAGATACCTTCTTTTTTCTTTCCGCTCTCACCACAACAGCTGCATTCACTGCTGATGCCTTTCCCGAATACTTCCACGACCTTCACGGACTGCTCGCTGCATTTCAGAAGCAGCCGCTTTTTGATATATCCTCTCTGCCACATGGATACGGAATAGTTTATTTCTTTAACCTTTCCTCCCGACTTCGCTGGCGGCAGCTTTGGAATATAGAGTATCTCCGGCTTTTCTGTCCGCAGAAAACGGTTGATTTCCATGTTGATATAACTATGGAACTGTTCTTCCATGCGGCGTTTTTTTGCGTAATACTTTTTTCTTTCCGTGCCTTCTTCCCGATTCTGGTTATAGTTCGCAGTCTGTTCACGCACCCAATCCGCATAATGTGTCTGATATTCTCCAAACCGCTCTCCATAGGAATGACCTTCATCCGTCACGAACATAGTATACATTCCGAGAGAAATTCCTACCTGCTTTGTATAATCCGCATGTTTTTTTACCCTGACATCGATAGGCACTTTAATCTCCAAGCTCTTCTTTTCGGGTAGAAGCTTTATATAGAGCTGTCTTTTATACTGGCAGTTATCCGTGAGCGGTACAAAAATACGTTTTCGCTTTTCTTTGATCGTAAGATATATCCCATGGTCTCCATACCGATAAGCCCGCTCAGAAATGGAAAATCCCGTCATTTCACCCGCATGCAGCTTTATATGATATTTTCTGACCTGCCTGCACAGATACCGCTCCATTTTGGCCCTATCCACAGTATCTGCAAGCTGCTCATAGGATTTCTGCAGATCGGCTCTCAGCACTGTCTGTCTATGATTCAGTACAGCGGTAAATGCGTTGTTCACTTTCAATAAAAAGCGCAGATAGTGTTTTTCCTCCGCCGCTAAAGTGTTACTTCTTCCAATCTTCGCCATGATATCCGACTTTGTTTTCACCCACTGGCATTTGATGTCCGCAAGTGCGTCAAAGACCGCGAGGTTGAAATAAACAGACGGCAGTCCAAGTTGCTCCCGCAATCCACACCGTGTCATTTCATTCTGCACGGTATACCCCGGATAAAGCTTTTCAAGACTTCCAATCCCGCCAAAACGCTGATACACATAATTCCGCACCTTATTGCAATCCGCTGCAATTTCTCTCAGCTTCATCATATCTTCATCGGAAATCGGTTCTTTATTGTATTGACAGGTTGTTTTTACAATCGTTGCCGGCTGCATCTTCCCTTATTCTCTTTATCGACTAACCAAAAGGTAAACATTTTGGTCAGTCCCTGCAGTGGCAGATGTTTCCAAAAAAATCCGGCTGATTTTATTGCAAATATCTAATTTTTGTGGTAAGCTTACTGAAAGTTATGTATATTTTCGTTATTACTATAATGTTTACTTTTTGGTAATTAACCACTTTACACCTGTTGTTCTCTTAACTTTCCGGCTCTTCTGTAAAACGATGTAAGCGGCATTTCACAAAGTTCAGCCGCCCGTTTCCCCGATATCTCATTCGCAACCCATTTTTCATATACCTGTCCAAAATTAGACGGAAGAGGTTTTATCGGTCTTCCAAACTGTACGCCCCGCAATTGCGCTGCAGCGATACCTTCCCTCTGTCTCTGCCGAATATTTTTACGTTCATTTTCCGCTACAAAAGAAAGCACCTGCAATACAATATCGCTCAAAAAAGTTCCCATCAGGTCTTTCTCCCGTCTGGTGTCGAGAATGGGCATATCCAGCACTACGATATCGATTTTTTTCTCTTTGGTAAGAATCCTCCACTGCTCTATGATCTCTTCGTAATTTCTGCCAAGTCTGTCAATGGATTTGACATACAGAACATCGTTTTCCTTCAGCCTTCTGACCAGTCTTCTGTAATTGTTCCGTTCAAAATCTTTTCCCGACTGCTTATCCATAAAGATATTCTGATTCTCTATTCCCATTTCCTTCATACTGATCAGTTGTCTGTCTTCATTCTGCTCCTGTGTACTCACCCGCACATATCCATATAATGTTCCCATAAACTGCCTCCTTTTTCTCTTTTGAATGAATGCTGCAAAATAAAAAGCATCTGGATTTTATTTCCAAATGCTTTACTGAATATTATATTATTTTTCTCTGTAACGATTGCATAACATATTGAAAAATCTTCAAAGATGCTTCCACTCCATGATTTCCTCCAGCCTTTCTTTCACTTTCGCTTCCGCGCCCTGCTCTGTCGGATAATAATAACGGCTGCCCCGCATAGATTCCGGCAGACATTCCATCCTCGTCAGCTTTTCCTCCGTATCGTGTGCATACCGATACCCTTCCCCATAATGCAGCTCTTCCATCAGCTTCGTCGGCGCATTTCGGAGAATCAAAGGAACAGGTTCCGCAATCTTCTCCCTGACATCCTCCTTACACTTCTCACATGCCCTATACAAAGCATTAGATTTGGGAGCCATTGCAAGATAAGTCACCGCATGAGTCAGATGCACATCACATTCCGGCATCCCCAGAAAGTGACATGCCTGATAGGCAGTCACCGCCACGGTAAGCGCATTGCTGTCCGCCATCCCCACGTCCTCACTGGCGAAACGAATCAGCCTTCTTGCGATATAAAGAGGGTTCTCCCCTCCTTCAAGCATCCTGCACATCCAGTAAATCGCCGCATCCGGATCGCTGTTGCGCATCGACTTATGAAGAGCTGAAATCAGGTTATAATGCTCTTCGCCGGATTTATCATACAAAAGGGATTTCCGGTTAATGCACTGTGCCAGCCCCTCATCGTTTACCCGAATACTGCCCTCTTCTGTGATTTCTCCGTTCAGCACCACCATTTCCAGTGTGTTCAGAGCCATCCGGGCATCCCCATTCGCGAATGTGGCGACTGCCTTTAATTGTTCTAAAGAAATCTCTATCCGCTGTCCGGCAAATCCCGCCGGATTTTGCAATGCGTTCTGTAACAGCCTGACCAAATCCGCTTCTTCCAACGCTTTGAGCACAAATACCCGGCATCTGGACAGGAGCGCCGCATTTACTTCAAAAGAAGGATTCTCCGTCGTCGCCCCAATCAGCAAAATACTTCCTTTCTCCACAAAAGGAAGAAAGGCATCCTGCTGTGCCTTGTTAAAACGATGAATCTCATCCACAAAAAGAACCGTCCGAAGCCCCATTTTCCGGCCGGCTTCCGCCTGATTCATCACATCCTTGATTTCCCGGATTCCGCTCGTCACGGCACTGAAATTAATAAAATCAGCTTTCGTCCGTCTCGCGATAATGCCGGCAAGCGTTGTCTTGCCAACGCCTGGCGGCCCCCAAAATATCATAGAAGAAATCTGGTCTTTTTCAATCAGCTGCCTGAGCATCTTCCCCTGCCCGAGCAAATGCTCCTGCCCGATAAAATGCTCCTGCCCGATAAAATCCCCCAGTTCCTGCGGCCGCAGACGGCTTGCCAGCGGAACCGTCATATTCCTGCCGTCCGGCATTGCATCGAATAACGACATCTGTTCCATATTTAATCCCTCTTCCATTCTTACTCAGCCTGCACGATTTGGCCTAATGAAGAATATCGCATTTCAGGCATTCTTCTCACACCATTTTAGCAAACATTTGTTCTATTGTCCATCGAAACCTTTACACGCCGCAAGTTAACATTGTAAAAGTTCAAGCCGCCGGGCGGTACGGTGTGTGGCTCCTGTGAAGGCACGCTTCCGCTCCGCGAAAAGTAGCAACGGATGCTAAGCTCGTGAGAAACCTCGCTAAGCACCGGCACTTTTCAAGGACCTTCACAGGAGCCACACACCGTCCCGCCCGGCGGCTTGAACTTTTACGATACATCTCCGATAACACAAAAATTGTCAATATTATTTTTTCAAAAAATCTGGTATACTCTTATATAGAGCAAACAAGAAAGGTAGGATTACGATGAAACTGGATATGCACTGTCATACAAGAGAAGGTTCTCCTGACGGAAAGACCGCACTTCTTGACAATATTTCCATTCTGAAACGAAAAGGCTTCGACGGAATGCTGATTGCCGACCATAATTCATACAAAGCATTCCGCTGCTACAGACATCTCAACAACAAACCCGCTGATTTTACCGTTTTGTGCGGCATCGAGTACGATACACTGGACGCCGGACACATACTGGTCATCATGCCATCCGGCCTCTGCCCAAGACTATTGGAACTGCGCGGTATGCCGGTACTGCTTTTGATTGAAATCGTGCACCGCTATGGCGGCATTCTTGGACCAGCCCATCCATGCGGCGAGAAATTTCTCAGCATCTTCAATACGCGGCGCGGAAAGGCATTAAAAGAGAGACTGATCCGGAAATTCGACTTTATAGAAGCATTCAACGCTTGTGAAGATGATATTTCCAATGAGTGCGCAACTTCCCTCGCCTTAAAATACCATCTGCCGGGGCTGGGCGGCAGCGATTCTCACAAAGATGACTGCGTCGGACTTGGCTACACCATTTTGCGGGAACATATTTCAAACGAATCAGAATTCATACATTATATCAAAAACGGCTCTCCAACGATTGCCGGCGGCACCCATTATTTTCATACGACAAAAGCAAAACTCGGAAAAGCCAATAAAATTCTTGTCTATTCGTTCTGGTTCTACAATAAATTTCTGGCAGCCTTCCGCTACAGGGCCCGGAAACTCGAAGTCGCTTTGGCATTGCACGAAAGAAAAGCAGGGTAAATAACCGAAGTTATTTACCCTTTTTATCCGCAACCGCATTCTTCAATTCTTCAAACGCTTCCTTAAACTCGCCCGAACTCATATTGGGATTGTTTCGAATCATATCCCTCTTATAAAAATCCAGCATCTCTTTGTAATTTTTTCGGTTTTCCATATAGATATTATAGCGTGCGCGAAGATCTGCGATTTCATCCCGCACACTATCCACATAAGCGCCGGGCGTCCGCTGAATCGTCTCTTTGATACTCATAAAACGCTGCCCAAGGCTTTCCGTCAGTTCGCCGGCCCGAAGTTCCCGCTCCTGCTGCTTCTGTGCCTTTTCCTCATTGTTAAAAGCAATAATGACATCAAGCCTTTTCTGCATATGTTCCAGTTCCTCTTTGGCCTTCTGCATTTTCGCCAGAATACTCCGCAGATCCAGCGCTGTCTTGAAAGAAAGCGCAAAATCCGCCACAATATAAATCGTCAAGAAGAACGTTGCATATCCCAGGACCCCCCTCGGGATATTCAGAACGAACTGCTCAATCGGCCTGTGAATCACCCGCGTCATCAGAATGGTAAAAAATCCCCATGCGAGCGTAGAACTCGGGCAGATATATCCCTGAAAATTAAATTTCTTATGGGAATAGTCCCAATATCGGATGTGGAACAGCGATTCCATAAGAACACCCGTTATATATTCCAGCGCCGTAGCGCCGACACAACCTGCCAAATAGGTCAGAACAATATTATGCTGAAAAGGCATGGAAACAACATACATCATAATTGCGCCGCTTCCATAGATGGGAAGAAAAGGTCCCCGCATAAATCCGCGGTTGACAAATTTACGCGTACAGATTGAAACATAAGCGGATTCAAAACACCACCCCAAAAAACAATAAGTATAAAAAAAGAATAACCACTGCGTCATACTGTAATGAAACATTTTAAACGTACCCCTTATATCTTTTTATCCGAAAACGCCGACAGACACCTTTTCTTTTCCTTTTTTCGTCTCTCCTGCCTGTCCATAGTATAGGAATTTGCCATAGCCCCGCACAGTCACCGCATCCTCTTTTTTCAACTGATAGCTGTTATTTTCCACCGCGATTCCGTTGACAAAGATTCTGTCGGCGCCAAACAGCGCAAGACTCTGGCTCCTTGAAATATGATAAAGCTTTGCGATAACGCTGTCAATCCTTGCGGAAGAAACAGTCACGGTCGTTTTTTCCGGTTCGGCGCTTTGTAAAGCGATTTCTCCGCTGGCGGTCTGACAATTGATATTCGTATGTTTTATCTGATGCAGATTTTCCATCAGATACGGCACAATACTCTGCTGACAGAACAGGATACCGCACTGCCCCTGTACGAAAATATCCCCAATCGTACTGCGTTCGATTCCCAGATTCATGACCGCTCCCAAAAAATCCCGATGCGTCAGTTTATCCGCAAATTTGGGCATAACGGGGCTTATTTGTATGACTGCGATCGGATATTCCTCATCATATCCCAGATTTTCCGGACTGCCGAAACGGATTATTTTCCGCTCGCAAACGGGTGCACCGCCATCCATACCATATCCGGCATAGGAAAGTTCCTCTTTTACCGCATAAAATACCTGCTGCTGCGCCAGACTAAGGAAAGGCGTATAGGTATAAATTCCCCTGCTGTATGACTTGTCCGCCAGCTCCAGCAGACGGTTTTTCAGTTGTAGCAATTCTTTGTCGTTTATTTCTGTCATTTTCTATTATTCTATGCCTTTCTGCATCTTATTCTCTATATGCTCCTTATTCTCGCTTTTTCTCAAAATCGCCCACCCGATTCCCGCAAAAATCAGTCCAATCACTAATAACAGCAGGATATCGGAAACCTGCAGCGTCTCCTGATAAAGGACTGGGAACACAGATTCCATCTTTTCCGGACAGCAGGAAATGAGTACGCTGAAAGCATTATTCAAAAAGTGCATCAGCATGGCCGGATAAATGCTGTCCGCCCTGTATGCCACATAACATATCACAAATCCCAGAAGCCCGGTCGGAATCAGTTTGACCAGACTCATATGATAGATGCCGAACAACACCGCAACAATGCCGATTGCTGTAGAAATACGGTATTTTTCCTTCATGGCATGAAAAATCACTCCGCGGAACATCATTTCTTCGCAGACCGCAGGCGCCAGCGCGATGACGAACAGAACAGACAATAGATTACCGCCCATAAGCTCGTCAAAAACAGTAACGACATTCTCCGCACTGTCCGGGAACAGACTGATCAGCCCGATGGAAATGACAAGATTGATTGGAATAAAGCCCGCGATCAGAAAGATTCCGCCCAAAAAGTTTTTGATGCCTGTTTTTCGGAAACCATAGGTCAGGCATAAATCCCTTTTCGTATAAATTACGACCAAAAGCGGTATGAACAGGATGATCAGCTGCGTTCCGAATACGCCCGCGAGGCCGAACTTCAGCTGCAACATGCTGCCGGCATACAATATGAGCACAATCGTCAACGCAACGACGAACCAGACATCAGATACCGTCGGCACACCGCCCTTCTGAAGATTGCTCCGTCTCTCGAATAACTGCATTCCACCTTTTCCATCGCCGAACAGAATCGTTTCGCTGTCATAAATCCGGCTCAGGAACAGAATTGCCAAAACGGCATAAGCCACATTGGAAAGGAGTACAACGGCAATTGCCGCATAATCGATTTTGAATATGAGCATATTTTTGATCAGCAGACAGATATTGGCGACCGGAATCATTGCCATCGTCTGTGTCAGCTCTATATTCGGAATGAAACCGATATATCCTGTTAGCATGATGACCAGCATCAACGGCGTTATGTAGTTATTAGCCTCCTTATAGCTCTTGGCAAAAGACGTCACGCACATCGTCACCGCGCTGACGAACAGGGAAAACGCAAATATCGCCAGCATACATACGAGAATCGCCGGCAGGAACTTTGCGATTTCAAAGGACTGTGTCTCCGTCTGCATATCCATGATCCGATACATATAAAAAGCGAGGCCGCCCATGGAAAAAATATTGAGCAGGGCCGATATAATGCCGATTAGGGCCACCGTTAAGAACTTCGATATGATCAGCTGTCTGCTCGTCACAGGCAGTGTCAGAATCGTTTCAAGGGTTCCTCTTTCCCATTCTCCAGCAGTCGTATCGATGGCAGGATACATCGTCCCCATCATCAGGCTGATAATCAGCATGAAGGGCAGAACGGCTCCCATGATGCTGCCAAGAGACTGCTCACTGCTCGCCGTATCTTTATTTTCATAAAGGACAGGCTCCAGAATTTCATGAACGTCGAGTCCGGCCGCCCGAATCCTTTCTTCTGTCAGTTCTTCTTTAAATTCATCGAATACATCCAGCACGATATTTCTGGCATAGGATGAATTTGTTGCCGATGAAAGATAATAAATATCGTACTGCATCTTTCCGTTCTGCATCGCACCGGACACATAAACGTCGATTTCCTCATCGTTCAGCGCCCTTTCGTAATCGGTTATGCTGCCGGCATCGACAAGGGTAATCGTATAGGTCTCCCCATCAGCGTCCTCCTCTCCGGCATTGCTTTCTTCTGTCCGGCCGCCGGCCGCTTCCGGCACCTTCGAACCATCATCCTTTTGCCCTTTCTCCGCAAGCATCCGTGAAAAAGCGCCGTCATCCTCCGCATCTACCACAATCCGGTAATTCTGCGCCTCCATGCTGGATGAGATCATCGCAACAACCTGCATGGCTCCGATAAAAATGAGCGGATACAGAATGACCGGAATGACCAGCATCATGATAACCGTTTTTTTATCCCGCAAGACATCCAGCATTTCCTTTTTGACGAGTGTCTTTATAATCTTAGCGCTCATCCGCTATGCCCTCCTTTTCGATCAGTTCCGCAAAAACATCCCGCAGATTTCCTTTTCCGGTCTGCGTTTTCAGACCTTCAGGCGCACCTTCGCTTATGATCTTTCCCCGGTGAATCATCAAAATCCGGTCACATAAATATTCCGCCTCTTCCATATAATGGGTTGAGTACAAAATGGTCTTTCCCCGCCCGCGTTCCTTTTTCATAAAATCAATGATTGCGGCGCTGCTCAAAATATCCAGTCCAAGTGTCGGCTCATCAAAAATATAGACCTGTGGGTCGTGCACAAGGCATCTTGCAATGGATGCACGCTGTGTCTGTCCGGTGGACAGTTTCTCGATTCGATTGTCGATAAAACTCCCCATGGAAAGAATTTCACAAATCTCCTCAATCTTTTTTTCTGTATCCTCTTTAGACATCCCATAAAGCACACCGAGCATCCGGAGCAGTTCCCTGGAAGAAAGCCTTCCGTAAAGCTTCGTATTGTTGGACAGATAGCCGATATGTCTTTTCACTTCAATATCGTCTGTTATCTCTTTTTCACCAATCTGAATGCTGACCATACCGCTCGTCGGCCGCATCAGCTTGGACATCATCCGAAGAAGTGTCGTCTTGCCTGCGCCATTCGGCCCGAGAATCCCGACTATTTCTCCTTCCCCTATAGATAGTGATATCCCATCAACTGCATTGATATCGACCTTTTTATTTTTCTTCTCATTTCTGGTAAATGTCTTTACAAGGCAGTCCGCCTTAATCCTGTTCTTCTCCATCTTCTTTCCCTTCCTCTTCCGCATTCTCCAGCCGATATGCCCGCTCTCTGTAAAAATAAGATAAAACGGATAATCCCGCAAAGCACGATGCAAAAACAAATATGGCAATAAAAACGCCCGAGGCGGCTGCGCCTAATATCACTTGATATTCGTGATATTTTACGACACCAAAGATGAGGCCGCTTACTCCACCCGCAAGCAGACTGGACTTCAGATTCACAGCCGGGACGGGAGCATGTCTTCTGTCCCAGATGCCGTTCTTTAAACAACTGACGACAATATAGATGGCAAGGCACATAAAAACAACCCATTCTCCCATAATGCGTTCAAAATCTCTCCCATACAGGAAAACCTGCACAAAAAGCACGATCAGAAGCCCCCAAAAAGCCAACCAACAGCCGTTATGTTCTATCTGCAATAATTTTTGCTCCTGCATTTCATCCAGCCTGTTCTTTCGCCTTTTCATTTTTATAATTCTCCTTTCCAACTTTCGGTAATTGTGAAACGTATGATTTCAAGATAGCAGTTGTGCAAAATAGGCAAATCACAAGCAGGGTTCTATGGTTCGCCAAAAGCCACTTTCAGTGCCCTGGTGTTAGACGCCGCATTTTGCAGGCCTAGAAATTCTCTTCACACTCTTCTTTCCAGAATAAATCATCCAGACTTTTCCCCAAAACACGACAAATGGCACGGCACAGTTTGATCGTCGGATTATACTCCCCCTGCTCGATGGCGTTAATCGTCTGTCTGGACACACCGACGGCTTCCGCGAGCGCCTTCTGTGTCATGTCCTTTTCGGCCCGCGCCACTTTAATCGCTATATTCCTCGCCAAGTATTTCTCCTCCCTCCTGTGCTTCTACATTGCCGCCTTTTGGCTTTTCTTATAAAAAGTATCATATGCAGGTCTAAATGTCAAGTATATATTACTTTTGTTTCTTTATATTTTACATGCAAGGGCAGGTTACATACTATTTCAATGACTCTTTTATCTTCCACACTGCATGCCTTATCTCCCACGACACCTGCCCGAGAATCTGCCATCCATTCTCCCCATACACGACAAGCAGTGTTTCGTTCGGAAAAGCCATGCCGTTTTCCTTCGCAAAAGACGTCATCCTGAAAACGGGATTCCTCTCCTCATCCGCATAAGATTCAACAATCTGCATATCCCACACATAACCGTCCAGTTCCACCAGTTCGGTCTCCGGCGATATGCAACGAACAGTCCCGTTTTTTATCTCAAAAATATGAATCAATGTATATTCCGTCGCCGTATTCGCAAAATACAGGTATACAAGCGCTTCCGCCTTTCCGTCTCCGGTAATATCCCGATATTCCGTCTTTTCAACAATACCCGGATAATAGGGTGCCTCCCAGTCAACAACCGTTCCGCCGCGAAAGGAAAAATGCAGTATAACGGGCTCCATCTCCCTGCCGCTTTGATAATCCTCCCAGGTAATTTCAGGTAAATCCGCTTCCTTTTCCATTTCCGCAGCTTCTGCCATCCTGCTGCCCGATGCCGTTAAAAAAGCCCTTACACAAATAACTATTGTAAGGGCCATCATAACTACTCTCAAACTTTTCAATCTTTTTCCGTGTTCCATTCTTCCTCGCTTCTAAAAGAAACTGATAATTTCTTCTTTGGGTTTCTCTGCCTGCTCCACGCTGACCGCATGGAGTACCGGCCCTTCGCCGCCGTAATCGGCAAAATATTCATTTGCTACCTTTGCAGTCACCTTCACCCACTGCTTATCCGTCAGCTTATCGGTCTTGTCATATTCACAGGCAAAACCGAGAAACGCCATATCCTCGGCACAGCATGTCATTGCCATCCTGCCCGGCACAAAGTATCCCTTCGGAAAATTCTTCGGCACGAGTACCATTGCCGTAAACTGCACGGTCTTTCCCTCATACCGCCCAATATGATCCAGCGAATCCAGATACCAGACGCCATAACTTTCATTGTCCAATTCCAGAATCGGCGAAGACAGGTCATAGGGCAAATCATCCTCCATGATCTCATTGACCTCCCCGTTCGCATCCTCAAATACCAGTTCTGCCTTCGGATTGATTGCCTTGACATTTCTTTTATAACTGCTTAAATCTTCCACACCATCGCAGCGATTAAAGATAATCAGTTCCGACTTCCGGAGCATTTCCGCAAGGAGCGATTTCATATTCGTAAAATACATCGGAAAAGTAGAAGCATCTATCGTCGTGACCTGCTGCTCTATTTTCCAATGCCACGGGAGTTTCATGTTTTTATAATTCCACATCCCGTTATATTCGATGATGATACGTTCCGGTTTATGCTTTTTTTCCAGTTCGATCAGATGCGCAGAATTGAAATCACTCTCTTCCTCGATCAGTTCTAAGATTGTTCTGCTTTCCGCAAGCAGTTTTTCGTCATATTCTATTTCGCCTTCCTCACATAACAGCAGAAGTGTCTTTCCGCGAACCTGAAAATAGGGCTGTGCCAGTGTATAATTAATGAACTCCGTTTTACCGCTTTCCAGAAAACCGTTGATAATATATACCGGTTTCATATTACCGTTCCTACCCCTTTCTTACGCTTTCGCGCTTCCTATTTATGAAATAGAGCCGCCAGTTTTTCCTCGTTCAGTTTAGAACCGATGACACAGATTTTTCCGGTCACATCCGGCTTACCGCTTCGGATATCGCATTCTTCCGGCACATAATCGAAATAGATCCATGCACCGTCTCCCGACGGCACCATGCCTTTTGCACGAAGCACAATACCATATTCCTCTTCCCGCTCCAGTTTCTGAAGACGCTCCTCTATCTCGCTCTGTGTATAAGACAGCGGTGTCTCGATTCCCCAGCTCGTAAATATCTCATCCGCATGATGATGGCCGTCATGGTCATGATGACAGTGCTCATGCCCGTGCCCGTCTCCGTCATGCTCATGATGATGGCAGCACTCATGTTCATGCTCTTCTCCGTCATGTTCATGGTGATGACAGTGCTCATGCTCTTCTCCGTCATGTTCATGGTGGTGGCAGCACTCTTGTCCGTGCTCATCACCATCATGCCCGTGCTCATGATGATTGTGATGGTGATGATGTTCATCCTTCCGTGCCATGACTTCCTTCATCAATTCCGCTTCCAAATCTTTTGCGCCCTCGATGGTCTCCAGAATGTCCTTTCCTTCCAGTTCATCCCAGGGCGTCGTGATGATTGTTGCCTTTGCATTATGCTCTCTTAACATAGCAACACACGCCGAAACTTTTTCCTCGCTCATTTTACCTGTCCGGCTGAGAATGATCGTCCCTGCGTATTCAATCTGATTGATAAAGAACTCACCGAAATTCTTCATATACATTTTGCATTTTCCGGCATCTACGACAACGACTGCACTGTTCAATACCACTTCCTCGTTCTGCATGGCGCCCTGCACGGCTTTCATGACATCGGAAAGTTTACCGACGCCCGACGGCTCGATCAGAACACGCTCCGGCGAATAGGTGGACAACACTTCCTTTAAGGAAGCGGCAAAGTCGCCTACGAGCGAACAACAGATACAGCCGGAATTCATCTCCTTGATCTCGATTCCCGCTTCTTTTAAAAAACCGCCGTCAATACCGATTTCACCAAATTCATTTTCAATCAGAACGACCTGTGTATTCTGTAAAGCTTCTTTTAACAGTTTCTTGATCAGCGTCGTCTTACCGGCTCCCAGAAAGCCGGATACAATATCAATTTTTGTCATTTTTACCGCCTTGCCTTTCCATACTTAATCACTAAAACTTATTTTGCTCCACTTTTTTTATTCTGTCAACACCGCACGGCCGCCGCATTCTTCCATCAGTCCAGATTCAGCTTCCGGTCCATCACATACCATGTCAGGAAATAGAAAATAACGCAGTAGATCAGACTGGACAGCAGCGTAAACTCCCATGACGAACCAAAAAAAGATGTACTGCTATAATAAGTATAATTCGAAGCCTCGTTGATCAATGCCAGTATCATATAATAGAACAGTGTAAAAATTCTCTGTACGATGTAAATGGCATAATAAAAACCAATAGAACTCAGCACTTTGTGATTAGAGGCCAGCTGTCCGAGCGAAATGCAGGCCGTAACTTTGAGAATTTTGGCAAGCATTGCAAAGAACGACGCAGCAAGCGTCATAATGATCTCGAACGCCCCTATTCTATTATAGCTGTTCACAGTCTCAACATAAAACTGAAAACCGTCCGTGATCGTCTCGATAAGTCTTTCCTGTGTTGAAAAGAGAAATAAAATGGAAAGATAAATCAGAATAATATTCAAAATAATCCACGATGCACTGACGACCGCTTTCGCAATGATAATATGATGCTTATCAACCGGAAGCGTATGCAGCAGATAACCTTCGTCGCCATAGACCGATGTATAGAACCGGTAGATCAGGTAAATCACCGTCACGACCGAAATAACGAACATGCTGAGAACATATGCCATAAGCAGAACGGCTCCCGTCATCAGGACCAGGTCGTTATCAGAGTCGAAAAAATCAAGCTGGACGGTGATATAAGCCAGAATGGACATGACTACAATAAAAAGGTTCAGAGGAATCAACAATTTCCACGTTGCTTTCCACTCATATTTCATCAGTTTTCCTAACATGCGAATACCTCCCTGAAGAAGCGGTCTATCGACTTGCCTTCCTGCCGTCTGATCTGCTCTGCCGGCGCCTGTAAGATAATGTTGCCATATTTGATGAATACCACTTCATCCAGAATGCTCTCCACATCGGAAATCAGATGGGTCGAAAGCAGGACGGACGCATTTCGGTTATAATTGCTGACGATCGTATGCAGAATATAATCCCTGGATGCCGGATCCACGCCCGCAATCGGTTCATCCAGCACATACAGATCAGCATCCCGGCTCATCACGAGAATGAGCTGGACTTTTTCCTTCGTTCCCTTGGAAAGGTTTTTCAGTCTTTCGTTCGGCGGAATTTGGAGCCTGTGCAGCATATCAAAAGCTCTTTCAATTCTGAAATCAGGATAAAAATCCTGAAAATACTGTACCATTTCCATTACCTTCATGCCTGCATGAAGATACGTCCGCTCCGGCAGATAAGAAATCCTGTATTTCGTCTCAACACCGGGTCTGTCTCCACCGATAAAGATTTCCCCTGCCGTCGGCCGAAGCAGGCCGTTCATGATTTTGATCAATGTCGTCTTACCGCTGCCGTTCGGGCCAAGCAGCCCGATGATCCTGCCCCGTTCCAGATTCAGATAAATCTGGTTCAGTGCAATCTTTCCGCCATATGTTTTGGTAAGACCCACACATTGTACGATTGGTCCCATTTCCATTTTAATAACCATACCTTTCTCTTTCCATATATTAAACAATAATCTGATAAGATGCCTCCAAACTTTCTCCAGGAGCCAGACGCTGTCCCCATTTCCGTTCTTCCCATGTTCCCGTATAATCTATATCGTCGCATCTGCCATACCACGGTTCTATGCAGATGAACGGTGCATTTTTACCCGGCGGCGACCAGATACCGAAAAGCGGCGCATCAAAACGGACTGTCAGATAGACCCTGCCATCCGGTTTTACGAGTGCAACTTCTTTCGACTGATCCTCTTCGATGACAAGCGCGTCCCGATCAAATAAATGCTCTGTAATCTGCAGGTACCCGTTTTCCAGCGGATAAACTTCTTTTTCATCGCTCATCAGTCCATTTTGAATAATGCCCGATGTCACTTTCTCCTTCGTATCAAACCGGATACGATAATCAGTCTGTTTTGTATCTTCCAGAATCGGACAGCGGAAAGCAGGATGTCCCCCAATAGAAAAATGCAGTTCCCCGGAAGCCGGATTCGTTACTTTCCACTTAACGATTACCATATTTTCCTGTAATTCATATCCAAGTTCCAGCAGAAATTCATAAGGATACTCCTGCAGGCTTTCTTCATTTGACTCCAGAGCGAACCAGATTTCCCGATTCGTCTGGCTCTTTAGTTGAAACTGTCTGTCTCTGGCAAAACCGTGCTGCCCCATCGGATATCGGCGGCCATCATGAAGATACTCTCCATTCTTTAACCCGCCTACGAGTGGAAAAAGCACCGGCGAAGTCCTTTTCCAAAAAACCGGATTTCCTTCCCACATGTATTCCGTTCCGGTATCGACTCTTTTTAACGATTTCAGTTCCGCCCCCATACTATCAATCTGTATGGTAATTTTTTCATTGCCGATTTGAAATAATGCCATAAACTTATCCCCCATTCTTTTGCAGCCCTATTCTCACGCATGAAAAACAAATGTCTCCTTCGGAGCCGCTTGTTTTTCCTTTTCCAGGCTGTCTCTCGCAAACTCGCGCTTTCTGCGCTCTCTGTCCTCCTTCGTCGGACGTTTGCTCGTTAATCACGCATGAAAAACAAATGTCTCCTTCGGAGCCGCTTGTTTTTCCTTTTCCAGGCTGTCTCTCGCAAACTCGCGCTTTCTGCGCTCTCTGTCCTCCTTCGTCGGACGTTTGCTCGTTAATCACGCATGAAAAACAAATGTCTCCTTCGGAGCCGCTTGTTTTTCCTTTGCGTTCATTACATTGTACCATACTTTCGGGGTGGTGGACACTATAACCTTTCAATCAATTCATGATTTATGGAAATCTGCTCTGTATGATAGCGGGTCCTGGGCAGCATATTGGACAACCACTCGAGCTGCCATGCCAGCTCAGAAAGCGCCTCTCCGAACAGCCTGATTTTTTGCTCCTCTCCCGCCTGCATAGACCTGGAAACGCCAACTACCGGAACATAAAACATTACGGCCCGGTTCTTTTTATCGAACACAAAACCGTCATCTTTCTGCAAGTACCCCTCAATGACGATCAGGCAACCCTCCGGCAGTTTACTTTCACAGAGTTTTTGTGCCTCTCCGTTCTTTGAAAACAAAGTCTCCGCACATCCCTTCTGCTCCCACAACTGCTTTTTTTCCGACAGTTCTTCTTCCAGATAGGCAGCAATTCCCATTTTCCATCCGGCGCGGAGTTCCTTATGCCTCTGTGTCCATTCCCATACAATTTCTCTCGCCTTCTCATAACATATATTGATCTTATCCGGTATTTCTTCCGCACAGAGCGTTTCCGTATGAATCATACTTTTTAAAAAATCATCGGATTTCTCAGAGCATTCCACATTGACTTGATTATCGAGCAGATATTGTAAAAAGAGTGCGCTGTCTTTCATACTGAATTCAAGTTTACATAACTTTTCACCGCGCAAGTCATAGATTTTCAGATAGTCTCTTCCGCTCTTATCCTCTAACGCAGCCTTACAATAACCGATTTCGTCCAGGGAAAAAGTTTTCTTTTTTCCAAGACGGTTCGTATAGCAGAGCGTCCTGTCCTCCACCATCATTTTTCTATAGCGACCGCTGAAACACATTCCGATGCCCATGCAGATGATCAAACCGATCACCAAATAACTGACACACCTTACTATGCCGGAATCATTCGGATAGACCGTCATCAGGATACCGAATAGTATTCCTGACAGAATTGCTCCTGTGCCCACGACCCAGGGCAGTTTTCCTTCGTTCACCTCTATTTTTATCATTCTGCGATCATGCCTCCTGTTCCGGTTTTCAGCCAGTCACCGGCTTTCACTCTTCCCCCCGTATGTTCTCATATGCCTCTAAAATTACCGGGAGCGGCACACTGGCTGTCTCTCCGCTCATTGTAGCTCCGGATATCATACCAATAAAGTTTCCGTATGAATCAAACGTTCCGCCGCCGGACATCCCTTCTTTGGCATAACCATAACCGTAAATCATATATTCACCAAAATCATCGATATAATAATTCATATCTCCGACGCTGCCCTGATAAAAACTGTCCGCACCGTCTGCCTCCACCGCATCTCCGGCTCCCGTACAGAACAGGGCATCGCCTGCCTCCATAGCTTGGTACATGTCCATATCCCAATGTACATACCGAAGCTGTTCCAGTTCCCGGTAATCGAACTCCTGATTGTCCACCACCAGAAAACCGATATCATGTTCTCCGGATGTACCGAGAATCCGTGCCTGTGTAAAATACCCTTGCGGAAACTGCACATAACTGACAGCTTCCTCCCAATACGACAAAACATGCTTATTCGTCACAATAACAATATTCTCCGGTGTTATTTTAAAAACAACACCGCTCCCATAAGCATTCCCCATATGGATACGGACAATGCAGTTTTTAACATTTTCATACGCCATTCCGCAGTCGCTCGATGTCAGGACAGGACTTTCCAGAAAACCGAGGGCGAGCTTTCCTTCAAAAATATCCTGCTCTGTCACCGTCTGAATCAAATGAGGCGCCTGTGAGTCTTCTGCCTTTACATGGAGCGGCAAGGCCAGCGCCAAAAAAGCGCAGGACAGGCACAGAATGCGTTTATTCAGCCCTCGATGTCTCATACAATCCTCCGTTTCCACTATCCACATGCAAAAATCTCCCCAAAGGGGAGAGATTCGCAATACAAGATTTCTATAAATGATAAAATAAGCAGAACGATAAGCCGGGTTATGTCGTGAATGATCATCTATCTGGAACTGTCGTCGCCGACAGTTTCTAGCGACCTACCTGAAAGCAGGCCGGGCAAACCTGTTGCTTTCTGTCTGGTCTTGCTTCGGATGGGGTTTACACAGCCTTCTCCGTTACCGGAAAAGCGGTAGTCTCTTACACTGCCATTCCACCCTTACCGCAACAAGTGCGGCGGTATTATTTCTGTTGCACTATCCTTAGAGTCGCCTCCACCGGACGTTATCCGGCATCCTGCCCTGTGAAGCCCGGACTTTCCTCACCCGCACGCGGGCGCGATCATTTATTCTACTTATTTTATATCCCATTTAGAAGAACCACAACGCACATTCTTCCTGCTGTTCACTTGGAAGAATCGCAAAGCAACACTTTCCACTACTCACTTGGAAGAATCGCAAAGCGCTATTCCTCACACCCAGGAAGAATCGCAAAGCGATTCTTTCGGGAATAACATAGTTTCTCTTAGACAGTGTATTTTACTGTCTTAGAGAAACTTTATTTCCTATTCAAAACAGCTTCCCCCCACAAATTCCCGGCAAAGAGAATTCTTAGGAAGTTCCTCGCTGCTGACACCCAGAAAATATTCCAGGAATTTTAACAGCCGTTTGGCCTCGTGATATTCCGGCTCCCCCTTTTTAATGCTGAACAAAAGAGGTTCCGCATACTGCTTCAGAACGGCCAGTTCATAGACCAGCGCCGAATTGAACATAGCATCCGCCTGCTCCTGGAACGGGAAAATATATTTTTCTTCCCCGCGTCTGACGGAAGCCCACATTTCAATCGTTTTCTGCGCGCTCGCTCCCCTCGTTCTGGCATCCCGCACCATACGCCGCAACAGCCTTCCGTCCGTCGTCGGAATCCGGTTATGCTCATCCACATTCAAACAGGTCAGGGCACTGATATAAATTTTATACTTACTTTCCGCCGGAAGCGAGTGGGACATCTTTTCATTCAGCCCGTGAATCCCTTCAATGACCAAAATGTCATCCGGCCCCAGTTTTACTGTTCTTCCGTTGTACTCCCTTTTGCCCGTTTTAAAATTAAAGGTGGGCAGTTCCACGCTTTTCCCTGCTAACAGTTCCGCCATATCCTGATTGAACTGTTCCACGTCCAGTGCTTCCAGACATTCATAATCGGGATTTCCGTCCTCGTCGAGCGGCGTGCTGTCATGGTTCAGGTAATAGTTATCCAGTCCAATCGTATGCGGCCTCATGCCATAAGTCCGGAGCTGAATCGATAAACGGTGGGAAAAAGTCGTTTTGCCGGAAGAAGAAGGTCCCGCTATCATAACAAACTTCACGCCTTCCCTCCGTGCGATATCTCTGGCGATTTCTCCAATTCTCCTCTCCTGAAGCGCCTCCTGCACCAGGATCATATCCGCGATATTGCCCTCACAAATCTGGTCGTTCAGATCGCCCACTGTATCGATTCCTATTTCTTCTACCCATTGTCCTGCCTGCATTAATGTCTGAAACAGCTTCTTTCTCGGTTCAAAGACCGGAAGCTTTTCCGGTTCTTCCTTTTCGGGAAGCAGCAATATCAGGCCATTTTCATAGGGTAACAGGTCAAAACAGCTGATATATCCTGTACTGGGCAGCATATAGCCATAATAATAATCATAGTAATCTCCCAGACAATATACATTAATCGTAGAACTTCTCCTATAACGGAACAGTTTCACCTTATCATTCATACCATATTTTTTAAATAAAGCGATCGCCTCTTCCGCCGGATAAGCTTTCTTCGTAATCGCAAGGTCCGCTTCCACCAGTTCCTGCATCCGCTCCTTTACCCGCACGATCTGCTTTTCGTCCAGCGAAAAACCTTTCCGAAACCGACAGTAATAACCGGCCCCAATCGCAAATTCCACCTTTGTCTCCGCCGCCGTTTCATAACCGGCTACATCCTTAATGGCTTTCATCAGCAGCATAATGGCAGAACGTACATATGTTTTGTGTCCGATAGCATCTCCATAGGTAGCAAAAGTGAGTTCGCAGTCCCTGTCGACTCTTTTCATCAATTCCCGTATCTTACCGTTAATGATGACGAGTGCAATCGGCTCCTTGTACAAATGCTGATATTCTTTAGCGATGATTTCGTATTTAATACCTTCTTCGTATAACTTTTCTTTTCCGTCAATGTGAATCCTCACCATACCCGTCACCATACCTTTCTCTCATGACCCGCAAACAATTCCTCTTTTGTCTGCTGATTTCTTCGTAACGCCTGCTTTTTTTCGGTCCTTCCGTTCCCTGAACCTGCAGCTGCCAAAGCACTTCGTCGCAGATACGCGCTTCCCGCTCCAGATACCGATACAGCACCGGATGTTTCCGCTGTAATAACAGAGGGCCGTATCTGTCTTCCATCTGCTGCCAAAAGGTTTTTGAGCTCTCACCTTGAGGTAGAGTTTTGTCAAAATTGCTGAATCCATGCTCACTTTTTACAGCCTTCATCATCGGATAAAATTTGCCGTCTTCCTCTATCATATTCTCATCCGTAAGCAGATATCCCTGTCCGCGCAGAAAAGAACGAAACTGCTGAATCTCCGACTGCGGCTGTAAGATCAGTTCCCGAAAGGAAGCCGCCTTCTCTTTTTCCTCTGAAAGGATGCGCATCATCAGCCTGCCGCCCATCCCGGCACAGATCAGCGTATCCGCTTCTCCTTTTCGGAACGCAGCGAGTCCATCCGAAATTCTGGCTTCGATAAGCGTTTCCAGACCGTATGCCTTAATATGTATTCTGGCCTGCTCAAGCGGCCCCTCTCTGACATCCATCGCAAGCGCACCGGGACTGATGCCCTGCTGCAAGAGATAAATCGGCACAAAACCGTGGTCACATCCGATATCGCAGACTCTGTTTCCTTCCGTGACCATGGCCGCGACGGCCCCCAACCTTTCCGAAAGGACTATCTTCTCCCGCATCAATCCAGATAATCCTTCAGCTTCCTGCTTCTGCTCGGATGACGCAGCTTTCTCAAGGCCTTTGCTTCAATCTGCCGGATACGCTCACGGGTAACGCTGAACTCTTTGCCGACTTCCTCTAGCGTTCTCGCACGGCCGTCATCCAGGCCGAAACGCAGACGGAGCACTTTCTGCTCTCTCTCCGTCAAAGTGCCGAGCACCTCTACGAGCTGCTCTTTTAAAAGTGTAAAAGCTGCTGCATCCGCCGGAACCGGCACGTTATCATCCTGAATGAAGTCGCCGAGATGACTGTCCTCTTCTTCACCGATCGGCGTTTCTAAAGAGACCGGTTCCTGGGAAATCTTCAAAATTTCCCGCACTCTCTCCACGGGCATGTCCATTTCCTCGGCAATCTCTTCCGGCGTTGGTTCCCTTCCGAGTTCCTGCAGTAACTGTCTGCTCACACGGATCAGCTTATTGATCGTCTCCACCATATGCACCGGAATACGGATGGTCCTCGCCTGATCGGCGATTGCCCTTGTAATGGCCTGCCGGATCCACCATGTCGCATAAGTAGAAAACTTAAACCCTTTTCTATAATCAAATTTTTCAACAGCCTTAATAAGACCCAGATTTCCTTCCTGAATCAGGTCCAAAAAAAGCATACCGCGGCCCACATACCTTTTGGCAATACTGACAACAAGACGAAGATTCGCTTCCGCAAGCCTTTTCTTCGCTTCCTCGTCTCCCATCTCCATCTTCAGGGCCAGTTCGATTTCCTCTTCCGCGCTCAGCAGCGGCACTTTACCGATTTCCTTCAGATACATTCTGACAGGGTCCTCGATGCTGACGCCGTCCGGCACGGTCAGGTCGATGTTTTCCACATCCACATCGTCCTCTTCCATTAAAATGATTTCCTCGTCATCCACATCGTCCCCTTCCGTAATCCGCAGGACATCCACATTGTTCTGTTCCAATGTTTCCAGAATCCGGTCAAACTGCTCTTCTTCCAATGTCATATCATGGAAAAATTCGCTAATCTCCTGGTACTCCAGAACATTCTTTTTCTTCTTAGCATTATTTAAGAGTTCTTTTAAACGCTCTTCAAACTTTGCCTGTACATTTTCGTCCATTACTTGGCCCATCCTTCCTTTTCCGGGTTAAACAGTTCTATTTTTTCCTCTAACGCAGGGAAATATGCGTTTTGCTAAGTTCTTCCAGTGCTTTTTTCCCCGAGATTACCTGATTCAGTGCATTCATGTCTACACCTGTCCTGCTGGAATAATATTCAAAGCTATTCCGTTTGACCGTGTATACAATATCATGGAACGCTTTTTCCCGCTCTGCATCCGTCATTTCTTCCTGCAGCTTTGTATTGAACAGAGATGCCACCTCTCTCTGTTCTTCCTCATCCTGAAACATACTGATGATCGCCGCCGGCTGAAAATTCCCCTGTTCCAAATCTTCAAAGAGCTTACGGGCCACTTGCTGATAAAGTGTCTCTGTAAAGTCTTCCACTTGGATATACTTTTTAATCTTCCCATATAACGATGGCTCTTCAGTCAGCCATGTGAGCAGCAGCCGCTGGGAACGCTTCGTGTTCTCCTGCGGCGTATTTTTGGCCGATACAGTAGGTTTCGGTCTCGTTACCGGCTTGACCAATCCCGTCTGCGCCGCATAAGAAGCAACCAGTTTCCGCAGGTTCTCATAGCCGATATGATACTTCTCCGCCACGGACTCCACATAGTTCTCACGCTCAACCTCATCTTCAAAGTTACACAGCTTTTTTGCGATTTCCCGGTAAAATCTCGTTTTGGAATCCGGGTCGCCCAGATCATAATCCCGCTCCAATATCCGCAGTTCAAAGAAGAAGCTGTTCTCCGCCTTATCAATACGCTCTTGAAAAGCCTCCGCACCATACGCTTTCATAAATTCGTCCGGGTCCTTTGCCGGTGACATATTGATGATCCTGCCTCTGAGCCCGGTCTCCCGCAGGATACCGATTGCCCGAAGCGCCGCATTCACGCCCGCACCGTCGCTGTCATAGGCGAGCAGCACTTCCTGTGTGTACCGCCGAAGCAGATTGGCCTGTCCCACCGTAAAAGCCGTTCCGAGAGAAGCTGCCGCCTGTGTATAACCGGCCTGGTGCATGGCGATGACATCCATATATCCCTCGCACAAAATAATATTATTCTTCCGCGAAGTCCTCGCAAAATTCAATCCATACAAATTTCGGCTCTTATCAAAAATCATCGTTTCGGGCGAGTTCAGATATTTCGGCTGTCCATCTCCCATGACCCTGCCGCCGAATCCGATGACCCGATGATTGATATCCTGAATCGGGAACATGACCCGGTTCCAGAATTTATCATACATACCGCGTTTTTCATCATAGTTGGCAAGCCCCGCGTCCCGAATCACCCCGTCATCGTATCCTTTGGAGCGCAGATAAGCCGACATCTCATTATTCGTCACACCGGCAAAACCGAGTCCGAATTTCTTCATCGTCTCATCGCTTAACGCCCTGCCCGATAAATAACGGTAGCCAGCCGCTCCTTTTGGCGAACGCAGCATATAATAAAAATATTTTGCAGCTTCCTTATTCACTTCCAGAAGCTTTGCCCGTCTGCCTTCTCTTTTCTTTACCTCTTCGGAGTATTCCACCTCGGGCAGCGCAACACCCGCCCGCTCCGCCAGTTCTTTGACAGCCTCTCCGAAAGAACAGTTTTCATATGCCATCAAAAAGGTAAAGACATTGCCGCCCGCGCCGCAGCCGAAACAGTAATACATCTGCTTGCCCGGTGAAACGGAAAAAGACGGCGATTTCTCATTGTGAAAGGGACAAAGGCCAAAATAACTGCTCCCTTTTTTCTGAATACGGACATACCCGGAAATCACATCCACGATGTCATTCCGCGCCCGCACTTCCTCTATCACTTCATCCGGATAATACATATACTATGCCTTTCTATCGAATCCTTTCACATTTCATTTCCCGTAAGAATCGCTCCGGCGATTCTTTCAGGCGAGAAAGGTTCGCTCCGCGAGCCGCAGAACTTCTCGGCGAAACACCCATTGGGGTGAGCCTTAGAAGTTCTTCCCGCCTTAACCGTGCCACGTCTTGGGGATATAAATCTCCTGATACTTTGCAATCGCATAACGGTCAGTCATGGAGCCGATATAGTCACATATCAGTTTCTCCTCCGGTTCTCCTGCATCCCGCAGCCGCAGCAGAAATGCCGGCAGCTTGTCGATATGCTTCCTGTAATGATCATACAGCGTTTCGATCAACACCTCCGCCTTGCCCTCCTCGCTTTTGGCAACCGGATTCTGGTATACATTTTCAAACATAAACTTCCGCAGTTTGTACATGGCTTCCGCCACATCGGGAGACATCCGAATATCGTTCTGTCCGCGGCTTGTTGTCACAATATCATGGATAAAATAATCCAGCCTCTGTCCGCAGCTATAACCGATCACATCGCCGATTTCTTTCGGCACGTCGCTCTCCTTCAGGATACCGCCCCGAATCGCATCATCCATATCATGATGAATATAAGCTATCTTATCGGAAAGTCTGACCACTTTTCCCTCTAACGTACAGGGCATTCCCGATGTCTGGTGGTTCAGGATTCCGTCTTTTACTTCATAAGTCAGATTGATTCCCTGACCGTCTTTCTCTATCAAATCCACGGTCCTGACACTCTGCACGCTGTGACTGAATCCATAGGGGCACACACGGTCAAGCGCCCGCTCTCCGGCATGGCCAAACGGCGTATGACCCAAGTCATGGCCGAGCGCAATCGCCTCCACCAGATCTTCATTCAGCTGCAGCGCCTTCGCGATCGTCCGGGCATTCTGGCTGACTTCCAGCGTATGGGTCAGGCGCGTTCTGTAATGATCCCCTTCCGGCGTCAGAAATACCTGTGTCTTATCCTTCAGCCTCCGAAAAGACTTGCTATGTATGACTCTGTCCCTGTCCCGCTGAAACACGGCCCTGATATCACATTGCTCTTCCGGTTTGCTCCTTCCTCTGGATTCCATGCTGAGCATTGCATAAGGACTTAAATATTCTTTTTCCCATTGTTCCAAGCTTTCCCGTATATTCATGATAGTCCCCCAGTCTGCCGCAGCCAGCAAATTTGGCAGGGCTTTAACAGACATTTATCTAATATCGTTGAATCCTGGTTCTATTTATAATATTCTGCCTTTCTTTCCAAAATCCTTTTTTTCTTTTTCATCTGCACGGTCATCTGCAGATATCATAGATAAATTCCGCGTTTTTATCCATCGCCTCATAAGCTGTTTTAAAAGGCGACATCTGAAATACATGCCACATCCCTTTGAAAATGTCTATCTTCACCGATACATTTTCTTTGACCATCTTCTTGTGCAGCATCGTCGCATCGTTCAATAAAATTTCATTATCTCCCGCCTGAATATAAGTCGGCGGAAACCCCTCATAATTCCCGAACAGAGGAGAAATCAGCGGATTTTCCAAATCCTGCCCCGCCGCATAATTGTCCGTCATCTTCTGCAGATAGCCGGCATTTAATACAGGATCTACATCCGCTTTGGTACTATGGGATTTCCCGGAAGCCGTCAGGTCTGTCCATGGTGACATCAGCACCAGCCCTCTTGGAAGCAGCCTCTTTTCCTCCTTCAGTTTCAATACAAGGGACAAGGCCAGATTGCCGCCGGCCGAATCGCCTGCGAGAATGATATCCCTTGCCCCGTAACCGAGCAGCATCAAGTAATTCCATATTTTCATGGCATCCTCCGTTGCCGCCGGATAGGGATTTTCCGGTGCCAGCCTGTAATCAAAGCACAGCACGTCCATCGAGGTGGACATCGCAAATTTCGTCGTCAGTGTCCGCGCATACAGACTGCTTCCCGTCGAATAGCCACCCCCATGGCAGTACAAAATGATATATTTTTTCATATGCGCCCGGTTGACGGAAGTCCATTCCCCATGAATTCCTTCGATTTCGAATTCCCGGATATCCACTTCCCTGCTGCTTCCGAGCAGAACACCGAAATGGTCCTGAGACTGTCTGTGTTTTTCAAGGTCCACATTCTCCACAACGCCATGCACTTTTCTAATCAGATTCATTAAATTCTGGTTCTTTTTCGCCGAAATTGCCATATTGTCCTGACCTTTCTGTGTGGTCACACTTCGGCCTGCGACCGGTCAGGGTATGTTCCCTGCTGCGGTCGCAGACCGAAGTGTGACTATATTTTTGCATATACCTGATAATATTATACCATAAAAGTTTCTTTTTGTGTTATACTGTATTATATTAGCTATATCAGATTCATCCAGAAAATAACGACAGGGGATTATCATGTCCATTTCCGATAAAAAGAAAACCGCATCGTTTAAAAATAAACGGGAAGTCTGGTACAAGCTCGACTTGTCCGCAATCGTTTATCCGACTCTGCAAAGAAAGGATTTTTCTTCCGTATATCGCTTATCCGCTTTGATGAAGGAAGAAATCGATCCCGTTCTTTTACAGAAGGCGCTGGATATGACGCTGCCCCGCTTCCCGACCTATAAAGTAGCTATCAGGAAAGGGCTTTTCTGGCGCTATCTGGAACCGAACAACAGACCCGGGCCTTTTGTTACGCCCGATATCAAGAATCCATGTATGCCCATGCCTTTTAAAGCAAACAACCGGTACCTGCTCCGCGTTTACTATTACGGCAGGCGGATTTCCCTGGAAGCCCATCATTGTCTGGGAGACGGCACGGGCGGTATGTGTGTGCTGCAGACTTTGATCGCGGTATACTTAAAGCTTCAGGGGCACCCCGTTACGCCCTCGGGCTTTGTACTGGATATCGATGAAATGCCGGACCCGGAGGAGCTGGAAGATGCTTATATGCGTTATGCCAATGCCAGGGTGAGGCCGCCGAGACCCGGGGAAAAGACCTATCGCGTCAGCGGTACAAAAGAACCTTTTTATACCCTCAATATTATCGACGGTATCATGTCCGTGGGAGAAGTCATGGCAGTCGCCAGAAAATACGACGCAACGCTGACCGAATATATTAACGCCGTTCTGCTGTATGCCCTTTTGCAAAAGCAGGAAAACGACGCTCCCTATAAAATACGGCCCGTCAAAATTGCGATGCCCGTGAATCTGCGGCGTTTTTTCCCGTCCAGGACCCTCCGCAATTTTATCACGATGGTCTATCCTTCTATCGACCCGCGGCTGGGCGATTATACCTTTGAGGAAATCGTTGAGCAGGTACACCATTACATGAAATATTATATCAGCGAGAAGTTCCTCCGGGGTGACATCACGACGAACGCCGCCACACAACGCAATCCTATCATCCGCGTCGTTCCGCTTTTTATCAAGGATTTCGTTGTCCGTACTTTTTATACAAAAGTACAGGATAAAAATTCTTCCGCAGGACTGACAAATATGGGAGCGCTGAAAGTACCCGAAGATATGAAACCCTATATCGAACGTTTCGATATTTATATGGGCCAGCCCTTTTCTTCCCGTACCAACTGTGCCATCATCAGTTTTGAGAACATCCTTACCATCAATTTTGCGAGCAGCATCGTGGAAACCGATGTAGAATGCAATTTTTTCCGGAAACTGGTTCAGGACGGCATTCACGTCAAAGTGGAGAGTAACCGGGAAATCCGATATTAAACCTGAAAACGAATGGAACGCCTGTTGAAGCAGGCATGGAGGTATCCTTATGTCATACTGTGTAAACTGCGGCGTAGAACTGGAAGCATCTTTGAAAGAATGTCCCCTTTGTAATACGCCTGTCATAAATCCAAAACAGCCTTATCCCATAGCAGGCTCAGGCCCCTATCCGTCTTCAAAGGGACAGGTCGAGGTCGTAAAAAGAAAAGATTTGGGTATTTTGCTGTCCGTCGTGCTGTCGTCTACAAGCATTACGTGTTTTTTACTGAATCTTTTCGTGTTCAAGAACAGCCTTTGGTCTTTTCTTGTCATTGGCATTTGTATCTGCCTGTTCTTTTTCGCTTTTCCGGCGGTCATATATACAAAAACGCCGGTTTATGCCGCCCTTCTGGCAGATGGTGTTGCAGTGGGGCTCTATCTGTATCTGATCACCTTCCTGACCACAACCGCGACCGCAAGGTGGTTCTGGCAGCTCGGACTGCCCATCGTCATTTCCGTAACGGCCTTAATCGAACTTTTTACCCTGTTAGCTCATAAATTCCCCTTTTCGGTCCTGACAGGCTCCCTCTACTTTTTCATAGAAGTTCCTGTTTTTTGCGTCACACTGGAACTTCTGATCAAACGGTTCTGCCATGTCCCGTACCGCATCACCTGGTCTGCCGTTGTATTGACGGTATGCGTTATCATCGACATCACGCTGATTACCATTATCACCAAAAAACGCCTGCGCAACGAAGTACGCAGACGTCTGCACTTTTAGCTAGCACTTCTTTTCGCACTCCTCAAGAGAGCTATAACCATAGAATAACGTCTCATTGGTGATAATCTGTTTCAACAGGTTTTCACCTTTTTTACAGGCATCTTCCGTCTCCTGCCAGAGAAGCTTCAAAGTCTCAGGAGAATACGTCAGGAGTTCCGCCCGCAGATAACTCTCCATCGAAGAACCATCCTCCACACTATCCTGTGCTGTTGTCATGGCCCTTCCTCTTTTCCGGATATTCGGGTAATCGACAAGCATCTGCGCATCCCATTCCAAATGCACCTTGACGATTTTCTCCACGATTTCTTTCCTGTCCTCTGCGTCGGGCAGATATTCTTTTATTTTCTCATATTCTTCAGGATAAGTGCTTTCCATCATTCTTCCGTACTTTTCAAATATTAGATTCCGGCCTTCTGCATTAGCCCGCTCACAGTCCTTCTGATAACTCGTAAGCAGTTCGTCCGAATAAACCATCCATTGGCTCATTCTCATGCGGAAAAAAGTCTCCGGGTCATCCTGACAGGAAGCTCGTCCACCAGTGTTATAAACGTGTTGGAACATATCCCACTCTTCCTTTGCAATATCAAAAATAAGCTGCTCTCTCGCCGATATCTCTGCCATTTTCTCCATTCCCCTTTCAATTTTTATGACTGAAAATTTTCAACTTATTCGCTGAGCGGTGCAACGAATATTTCCGATGAAAGCCGAATCGGCTCTTCATAACTCATATGCTCCGTTTCTAGCACTTTGCCTTCCACTGTAATGACAATCTCCTCCGCGCCGTAAGCTTCCAGAAATGTAGCTGCCACAGAAGACATAATAACCTTTTCGCCTTCCTGCGACATTGTCTTTAAATATTCCCGAAAAGTCTTGGACAAATCCAAATGCAGCTTCTTTACGCCGTCCACCTCTTCTTCCTCAAAAGAATTGACCTTTGTTCCCAAAGACACGATATTGTGCTTTAACAAAGCATCGATCAGCTTCTCGGCAGTGACCTGCTCCATCGCCGTCAGTTCGCTGCTCAACATATTAGACGCACCATTTCCGTAATAAATCGTCACTTCCATCTGCGCCGTCATCTCCTCTTTTTCCGCCTGCCCGTCATCCTCCTCCGGCGCTTGTCCTTCTTCACTGGGCGTCTTGTCATCTTCGCTCAGCAAATATTCCAGCGAATTCACTAACAGATCATTTGCAGAAGTCTCCGAGCCCGTATTTTCCTCCGCAACAGTCGCATTTTCCGCTGCATTACCACAAGCCACCAGTGTCAGTACAATAATAACGGATACTACTGCCATCAGCTTTCTGTTTTTCATAATCTCCCTCCTCTTTGTGGAACACATAGAAATCGGTTTTTATTTTATCATACTTCCTATAAAAAAGCAAAATTTGCTTGCAAAATTTGCTTGCAAAATTTACTTGCAAAATATTACTAACAAAATTTGCTTACGAAAAATAAGAAAAAGTTGGAAAAGAGATGAAAAAAAAGGAAAACCGGCAAATAGACTGGCGGACTATACAGTCATAAGCACTGGATGCTTGCTACGGAGCTCACTGACGATTACTCCGACCAGATTTTCACTGGCAAGCTGTTGACAGCTTACAGAACACACGACTTTCACCTGTTAGAACGTGTGCCCACCGGGCACACCAAAATAAAAAACACCGCGTAAACGGTGTTTTTTAGTAATAACATCAGTGCAGGAAAAGGGACTTGAACCCTCATGATATTGCTATCACACGGACCTGAACCGTGCGCGTCTGCCAATTCCGCCATTCCTGCGAACAAATGCTATTTTAACTTCTTTTGTCTCTTCTGTCAATACTATTTTGAAATCTTGTTAAAATATTTTTTCAACCCTGCATTTTATAAAGTAAACTTCCGGGTCTTCTGATTCTGTTCTTCGCTCAATTCTACCAGCATCTGCGTATCACGATAACATTCCTGAATAGCTTCTGCCACTACCTGCATCCCGGCGCTCGTCTCCTGTGCGGATGCAGAATTCTCCTCCACGACACTTCCGAGATTACATACGGAATCAGCTACAACTGTTTTCAGCTCATTCAAAATATCCGTCTGCTTACCAATTGTCATCGCAACATCATCCACAATATTGATTTCCTTATAAAGATTCTCAAAAGCTGCCTGTGTTTCTTTCAGCTGATTAATCTGCTCTTCCACGTTTGTCATTGCTTCCTGCATTCTGTCGGTAGAAACCGCAACATTTGTTGTAAGCTCCTTAACGACCGTTTCAATACCGGCCGCACTCTCCGCCGACTTCTCTGCAAGATTCCGGATTTCTTCCGCAACAACTGCAAATCCTCTTCCGGCTTCTCCTGCTCTGGCTGATTCAATGCTCGCATTCAAAGACAAAAGATTTGTCTGAGATGTCATATTTTTGATGACTTCTACCATCTTATTAATATGTACCGCCGATTCACTGGTCTGTTTCGTCTGTTCCGATACCACTCGGATTGCATTGTTCGTAATTTCTGAGATCTCATACAGCTTCTTAATACTTTCGGAAGCCCCGTCAGAAAACTTCATCATTATATCTACTGACGCTTCCAGCTTGTCCATTTCGTTCTTTTCTACATCAATGACATCTCCAAGCTTCTGAACCTTCTCATTGACCGTCTCCGTCTCTTCCGCCAGGCTCGCAGTGCCTTTCGCCATTTCATCGATTGCACAGTTCGTATCATTGATACTGTTCGTGATATCGCCGAACTTCTCACTAAAGTCCTCACTGCTCTTCTTCAGTTGTGCACTGGCATGACTGACATCTCCAATCATTCCGGCCAGCGACAGCTTAACCTGATTGAGTGACTGGGCAATTTTACCGATTTCATCAGAACGATCGATCAGTTTACTGTCAATTTCAAAGGAAAGATCACCTTCTTCAATCTTCCGCAGATTGGCCTCCACTTTCTGAATCCCTCTGGCAAGACGTCTGCCAAAGAAAATGGATATTGCAAGAACAACAACGAGGATGATAACAATACTCACCGCATAGGAAATGAGCATCTGGAAAAACTCTCTTCGGATACCCAATTCCTCCTCCTGTATTTCCACCGACATATCATCAATATAATTACCCGTTGTAATAACCCAGTTCCATGGCTCGAATTTCTCGGAGTAAGCCCGTTTCGGCGCCACCGTCACTCCATCCGCCTTCGTAAAATAAAACTCATTGTATCCGCCGCCCGCTTCTGCGGATTTCATAATATTCTGAATAATCTTAACACCGTTCTGGTCTGTCAGATCATAACGGTTTTCGCCTTCCTGTTCCGGTAAAATCGGGTGCATGACCAGATTATAGTCCGTATCATCAATCCACATATACCCTGAACCGTCGTCGCGGTAACGCATCCCGCGAAGCACTTCTTTCGCAAGTTCCTTAGCTTCTTCCTCTGTCAGTTCTCCTGCCTGACTGCGGTCATAATACGTCTGAATGATTGAAATCGCTGCCTGAATTTCTGATTTAATCTCCAGGTTGTATCCGTCATTCATCGTTTCTTCATAGGTCTGAAGATTCTGATTCATGGACTTTTTCAAAAAAGATATGCCCAGTACCCCGAGAACGACAACAGTCACCGCCAGCATCAGAAAAATAATCGTCACCAGAACCGTTGCAATACTTTTAGACCACGGTGTCGAATTACTTTTGTTCTTCATGCTGTTTTCTACTTCTTTGCTTTTCCCCATTCATTTATCCCCTCCTGCATACATTATATTCTCATTATACTCTTTTTTCTATCTTTTTCAATGTTTTTTGATAATATCTTAACGATCATTTCCCAATCCTCTTATCGCTGTTCATAATATGATTCACAAGCCATTCTGTCAGGAATTCCAGCATTTCCTCCAACGTTTCCTGCTGATGCTCATCGATGTGCTCAAAATTCATTGCTTCCAGCCTTGCCACAAACGCATCATGGGCTCGTTTCTGAGCGCCAAGTCCCTCATACTGAATGCTCTGCATATACTTCTCTTCATCCGCAAAATGGAACTTCGTATAATTTCTCAGCTCTTCCATCAGATGAACAATTTCATCGTATTTATCGTGAACATACTCCTCTCGGATCACACGCTGCACTTCTCCGATAATGCGGAATAATTCTTTATGTTCTTCATCAATCAAACTGATGCCGGTCAGATATTGGCTGGTAAATAAAGGAACTTCATTGTTTTCATCCACCGGCTTCAGCTTGCCGATCATCAGGTCACAGCCGATAATATGCCGATACAGCCATGTGACCAGATATTTTAGAAGGTCCTCGAGAAATTCCTGCTGCCCGCTTCCGGAAGCTCTCGCATCCGCCTCGTCTATTTTTTCACAAAATACGATATGCTGTTGCCTCTGCAACTCCAGTTCCGGGTGGTGAATGCTTTCCATATATTCTTCTTCGTGCCGAAAATGCTGTTCCGCATATTCTTTCAACCTTTCCATCATCTCCTGAATGCGGTTGTATTTATCATCCAGTATTTCGTTTTCAAGAAGTTCCTGGGTCTCGTTGATAATACGGAAGAGTTCCCTGTGCTCGCTATCGATCATTTCCACTCCAAGTAGACAGTCGTCTGTAAAATAATACATTTCTATTCCTCCATTCCGAAGCGTTTACACCGAGGACGCAGTCAGAATTTCAGATTCTGAACTGCGCTCTAAATGTTCTTATGCAGCTATTGTACCATACAATTCATAAAAGGTGGGATTTCCTGTTAAAATTTTCCAGGAAAGAAAATTCCAGGAAAATTCTATAAGAGAAATATTAAGAGAAATATTAAAAAAAGTATTGACTTTTTTCTTATGTAAGAGTAAGATATTATTTGCGTTGTGAACGTGAGCGGAAGTGTCGGAACTGGCAGACGAGCAAGACTAAGGATCTTGTGATGGTTACATCGTGTGGGTTCAAGTCCCATCTTCCGCAGTTTTGTTAGAGGGCTGAAAGCGTTGATTTTTCAGGGCTTGCGGCTCTTTTTATTTTTGTGAATTGAATGATGTTTTGGTCACTTTGGTCACTTTTTGCATCATTTTGTGGGTCTAAAGCATTTAACACCTTATTATCTGTCTCGGTACTGTCCTCGATATTATAGATGTAATGTCTTAGAGTCGTTGATTCATCCGCATGACCCAGCATATCCTTCACAATGCTGAGATTTACGCCATTATGCAATAATGTTGATGCATATGTCTTTCTGATCTTGTGCATTGTTTTTACTGGAATCCCTATGTACTCACAACCTCTTTTGATTTGCGCATCAACAGTATCCGGGGTAAGGCATTTACCATCCTTTACAAACAGAAAATCCTTATAGCAATGACCATATTCTTTATTAATCATCTCTATCCTTTTGATGATATTTTTCGCTTTGTCGGTCAAAGGAAGCCACCGGTCGCCGTCTTCTGACTTCGTATAGTCTACAACATGAAATCCCATACTTTTGATATCATTCAGATTACTTGTATCAAATTCCTCTACAAGCTGTTTGTGTATGTGGATTCTGTTGTCAACGATATCTGCCTTACAGATTGCAAGAATTTCTCCTTTTCTTGTACCTAATTCAAAATCAAGCATAACTGCTAACGGCGCGGTATTCGATGGATTGTTTTTCAATCTCCGCTCCATTTCACCAAGAAGCATTTCCTTCTCATCGGACTGAAAGACCTCTTTCGTACTTGGCTTTTTACTGCTGCTTACGAATTTTTTCTTATTGACTTTAATGCGGTAAGGATTTTTCTCTATATATTCGGCATCAACAGCATATTCCAATGTCTGTTTCAGGATACCGCACATATTATAAAATGCTTTCTTTTTTAAGCTGTATTTACCCAATACCGCATTGAAAAAATCATCAATGTTGATTTTTGTAAGATTTTTTACTGATATAGCAATAAACTCTTTATCAGGCTCATAAAACCTTACCCAGTCTGCCATCATCCGTTTGATTGTACCGCTATTGACTTCATTTGCCTTATGCTTCATGAACTCGTAGAATATGCTTTCTATTGAGAAATCTTTTGATGGTTCTGTTTCCTCGTGTTCATTCTGCATAGATTGATAGTAGTCACAGATAGCATCCTCTAAATCCTTTTTCTTTTTTCGTTTAATTTTCTTACGATTATTTGATTTAGAATCGTCTGGAAGATAACTGTACCAAACATTTTCTTTGTCGTTATGCCATATCGAATATTGATGTCGTTTTAGTATCTCCTCTCTTTTCTTCATTTCAATTTGCTCTTGCACATATGTTAAATCTATCATACCGTTTTCGGCTATATATTTCAATAAATCATTTATATTATTTTCTTTTACCTTTTCCTCTATAATGAATCACACTCCAATTCACAAAAAATTTATATCAAAAAGGTACTGTTATGATCAAACATCCACAACAGCACCTTGAAATTATATCTATATTTAATTTTTCAATCATTCAATCCACATATTATAAGGAACCTAACTCGGCACACTACCTTATCAGGTTCACATCGGCCTTGTTTGTAGTTACATTATTTACATTGGTTCAAAATTGTCTTATTCTATTTCTTCTGGTCGAATTATTTGTATTTTCTATTACATTGCAGATATGTAATTCATTTAATTTTCCCATCGGCTCTTTCACATAAACACTCTGCATCGGTCTTAATTCAATATTTGGGATACCGCAAGGCACTATTCTTTCCTGTCCTGCTTGATCCGTGATCACATAACCATTTTTGACAACTCTTTTAATGACAGTTTTGTATGTACGGTCACTTGCAGTCTTCTCTTTTACCGCCCTATCAATATACTTCAATACTTCTTTACACAAGATGTCTACTGCATCTACATCTTCTTTATTCATGGCACCAACCCACCTTATTAAAATCGCCACACCCATATTGCAGAATGTGGCATTATAATCATATCTTAATTCTTAAAATACTCCTGCATCATTTGTCCCGGCAAACGTGTTTTTATTGCTTGAGCCAATCCATTCACATCCTGTACACCTGTAAGGTTAATATCACCAATCTGTATTGTAACAGGTTGTTGCACATTCCGATTATTCACAACACTATTTGCATAAGTAATCTGGTCAGCTAACTTATTCCATTCTCTATTCTGTTCATAGAACGAATTAGGCACAAGTTTCTCTAAGTTACCATCTATACTCTTGAAGTAAGCATCAAACTTCTGGTACATATCCCACATCTTATCTCCGGGCTGTAAGGGACGTAGTACGCTTCCATCTGGCTGTATGACTGTCCCATCTGAGTACTGTATGGTTCCGCTTGCATACGCCTTACCAGTTTTAACAATGTTCCCCTTACTAAGCAGTTCTTTGGTCTGCAAATGATTAAAGATGAGATCACCTTTTTCAGTTTTAATCCATTCAGGGCCATTATCGCCAACAGTTTCAAAAGTGCCATCCGCTGAGTGAACCCAGATTTCCTGTCCGACTTCGCCAACGAGAGATTTACCCGGTTTTCTGACACCCCAGTTTCCAGTGACATTTGCTGTACCCGTCACATGGGCATTTCCCTCATACTTTGCATTGTACTCTGCGCTTTCCAGATTCATTGCGCCTAATGCTGTTCCAGCGGCATAAGACGGAAAACCATCGCTGTCAATATTGATTTTAATCGTACATTCAACTGTCTGGCCATCAATAGCTGCCAGTCCATCAGATATTCCTGTTACCTGTTCATTGGCTTCGGCAATTACATCTTTAAATTCTCCGAATCTTCCGATAATGCCGTTACCATCAGGCTCACCCAGTATTTCCTCTGTTGTTTCTCCCAGACTAACGATAGAATCGATTAGATTACCATCGCTTTCACCACCAGAGCCTTCTCCACCTTCTGATTCACCACCTCCAATAGCAGTAGTTACATCATTTACAGCAGTTTCCATTGCTCCAAACTCACCAATAACAGTCCCGTCACCTTCGGCATCCGGTTCACCGATGACTTCTTTAGCAGTATCACCTATTGATGTGATTGCACCTGTGAGTGAGTTTCCACCGCCTTCGCCATTAGAACCTTTACTGCCAGACTCTCCACCTTTACCAGATACAGAGTTACCACTTTGTCCTTCACCGCCAGAGGATTCACCACCTCCGCTGATAGCGGAAGATACAGAATCGATAGCGGCTTTCAGGTTATCAAACTGTGCAATAATGCTTTCATCTAATGTAATCGAATTAAGCTGTATAATAGCAGTCATAAGACTTCCAACTGTCTGTTCTTCTGCGAAGCCTATCGTTTCTATAACATCAGTGATTGCGTTTTTAAGTAAAGTAAATTGTCCAATGATACCCTCGCCTTCATTGCCCAATATGACATCATTCAGTTCCGTCATTGCCTGAAAGAGAGTATTGATATCTGCGCCCTCGCTTATTCCAAGTGCCTGTGCAACTTCTCCGATTTTTTCAGCTAATGTTTCAAATTCGCCAGCTAATCCAGAAACTTTTCCACTCTCTGGAAGCTGGTTTAATCCTTCAGAAATAATGCCAACATTTTCCGCAACTTCATCTGTTTTTGTAGCTGTTTCGGCAAGATTTGTGTTTGCATCGGAAGCGGTGGAAGATAAGTTGCCCATTCCTTCCGCAACTGTATTTAATTCTGTCCCCTTTGCGGCAAGTTCGTCAATTCCCTCACCTGTTTCTTTGGTCTTGTCAAGAAAGCTTCCGAGATTTTCCTTTGCTACGCCTGTTGCATATGTAAGTCCGTCAGTAAAGTCAGAATTGTTGTTTACATCATGTATCAGTGAAATATATTTGGATTTAAAATCTTCAAACGCTGACTCGGAACCATTTAAGACATCTTCAACAGAATAACCGAGTTCTCCAAATACCTGTTGTACAGCGGAGTATGCTTCAGCGATCTGCTGGATATCTGCAAGTTCTTCCCATTTGGATTTCTGCTGTTCCATGCCTTTGATCATGGAATCCCACATTTTTTCCTGTTGCTTGATGAGATTATCATAATATTTATTGGACTCATCAAGCATCTTTTGGATAGCTTCTTGTTCTTCTGTCAGAGCATCTTTTTTCTCTTCCAGTAGATCTATTTCTTTCTGGATAAGGTCTGCTTCCCTTTGTAAGCGGTCAATCTCAAGTTCTTCTTTTGCTTCTTTAACTTTTTCGCGTGCATCGCGTATTCCAGTAGTATCTGTTTTAAAAATAAACCCTTTACCTTCTGTATATACCGCTGTTGTACGTTGGTTAAGCATCCGCTCCAGATTATATTCTTCTTTCTGGAGGTCGATGTTTTTCTTTCTGGTCTCTGCGGCTTTTTGAATGGCATCGGCCTCTTCATTCAGGGCATCAATTTTCTTGTCTTTTTCCTTGATTAAATCGTCGATTGCGTCCTTTTCTTCCTCGATCGCATCAATCTGTGCCTGGTATGCTTCTGCGGCGGCTTCTTTTTCTTCCTCAAGAGCTGATATGGCGGCATCTTTTGCGTCGTTTGCCGCGCTGATTTTGTTTCCTAAAAGGGTACTGATACCGCTAAGGGCCTTATTATGAAGGTCTAACATGCCTGAGAGATATTCGGATTCATACTTTTTATATTCATCCAGATATTCTTTGCGGTCTTTGAAATATTTATTATAGAGTGCGCGGAGTCTGTTCAGATATTGCGCTTCGCTGATTTCCCCACGGTTCAGCATATCTTTCAGACGACCGTATTCTTTTTCAAATGCTTCTACATAGGCATCTCCGGCTTTTTTACCCGCTTTTTTCGCCGATTTCTCCGCGCTTGAACTGTCAAACTGGATTTCTACTGGTTTAAAGTTTGCTATATCCGTCTCGACCTGATTCTTTACTTTCTCCATTTCAGCAGAAATAGCATTCATTGCACCATAGTTACCGCTAGCCTGTGCATTATCAAATGCCGCTTTTAAAGAAGCAAGTCTCGTGAGCGCGTCAGAGGTGATACCGGCTGCTTGTGCCAGTGCTAATACATTATTGATATCTGCTGTGGTATCAAGCAAAGTGCCGTTCACAAGCATCTTTTTAAGCTGTAATAGTGCTAATGCTTCGCCGCAATTGCCAGCTTCAATCTGTTCCAGAATAAACGCATTTACTTCATCATCCGTTGCAGATGCTAATTCCTGACCTGTCTGTGCAAGATATTCTTTTGCAACGATAAGTTCTTCTGTTTTCGCTGTTAATTCATCCGCTACGATCTCAGCCGCATTCTGAACACCTAATTCTTCTAACTGTTTTTCGATCGCATTAGCTGTTTCGGAATTTAACTGATCTAAAGTATCCGTGCTGTACCTGTTCTGCTGTTGAATCTCCATTTGTGAGCGTATCAAAGAATGAATCCAGCTTTGAAGCATCAAATGTGACTCCAACTTCTTCTTTGATCTCTGCAAATGCCTGACGCAACTCTTCCAGCATGGAATTGTCTATACTGTCAAGCGAGAAGATTTCTTGTCCATTATCATCAAATTGGAAGATTTCTTTATAAGCATCCCCTAATTTCGCGAATTGTGGCTCTAACTGGGTCGCTATCTGCTGAATGGATGATGAGATTGTGGGGGCGATGGATTGATCTGTTTCTGAAATCTTGTTTTCTATCTCACCCTGTACATATCCTAACCTGACCAATGTGCCAATCAATTCATCAACACTGACTTTATATCCAGCGGCGGCTTCTTTCAGTTTATCAAATGAAACATTTCCGCCCGCATTTTCGTCTAACGCCTGTAAGTCAATATCGCTAAGTCCTTCCAGATCACCTGCAAGTTCTTTCAGTCCGCTATCTGTTTTTAGTGCTTCGTTAAATTCAACCAGTCTTGTGTCAGCCTGTTTAAATACGTCATCAAACAGTACAGAATATTTTTCCCATTCTTCTTCATTACCTTGTATGGAATCTCTTACTGCATCCAGATTTTCCTTTGCCTTTGTGACATTCTGGTCATCATATGGATTTTCTGACTTTAATACAGCCTCGTTATATGCTTCTACTGCTTTTAATGCTTCACCATATGTCTTAGATTTATCATCATCCGAAACGATTTCAGCAGTTAATGCCTGTTTATATATGTCTCCATAATTTTCAATCGTATCTTTTGCTTTGTTCAAAGAATCCGACGAAACATCAAGCACATCATCAAACATATGCTCGTCGCCAAGTTCTTTTGCCTTATCACGCAGATCATTTTCAAAAGCATTGATTGTTTCATAAGCAGACTGTGCATCGGCATTCAAATGAATCGAAAACTGTAAATAAGTTCCATCACCATATTCATCAAGCAGAGTCATTCCCTGTTCTTTGTACTTTTCCGCAATTTCTTTCAGGGCTTCGCCTTTTTCTGTATTACCAATAAGTCCTGTGTAACTCAAATTATAATGGCGGTCTTTCGTCATTTCTTTTTCGGACTTGTCAATTCCTTCTTTATTTTCATTCAGAAATAACCGGGCTTTTTCTTTATTCAAATTCCTAATGGCTTCTGTCTGGGACTCATACGCATTTGTTACCAGATCAAGTGTTCCGCACTCTTCTCCAAATTTATCGTTAAGTTCTGTCTGTAATTCCAACAACTGCTTTTTGATTGTATATGTTTCCTCTTCATTTCCTTTTGCCGCGATAAGGGCTTTATGCAGTTCTTCATATTTAGAAGCGTAATCCTCGATGGAAGAGGCCGATTCTTTATATGCGTCTGCGGCTTCTTCGGTTGCCTGACGGACTTCCTCCTGATGCTGTTTATAAGCAGAAAACGCCATTACTGCGGTCGAAACTACTGTTGCAATAGCTCCTATTGGATTTGTAGCTATGGCTGTTTTTAAAGAATTAAATGCACCTTTAAGTGAAAAAGTACTTGCTGTTGCTTTATCTTCAGCGGCGGCAAATCCAAGTGTTGCAAGTGTTTGCTGTCGTTCTGCTTCTGCAACACCCATACCGGCTAAAATTAATTCCCTATCTTCATATTCTAATCCTTTTGTAGATAAAACAAGTTTCAACTGCTGATTTGATAATCCTTTGCACGCTGCTCCAATTGCTAATAAGTTTTGTTTACTTGTCCCTTTATCAAACAACGCCATAGCCGCCGTAAGCTGTGCCGTACTTTTGGCCGCCGTAATGAATCCCGCACCAATAGACGCGATTGTTTTTGCTACTCCCATTGCTACAAGTCCGGCAAGCGTACCCTTTAAAAGGTTCGTCTTATCAATAAATTCAACAATGCCCGTTGTTGCTTCGATAATGCCGCTGTATAAATCTTCTGAAATTACATTAGTTGACAATGACTCGATAGCCGCTGTCAGTTCATTTGTTTTTGCTTCGATGGAATCCTGGTATACCCCGTAACGCTCTAAAGCACTTCCCGCGCTGTTTGCCGCTGTTTCAGCATATTTCAGGGCATCGCCATAATTATTCATAAGGGCTTCAAAATTCTCTCGCTGTCTTGTGCCCGCAATAGCCACAGAAATAGCATTTTGCTCTACTTTCGTAAAATCTTTCCACCGGCTTCCTATATCATCAAGTACACTATCAAAACTACGGTAAGAATCTTCTGTATCGCGTAACTGGATTCCTAATTTATTCAATACCGCTTCCGTATCAGATAGAGATTCTCCTGTTTCATCATCAATAAATCTGCCTATCTTGATATTATTCATACGGCTTAACAGTGCTTGGAATGAGTTTCCGACTTCCGACATACTTTTCTGGGTAGTCTCACCCACTGTTGCGGTATAGCCAATCAGTCTATTCATACTAACACCGGAATTATCTGCAATATTTGAGCATTTGGATAACGCCTCGGCGAGTCCTCCCGCGCTGACTGCTGCTTCCAAATCTACACTGGTCAGCTTACTTACCACGTCCATAGAATCTTCAGCCGCTATTTTATATCCCTTTAAACTGGAAATAAGGTAGCTTGCGGATTCCGCACTTTCAATCATGCCGACCTTTGAAAGTACCTGTGAACTTTTTATAAGTTCATTGGTAGAAGCTACGCTTTCTCCCATACGGATAAATTCATTCGCCGCCTCTGCAACATTTTTTGTCGTAGAACTCAAATCTTTCGCCATGCTGTTATAAGAACTCATCATGGCATTTGTCCCTGAATCAGACGTTCCAGATACCATCTGTATATTTGTTTTAATGGCATCTAATTCTTTTACATTTGCAATCGCCTGACGTATTGCTCTTGTTACTTCCTGAATCCCCATTCTTATAAGGTTAATGCCAAATATCCCATTCGTAAATCTTTCCCATAATGTCTTTGTTTCTTTCTGTGCTTCTTTTAATCCTGATACAACCTGTGAATTATCAACAGTCGGCGTAATAGTCGGATTTGATTTCTGTTGATTCAGCTTTTTCATTTTCTTTTCAGCTAATGTGGTATCAGCATCAATTTTTACCTTTGGATTAACTGATTTTAATTTATTATTCAGTTCTTTTCTCGTAGATGTACTATTTAAAGTGCCCTGAAGTTTTATTTTAGGCAGTTTTGCTTCAATAATCTTAATATCGCGCTTTATATTAGCGATAGATTTTGCTTTTTCCAAAACTGCCTGTAAATCTAATTTAAACTCATTAAAATCCATATAATTATAATTTCTCCTTTTTTTCATAATAAAAAGACATCCCAAAAGTGGAATGCCCTTCATTCAATATTTACAATATTAAATTTTTAAAACCTGTACCCACAATTTTTACACTCAAAAGTCTTGCTGTTATATGGAAGTGCAAATACTCCAACTGTTGCCGCCGCTAAAACCTTTGAACCTGTGCTAATCTTCTTTAATATCATGGAATTACAGGCTGGACATCGGGGAAGCGGTGGTGCATAACTATCTTTACTTTTGTATAGAATCTTTCTTGGTTTATGCTCTTTTCCACAGCCTCTGCAAGTCAGTGTAATATCTTCTTTTAAAATGACATATTCTTTATCTACAATTTTATCAAATAAATCCAAGTCCAAAGAATCCATTTGTTTACATTCATTGCAGTATGTTAAAACACCACTATTTTCTGGTTTCTTCTCAAAAATCATTATTTGGTCAAAATACATCAAACCATCTTCTGGTTCTTCCTGTATACTACTATTTCCAGCATCATCATTCTCTTCATTATCCCAGAGATTTTTTCTGCAGACAGGGCAAATTTCCATACTTTTAGCAATTTCGTATTTATAGCTTGTTCCACAATTTTCACATACGATTTTAGCCATATTACACACCCCATCTTTCCTTCCTTATCTACTACAATTATACCACCACAATTCCATCTCCACAATAGAATTGCAGCAAAATAAGAAAATATGTTCGTCCTATATTTCTCTTATACTTACAACTATTCCTTTACTGTATTCTTCTCCGTTATCTCATTACTTTTTACTGCACTTTCAAAAACACTGATCATATTCTTATAAGCGTCCTCGAAAAATTTTTTCTTCTGAAGAATATCCTGACAAAACCGTTTCTTGTCTTCTTCTGATATACAGTCATACATCTGGCACATTGCGTCTACGGGATTAAATTCTTCCTGTTTCTTTATACTCTGTAAGAATGCTTCTGTGTGAAGTGCTGAAAGAGCAACCACTCTATCAATATACCCATTAGCTACGCAGTATAGATCATCAATATATTTCTTATAATTCTCGTCATCTGAAAATATACTGTATAATTCCGTCAGCTTGTAATTTGCAAGTATCACGCCCTGTTGTTCTGTAAACGGTAGATAGTGCGTACCTATACAAAACTGGAGCAAACCTGTATGATAGAAACAGATTTGCTCCAGTCTTATTTCACTTCATCTTTACCGGGCTTCCGGCAGTTCGCGGGAAGATTCGGTGACCAGGGGAGCAGGTCATCCAGAAAACCCCGGTCTGTATCATCTAGATGTTTTGGTATCTCAGTGAGCAGATACTCAAAGTAATCGTATGGTTTCAGGTTGTTTGCTTTTGCTGTTTCCGCAATGCTGTAGATGATCGCGCTGGACTTTGCGCCGACGACTGTATCAATCATGACCCAGTTCTTCTTTCCGATACAGAACCCACGGATCGACTGTTCCGCCGCGTTGTTGTCCATCGGCACTTCGCCGTCATCCAGGAACACTTTCAGGTATTTCTCCTGATTCAATGAATAATTGAAACCTTCCCATGTCTTGCTTTTCTGCGGCACTTTCGGAAGGTTTTCACGCACCCACGTAAAATAAGCCTCCA
>CAJTUC010000019.1 GCA_910579395.1 uncultured Lachnospiraceae bacterium | reverse complement strand
GTCCCAATGATTTCTATCGGGATCTTGCTGCCGAATTGGGGGCACAGGCCCACTACCGGAAACCGGACAACTTCCGTGCGATCCAGGAAGAACTTACGCGGCTTTCTGTTGAAAAAAGGAAAACGCCTGTCATCATCATTGATGAGGCGAATTACATCAGTTCCGCTATCCTGAATGACTTCAAGCTTTTATTTAATTTTGAGATGGATTCCAGGGATCGTGCTGTGGTTCTGCTATCTGGGCTCCCATCTTTAAATGCAACACTTCGTCTTAGTATCCATGAACCATTCCGTCAAAGGATCATCATGAACTATGAGATCCCTGCATTTACCAAGGAAGAAGGACGATCTTATATCCTTGAAAAGCTCCAGGGCGCTGGTGCTGCCAGGGCAATTTTTGAAGATGCTGCACTGGAGGCTATCCTAAATGCATCCGATGGAACCCCGCGTGTCATCAACAATCTATGCAACAGTTGTCTTCTGATCGGAGACTCCAGGAAGATTGACATGATCACAGCAGAAATCGTCATGCAGGCAATCAACAATAATGAGATTTAGCAGCAAAAGCAGGGAAACCTGCTTTTTGCATTTCCTCCGATCTGTGAATTCAATTTTTATAACGATCAGATAACTTGCTGATGTTGGTGCAGGCAATCTGTTGATCCCCAACGCGCAACATCAATATCAGGCGCATCTAATCTGCATGGAGCTGATGCATCTAATTTGCAGGTCAACAATCAGCAAGGTCAAATACCTTGGTTATACCTTCTATAGGAACAAAGGGAAATGCAGATTCAGGGTACACCCGAAATCGGTTACAAAGATGAAGGATAAAATCAGGGAGCTGACAGACAGGAATAATGGCATGAGTAACGCAAAAAGAGAAAAGAAATACCAACAGTTTGTGCGAGGATGGGTGAATTATTTCAAACTTGCAGACATGAAGAAACTTCTCAGAGAAACGGATGAATGGGCAAGGCGAAGAATCAGGGCGGTCTATTGGAAACAATGGAAGAAAGTCAAGACAAAGTACCGAATGCTCAAAGCGCTAGGGCTTGAACATTGGAAAGCAAAAGAACTTGCCTGTAGTAGAAAAGGTTGTTGGAGAATGGCGCAAGTCTTAAACCAAATCTTTTCAAACAAAATAATAGCCAAGCTGGGGTATACATCCATGCTTGACTATTATCTGGTAGTCTATGAAAACTAAGGAACCGCCGTGTACGGAACCGTACGCACGGTGGTGTGAGAGGTCGGCTAACCGACTAATGGTTAGCCTCCTACTCGATTTAAAGTCTTTTATTAATTTAAAAAATTCAGGGGCCAGACGGCGGAGCCGGAAAATTCGAACTGAAAAAGCCGTTCCCGTAACAGGCAAAAGAGGCGGGGCAGTGCTTGAAGAGTGATGCAACAATTTGTATAATGAAAAGGATAAATATGAAGGTTGAAGGTTACGACCGAAAAATGAGAGGAGTAATACGATGAAGAACAAAAAGCAGATTTTTAATCCCTATCTCCCGAGTTATGAATATATACCGGACGGAGAGCCGCATGTTTTTGACGGGAGACTCTACATCTATGGAAGTCATGATAAATTCGGTGGAGATGATTATTGTCTTAACGATTATGTATGTTGGTCGGCGCCTGTAGAGGATTTATCTGACTGGAGGTATGAGGGTGTGATATACAGAAAGTCTCAGCACCCCTATTCGGTGGGAAGAAATCTTCTATTCGCACCGGACGTGGCAAAAGGGAAGGATGGAAGATATTATCTTTACTATTCTGTGGCTGATTCGGCTGTTATGTCGGTTGCTGTCTGTGATGAGCCTGCCGGGCAGTATGTGTATTATGGAGACGTGCATGACCGGGAAGGCCATGTGGCGGGCAGCGCCAAGGGGGACTTTTATCAGTTTGATCCGGGTGTTTTTGTGGATGACGATGGGAGAATTTTTCTGTTTTCGGGCTTTTGCCCCGGAAAAAGGGAGGATGCGTTGGGACGCCGATATGTGGGATGCCATATGTGCGAACTGGAAGATGACATGCTGACGATAAAAAGAGGACCGGAAATCATAATCGACAGGGACGTGCCTTGTCCGGAGGAAAGAAGATATTTTGAGGCGCCATCGATGCGGAAGTATAATGGGAAGTATTATTTAATCTATTCTGTGAGAATAGGCGGACTGCACTATTATATAAGCGATCGCCCGGATGGCGGGTTTGTGTATGGCGGGCGTATTCATTCTGCTTCCGATGTGGGCATTGGCGGGCATGACGCAGAAAATCCTGCATATCCTAATGGAAATACCCATGGAAGTTTGGTGGAGATTCAGGGGAAATATTATATTTTTGATCATCGTATGACGAACAATTCCAGCTACTGCCGCCAGGGAGTAGCGGAACAGGTATGGATTGAAGAGGATGGCAGTATTCGCCAGGCAGAATCTACAAGCTGCGGGTTGAACGGCGGTCCCTTGGCGGGGATTGGAAAATACCCGGCATATATTGCCTGTGTTTTGATGGATAAAAACGATAACAGGGCGGCGGATGGAAAGAAAATTATGGCGCCTTGTATTACGCAGGAAGGGGAAGACCGGGAGTGCGGGCCGGAACAATTCGTTTATAATATCATCAATAAATGCGTGGTAGGGTATAAGTATTTCGATTTCCGGAATACTTCCGGTATTGCGCTTGTCCTTCGCGGAAATGCCAGGGGACGACTGATGGTACGGTATGAGGAAAATGGAGAAGATAAGGCATGTATGGAGATTTTGCTGCAGGGGGGCGAATGGAGCAGAATAGAAGGAAAACTGCCGTCCGGGAGTGAGAAATCGGGTCTGTATTTGGAGTTCCTGGGTGAAGGAAGTATTGATTTATTGGAGATTGCGTTTTTTTAGGTAATTTTTGGGTGAATTTGGGGTGCGATTTCAATGCCTGCAGCCATTTTGCGGCTGTTTGACTGCCGGATATTCAGATTTGGATAGTCGCGAGATGATATACAGGAATTGAAGTCTGAAATTTCAGTATTTAAAATCTGAAATTATAGCTTTAAATCGAAAAAATGCTTTGACAGAACCTTCTTATAGCTATATAATAGACAATAGATGATTGCAATCATATCAAAAGAAAAATTATTTATATTTTTAAGGAGGTTTTTATGAAAAAGAAAATTGTTTCTTTGTTCATGGTCGCTGCGATGACAGCATCCTTAGTAGGATGCGGCGGCGGTAATGCAGACAGCTCCAATACTGGCGATTCTGCAGCTACTACCGACAACTCAGCAGCTACAACAGATACAACAGATACAAGCAGCACAGACAACGCAGCATCAACAGATACTGTAGCAGACAATACACAGGCAGAAGCAGAACCGGCAGCGGATGATATTGAGAAGCCGGAAGAAATCACCATCATGATCGATGGTACAGTATTCACAAAAGAGAACGGACAAGAACAGTTCTGGGCTAAATTCCAGGAACTGACGGGAATCAAAGTAAATGTTATCCAGCCTGACCATGACGCTTATTATGACAACGTAGGTCAGACGATCGCAAGCGGCGACTGGCCGGACGTTATCATCCTTTCCAGTACATATTATTCGGCATACGCTGCTGAAGGCGTACTCTGGGATATGACAGACGCTTGGGAAAATTCCGAGTTAAAGAAAAGACAGGAAGCGTATAACAGCGCAGGTATTGTTGAAGGCGTTAAGCTGAATGGCCGGCTTTATGGTATGCCTTCCGGACGTGGTAACGGATGTGTTACATACGTTAAGAAAGCATGGATGGATAACTGCGGCATTACAAGCGCTCCTACGAACTATGAGGAATACCTTGCAATGCTCGAAGCATTCACAAACGGCGATCCGGACGGTGACGGCGTAGATGGCAATACATTTGGTGTGGCGGCAGCAGGCTTCATCGGAACCGAAGCTCCGTACATCAACTATCTGCCTGAGTTCTATCAGGATGCACATCCGAGCTTCTATATCAAAGAAGATGGTACATATGCAGACGGCTTTACAGAGGATGCTATGAAAGCAGCTCTTGAGAGACTGGCAGACGCTTATGCTAAGGGCGTAATCGATCCTACGACTCTGACAAACGGTACGGCTGACTGCCGTAACAAATTCTACAGCGATGACTTCGGTGTATTTACCTACTGGGCAGGTACATGGGCATCTAACCTGAAGAACAACCTTGAGAACAATGAAATTGACAGCGAACTGATAGCACTTCCTCCGATTGCGGAAGTTGGCGCATACCTTGACCGTGTTCCTCCGGTATGGTGCATCACATCTACCTGCGAGAACCCAGAAGGCGTATTCAGATACTTCATCGAAGCAATGCAGGATGGCGGCGACGTACAGTTCCTCTTCACATACGGTGTAGAAGGCGTGCATTGGTCAACTGCAGCTGAGACATTATACGCAGGTGAAACGAACGATAAAGGCGAGTCTAAAGAAAAAGTTTACGCAGAAGGCGAATTCCATATGTTAGACAACCTTGAGACACCTGGTACACAGTATACCAAGGCTCACATTGACCCGAACCTTGCGCCTGTTGAACTGGCAAACGACCCGAGAGAGAAGACGGTTGCTCCGGAAGCAAAGGCATCATCAGAACTGTTTGCTAAGAACTGTGTAACAGCAGACCTGATTCCGAGTACGGACGCTATGACAGAGTACAACGGTGACCTGACAACTTTGAAGAACGAAATTATTGCAAAAGTTGCTATGGGCGAAATGACCATCGAAGAGGGTTATGCGAAGTATGAAGCTGACGGCGGCGCTGCTTGGTCACAGCAGATTGTTGATTCTTTGAACAATCAGTAAAATCCAATATATCTTTTTCCTTTGAGTAATTTTTGGAAAAATAATAGATATGGAGCTATGGGATGTTTCATAGCTCCATATTATATTAAATAAGGTAATTCACTTTATCGGGGAAGGAAGAGAGGCATTAATGAGTAAAAAACAGTCAGTTTCCAAACAGAAAGGCTCAGGATCGAACAAACCGTTGGGGGTTAGGGTGAAGAAATACGCAGGATTTTATGTGATGTTTCTTCCGATTCTGGTCTTTGCAGTTATTTTCTACTATCTGCCCATGTTCGGGGTAAGATATGCGTTTACCAATTATAATGGAATTAAAGCGCCAAAGTTCGTCGGGCTTGAAAATTTCAGCAAGATGTTCGATATGCCCGGATTCTGGTCGGCATTCTGGAACACGCTGCAGATCAGTGTGATCAGATTGATCTTAACGACATTGGTAGCAGTTGTCGTTTCCTTATTTTTGAATGAGATTATCAATATTCATTTTAAGAAAGTCGTACAGACAATTATTTATCTCCCCCACTTCTTGTCGTGGGTTGTTACGGCATCCTTATTCTCTCTGGTACTGGCGCCTACGGGACAGGGCCTTGTGAATACACTCCTTGTAAATCTCGGACTGGTCGATGCCAATAATATGATTTATTTCCTGGGAAGTTCCAAAACATGGCGGGGAACCTTCTATGCAATCCAGCTATGGAAGGAGACCGGTTGGCAGACCGTTATCTTTATGGCGACTCTGGCCGGAATGAACCTGGAACTTTATGAGGCGGCGTCTATTGACGGTGCCGGACGCTGGGGCAAGATGCGTTATATCACCTTCCCGGCGCTTGCAAATACAATTTTGACCGTTATCATTCTGAACCTTGCAAAGGTCATGAATTTGTTCGAGTCCGTTTTCGTATTGCAGAATGATGCAGTATTGGATGTTTCCAACGTTCTCGAGACATATATCTACTATCAGAGTTTTAACAGTGGTTCGATTCCGAACTACGGATACACGACCGCCGTTGGTCTATTCAAATCTTTAGTCGGCATGGTACTTGTGCTCGTATGTAACCAGTGGAGTAAGAAAGTACGCGAAGGCCGCGGAATTGTATAGGAGGGAGAAGCGATATGAAAAAGAAAAAGAAAATAGAAGTCTTCTCGGTTATAAACGGCCTTATATTTATTATTATAGCTTTGATTATTTTGATACCGATTTGGAAGATACTGGTTGACTCCTTTGATTTAAAAACAGCATATGGTATGAAATTGTGGCCGGAGAAATTTGGTCTTGACGGATATCAGCAGGTATTGTCGAACCCGACGCTGTCTCGTCCGTTGTTTATTTCCTTCTTTACAACAGTCGTAGGTACGCTGCTCGCGCTGACCTTGTCAACACTGGGCGCTTATGTATTGATTCAGTGGGAAATGCCGGGCCGCAGCTTCTTTGCGAACCTGTTACTGTTCACCATGATCTTCAATGGTGGTATGATTCCTACATACCTGGTATTGCGGCAGTTCCATTTGACGAATACCTTGTGGGTCGTTATTTTATATCCGGCGCTGAATGTATACAATCTGGTATTGATGCGGAACTTCTTCGAAGGGATTCCGGCCAGTCTGTATGAGGCCGCCACGCTGGACGGCAGTACGCCGATGCAGACTTTTATCAGAATCGTGCTTCCGATGTCTAAGCCGGCGCTGGCTTCCATCGGTCTGATGTATGCGGTATCTTACTGGAACGATTATACGCACTACAAACTGTATATTAACAACTCCGATTTATACAACTTCCAGATGAAACTGCGTGGTATGATCATGGGTAGTGATCTTCCTACGGCAGCCGGAAATGCGACAGAGAATACGATCAAGAATGCGGCGATTATCGTTGTTATTATCCCGTTCATGATTCTGTATCCTTTCCTGCAGAAATATTTCGTACAGGGTGTTAATATCGGTGCGGTTAAAGAATAAAAATCAAAGATTTTTATTTGCAGGTTTGGTCTTACGGCCAAACTTGCAGTTTTAGGTGTAACTGGAGGATTGGTTATGGCAACAATTTTTTGGGCCGGTGATTCTACCGTACAGTATAATGGTATTATGACTTATCCGCAGACCGGCATCGGGCAGGTATTTCATCTGTTCTTAAAACCGGATGTGAAGGTAGAGAATCATGCGAAAAATGGCAGAAGTACGAAAAGCTTCATAGATGAGTCCAGACTGCCTGCTATTTATGATAAAATATCGGAAGGAGACTTCCTTTTTATCCAGTTCGGACATAATGACGAGAAGAAGGAAGACCCTGAACGGTATACGGAACCCTTTTCCGATTATATGGTCAACCTGGAGAAATTTGTCAATGTCGCGAGGAATAAGAAGGCTCTGCCGGTATTGATCACACCGCTGGAAAGAAGATGTTTTGTCGATGAGAAAACGCTCGGTCCGGGAGAGCATGGTGACTATGTGGAGGCAATGAAGCAGACGGCTGAAAAGCTGGATGTCCCGTTGATTGATTTGAATAGCATGAGCCGTGCGGAGATGACCAGAGTGGGAGCGGAAGCTTCCAAAAACTGGTATATGCACATACCGGAAGGAAAATATCCTTACCATATGGAAGGACTCAGCGATAATACGCATTTGCAGTATGCTGGTGCTGTCATGTATGGAGGATGTATTGCCAGAGGGCTGAAAGAATTAGGTGGAGTCTATAAGGACTTACTGTTAGACGAATTATAATAAGGCGGACAGAGAGAGCGCCTGCAAATAAATGGCTCAGGGCATTGACCTGAGCCATTTTTGATAATAAAATTGTGTTAGATAGAGGAAGGAGTATGTTGATGAAAATGGAATATTTGTGGAAACCCGATTTGGAAGATGGTACTTTTAAAAATCCGATTATTTTCGCGGATTATTCGGATCCGGATGCGATCAGAGTGGGGGATACCTACTATATGACGGCATCCAGTTTTAACTATGTGCCGGGACTTCCGATATTGACGTCCAAAGATTTGGTGAACTGGAAACTTGTAAACTATGCGATTGATAAGATAGATTATGAAAAATATGATACGCCGCAGCATTCCAAAGGCGTATGGGCGCCGGCAATCCGGTATCATAACGACTGCTTTTATATTTATTACGGGATGCCGGATGAGGGTATTTTCATGGTGAAAACGAAAGATCCGCTCGGGAAATGGGATGACCCGGTGCTCGTGCTGGAAGGAAAAGGGCTGATTGATTCCTGCCCGTTCTGGGATGATGACGGTAAGGCGTATGTGATTCACGGATATGCGAAGAGCCGTATCGGATTTAAGAGTTATCTCGGCATTTTCCCGATGTCTCCTGACGGTACAAAGGCAATCGGAGAAGATCATATTCTGTACAATGGCGTGGAAACGCAGCCGACGATCGAAGGCCCGAAGGTATATAAGAGAAATGGTTATTATTATATCCTGGCTCCGGCGGGAGGCGTGAAGCCGGGCTGGCAGACGGCGCTCCGTTCCAAAAATATTTACGGTCCATATGAAGAAAAGATTGTATTGAAACAGGGAAGCACTATCGTAAACGGCCCTCATCAGGGCGGACTCGTGGACACGGTGAACGGTGACGAATGGTTTCTTCATTTTCAGGACAGAGGCTTATATGGCCGTATCGTACATATGCAGCCGGTCATATGGGAAAATGACTGGCCGGTCATGGGAGAGAATGCGAAAGACGGCTGCGGAGAACCCTGTCTTGTCTGCAAAAAACCGAACACGGGTATCAGCGAGGAACCTTGTTCGCTGGAAGCTTCCGATGATTTCGAAGATGCAAAATTGAATTTGATGTGGCAGTGGCTTGGAAATGCAAGGGATTCTTTCTATTCATTGACGGAAAATCCCGGTTTCCTGCGGCTGTATGCTCTGAATCCATCCGGGAAAAAGGAACCGGTGTTATGGGAGAGCTCGAATGTGTTGACCCAGAAACTCGTATGTCCGTTTTTTAAAGCTTCTGTTTGTCTGCATACGGAAGGCCTTTCCGAAAAAGAGCAGGCCGGTATGGTCATGATGGGAGGACATTATGCTTATCTTGCGGTCAGAGTGATCGACGGTGCGAAAACGCTTGTATATGCGGAAGCTTATGATGCGGAAGACGGCAGCATGAAAGAGAAGATGAGCGTGTTATCGAAACTCGCGGAGAAAGTAGAGAAAGTAATTTTTTCTTTTGTGATGGAAGAAGGAAAAGAAGGTCCGGTGTTTAAGATGTTCTGTACATTGGGTGATGAGGAAATCGCTGTGCCGACAGACTTTATGCCTTCGGACCATACATGGGTAGGGGCGAAGATAGGACTTTTTGCAAATATTTTTGCAGAAAATAGTATAGGAGGTCATGCGGATTTTGAGTACATTCACGTTACATCCCTTGCAACAGGCAATTAAGGAGCATGATTTAGACGAAGTGGTGCGGATTCTCGTGGAGGATCCGCCCTGCATTGATAAGAAAACGGAGGAAGGTATTCCGCTTTGTTTATATGCGGCGAAAGCGGGAAATTTTCCAATCGTAAAATATATCGTTGAGTATTCGCGTGCGAGCATGAATACGGTGGATGATGATAACCGCACAATTCTCCATTATGCGGCCATGGCGGGCAGTCTTGAGATGAACCGCTATCTGGTGGAGAAGGTCGGTATGGACATTACCGCGGGTGACAGAAATCTGGTAACACCCTATCAGATTGCATGGGAGCATCAACATACGGAACTGCTGGCCTATTATCAGGAACGCACCGGGGCGGCCTATGAAAAGATGTATCACAATCCTATTCGTACGGGTATGTTTCCTGATCCGTCGATTGTCCGTGTAGGTGAAGACTATTATATGGTGAATTCTACCTTTATTTTCTTCCCCTGCATTCCGGTTTCCCACTCAAAAGATTTGATTCACTGGGAGATCATCGGACATGCGATCACGAATCCGGAATGGGCGCATCTGGATGAACTGGAAGGCGGAAGAGGTTACTGGGCGCCGGATATATCATATAATAACGGACGATATTATATAACGGCGACGTACCGGCTGAACGATACGGGAATCGTTTACAGAAAGCAGATCGTTGTCAGCGCCGACAAGCCGGAAGGGCCTTACAGCGAACCGGCAGTCATTGATGAGGACGGAATCGACCCTTCCATTTTTCATGAGGGCGACAGGCATTATATGCTTCTGAACAGGGGAGCGAGAATTTTCGAATTGAGCAGCGACTGTACCAGACAGATATCGGAAGCTTCACTGTTATTTTACGGCGATCAGAAGCGTGCGCCGGAAGGCCCGCATCTTTTGAAAAAGGACGGATATTATTATCTGTTCCTCGCAGAAGGCGGAACGGGACCGGGACATCGGATCACGGTCGCGCGGAGCCGGGAACTTATGGGAAATTATGAACCCTGTCCTTATAATCCGATCATGCGGCAGATGGATGAAAAGGCAGGGATTCAGCGCTGCGGACACGGGAAACCGGTATGCACCCAGAACGGAGAATGGTATATGGTCTATCTGTGCGGCCGGAGAGTTGGCGACGGATACAGCATTCTTGGAAGGGAGACAGCCCTTGACCCGATTACCTGGACAGCCGATGGCTGGCCGATTGTCAATGGCCTGAAAGGGCCGAGTGTGCTGCAGAAAATGCCCGATCTGCCGGTACAGGAAAAAGGCGGTACTGAGAGCGTTCAGGAAAGAAGCGGCGTAAATGTGCGAAGCAGCGTAGATATGCAGAATGGCACGTTCCCGGATGGAGGAACTTTTGCAAACGGTCTGCCCGGAGAGTTCATGACGCCGCGTCCGCCGGAGAAGGATGCAATCCGTTTTGAGAACGGAAATCTGATCTTAAAAGGAAGTACACATCCGCTCGCAAGCGTTATGGCGAGAAATATTCTGGTGAGAAGGCAGAGCGACTTCTGTTTCCGGGCGGAGGCAGAGCTTACGGTTCCGGAACTCAAAGAAGGACAGGAGGCCGGCATTACATGCTATTATGATGAAAATACATGGGTGTGCTGCTATTTTCAGCGGGACAAAGATAAATATGCCCTACAGGTAAAAGAACATATCGGTACGGAAGATATTTGTCATCCGAAAGAAATCCTTCCGGAGGAGCCGGTTGGAAAACAATATGTGCTCGGTGTTGAAACAGAGTATTTGCATAGAAGGTTCTATTATGGTAAAGTGGAAGAAGAAGGAAAAACCCTCGCAGAATTATCCAATGTATACTATCTGTGCGATGAAGGAATCTCAATGGGAAAACGATTTACGGGAGCGATGGTCGGTATATACGGCTATGGCGGTGAAGAATCGCTGTTTATTGAATTTAAAGAGTTCCATTACCAGGGGCTGTCAGGATAGAAAAAAGAAAACGGAGGTTGGAATGGAAGCAGGAAACTATATGAACGAGTATTTTAAGAATTACCGGTATCGTAATGAATATGGGGATTACGAGGACGGGTGCGCACTTCTTGCGGCAAGACAGCTGCACGAAGTGAGTGGAGATGAAGCGTATTTTTCTTTTATAAAGAATTACGCGGATACTTTTTTGTCAGAAGAAGGCGGCATCAGGGGCGATTCACAGGAGGCTTTCTCTGCAGACTGGGTGCATGCGGGTAGAATTTTCTTCTTTCTGTATCGTACAACGAAGGAAGAGAAATATCGTAAAGCGTTTGAGTCGGTCATGAATCGTCTGTGTGATTATCCGCGATGCGAATGCGGCAATTTCGTATATCGCGGAGAGCAGCCGGAAGAGATTCTGGATGCGCTGTACAGGATTCAGCCGTTCTATATGGAATACGAGACCGTATATGGCAAAAAAGAGAAATACAATGATATAATCGGACAGTTTGAGAATGCGCAGAAAATAATGTGCGGCGGGGGAGATCGCTCGATTAGGAGTACAGTGCAGTACTTGGCGGCCTTAGCGGACACGATGGATAATATGAGCATTCAGATTTATGAGCAGTACAGAAAGCTGCAGGATATGTTCAAGGAGATGCTGAAGGTGGTCCTGGGGAAGCGGGATGCGGAGAGCGGGCTTATGCAGAAGAACGTGGACGGCGGAACGGAGAACGGCATCGACATATTCGGGAGTGCGGTCATCGGCTATTGTATCCTCAAGGCGTGCCGGATGGGCATTATCTTAAAGGAAAAATACGTCGGTACAGGCATGGAAATCGTGGAAAAACTGATGGCGGAGATAAAGCCGTCTGAGAGTACGGAAGAGATATGCGCCGCTATTATGGCATACGGACAATATCTGCAGACAAAAAAAGAAATCTGTGGTCCAAAGTTCGCAGGTTGAGAGAAAGGAAGGGTCACACAATGGACAGGATTGAAAAGTATATCGATGAATTGATGGAAAAGAGTACGCCGGACCGCCCGATATGGAATATTGAAAAAATATTGCAGGGCGTCAAATCGAAATGGAATTATATCGACGGCTGCATGATCAAGGCAATCTTAGAGATGTATGCAATTACCAAAGACGAAAAATATTTCAAATTTGCGGATGCGTTCATCGATTATAAGGTCAGAGAAGATGGAACGATTGACGGCTATGATATCAATGAGCTGAATATCGATAATATAAATGCGGGAAAGACGCTGTTCGAATTGTATGATCTGACCGGTAAAGAAAAATACCGCAAGGCCATTGACCTCGTTTACAGCCAGATAGAGAATATGCCAAGGACAAAAGAAGGGAATTTCTGGCATAAGAATATTTATCCGAACCAGGTATGGCTGGATGGCCTGTATATGTGCCAGCCCTTTTATATGGAATATGAGACGCGTTTTAATGACCGTAAGAATTATGCCGATATTTTCAACCAGTTTGCTCAGGTCATAAAAAACATGCGGGATAGCGAGACGGGTCTGTATTATCATGCCTATGATTCTTCGAGAGAGATGTTCTGGTGCGATAAAGTGACAGGACTCAGCCAGAATTTCTGGCTGCGCGCGCTCGGCTGGTATTCTATGGCACTGCTCGATACTTTGGACAAAGCAGATGTTTCTTCCGATGATACATACAAAGAGGCTTATGAGAATATGAAGAAAGCTTTTGTCGAGCTGATGGATGCGATGCTGCGGTATCAGGATGAAAGCGGTATGTGGTACCAGGTCGTCAATGTAGGCGGTATGGAAAAGAACTATCTGGAAACAAGCGGAAGTGCGATCATGGCCTATGCGCTGTTAAAGGGTGTGCGCCTCGGCTTTTTACCGGAAAGCTATCGGGAGAACGGAAAGAAAGCGTTTCAGGGAATCTGCGACAGATATCTTTCTACGGACGATGAAGGGAATCTGCATCTTGGCGGAATCTGCCTCGTAGCGGGGCTTGGGGGAAGCGGTATGCGTTCAGGAACGTTCGATTACTATATGTCAGAGCCTGTCGTAAAAGATGATGCAAAGGGGGTAGGCCCGTTCCTGCTCGCTTATACGGAAATGCTTCGTCTACAGTAGTTCGTACATAGTTGAAGAATGCCTGTTTTGGGCATTCTTTAGTATGAAGAGGGTTCGTTCTTCACACTTGTAAATAAATGGGGACTTTATTATAATAAAAGTATAGCAAAAACGAAATGGAGGAACAAAAATGGGTGTATATGCAATCTCTGGCGCTTCCAGCGGAATAGGCGCCAAGACGAAGGAACTATTATTACAGCGCGGGCATGAAGTCATCAATATTGACTTGAAAGACGGGGATATCTGCGTGAATCTGGCATCCGAAGAGGGACGGCAGGAAGCTGTTGATACTCTTCACAAGATGCACCCGGAGGGACTTGACGGTATCATCTGTAATGCCGGCGTATCCGGAGCCTGCGGAAATCTTCCGCTGATAATTTCGCTGAATTATTTTGGCACGGTTGCACTCGCGCGGGGGGTTTATGATTTACTGTGTAAGAAGAAGGGAAGCTGTGTTGTGACCGCTTCTAACACAATCTCACAGGGAGCAGGCCGTATGGATATTGCAGACCTGCTGAATAATATCGGGGACGAAAAGAGAGTTCTCAGTCTGGTATCCCAGATGGACAGTTCCAATCTCAGTGTGGGTAACAGTCTCTATGTTTCAACAAAATATGCTCTGGCAAGATGGGTAAGGCGGGTTTCAGCTTCCTGGGCAGCTAACGGTGTGCGGATCAACGCGGTGGCGCCCGGCAATGTTAATACCACAATGACGGCTACCATGAGCACTTCTGCCAAAATGGCATTGAATGCCCTTCCCATTCCGACCAAATATGGTCAGGAATGTCTGATGGATGCGGATGAAATTGCAGAAGTTATGGTATTCCTTGCATCCGATGCGGCGAGGGGCGTAAACGGTAATGTCATGTTCGTGGACGGCGGTACCGACGCATTGCTCAATTCCGAAAAAGTATATTAAGTTTGTAGATTAAGAGAAAGGTATGGTATTAATATGAAACCTATTGAGAAATATGTCCAGGCTATGGAAAATAAAGACTTTGCAGGGCTTGCCGAGCTTTTTACGAGAGATGGCAGAATCTGTGATTATTGTACCAATACTTCATCCCAGAAGGAATATCATATTTATGGGCAGGAAGCGATTAATATGTTCTTCCGGAACAAATTTGGTTTTCGCCAGTATTCGATTGCGGAAGCGGAAGTTGTAAACGATACACAGGCCGAATTTATCGCGAATTTCGGCGGTTATAACGTTATGGCAATTGCTACCGTGCGTGAAGTGGACGAGAGCGGACTGATCAAAAATCTTACGGTAAGACCCAAATAAAGGAAAAGGAGAACAACTGTTATGGCATATATTGATATCATGAAAGAAAAGGCAAAAAGCGATAAAAAAACAATTGTTTTGCCGGAAACCACCGATAAAAGAACGCTGATTGCGGCGTCCCATATTATCAAAGACGGTATTGCCGACATCATTATGATCGGTAATGAAGAGAAAATCCTGGACGGTGCAAGCTGGCTGGAAGTAGAACTGGACGGCGTTACCATCGTCGATCCTGAAAAGACGGACAAACTGGATGGATATGTCGAACTGCTCTATGAGACAAGAAAAAATAAAGGCATGACACCGGAGAAAGCGAGAGAGACGCTTTTAAAAGATTATCTGACTTTCGGTGTTATGATGGTAAAAGCAAATGATGCGGACGGTATGGTAGCCGGAGCGAATCATGCAACGGCGGATACATTGAGACCGGCGCTGCAGATTCTGAAAACAGCGCCCGGTGTTAAACTGGTATCCGGTTTCTTTATCATGGATGTACCGGATTGTGAGTTCGGAGAGGGAGGCACTTTTCTTTTTGCAGACTGCGGCCTGAATCAGGACCCGACAGCGGAAGAACTGGCTTCGATTGCGGAGTCTTCTGCAAAGAGTTTCAAGAGCCTTGTCGGCGCGAAACCGATCATTGCCATGTTATCCCATTCGACGAAGGGAAGCGCAAAACATCCGTTGGTAGATAAGGTTGTCGAAGCGACCAGACTTGCGCACGAGATGTATCCGCACCTGTGTATTGACGGCGAACTGCAGGCAGATGCCGCATTGGTTCCTCATATTGCGAAATCCAAATCACCGGGCAGCGAAGTGGCAGGTAAAGCGAATGTTCTCATTTTCCCGAATCTGGATTGTGGTAACATCGGCTATAAACTGGTACAGCGGCTTGCAAAGGCGGAAGCATATGGACCGATGCTTCAGGGTATTGCGAAACCGGTAAACGATCTGTCCCGCGGTTGTTCCTGGGAAGATATCGTTGGCGTTGTGGCAATCACGGCAGTACAGGCACAGCTCGGTTAATATAAAGAGAAAATATTTTTTTCAATTGCAGCTTTGCGTTGCGGCTCAAAGCTTGCAGGATGAGAGAAAGGAATGGATTTTAACAATGAATATATTAGTTATTAACTGCGGCAGCTCTTCTTTGAAATTCCAGCTGATTGATGCAGTGACAGAAGAATTGATTGCAAAAGGATTGTGTGAACGTATCGGTATTGAAGGCAGCCAGCTTGTTTATCAGCCTACCGGGAAAGATAAAATAACGACCGTTACGCCCATGGAAGATCATACACAGGCAATCCGCCTTGTTTTAAAATCGCTGACGGATGAAACATCCGGCGTCGTAAAGGATTTGTCCGAAATTGGTGCAGTCGGCCATCGTATTGTGCATGGTGGTGAGAAATTTGCATCTTCTACGCTGATCACGGATGAAGTGGTACAGGCTATCACAGACTGTAACGAACTGGCACCGCTGCATAATCCTGCTAATCTGATCGGTATCGCGGCTTGTAAGGAGCTGATGCCGGAAACGCCGATGGTAGGGGTATTTGATACGGCCTTCCATCAGACAATGCCGCAGGAGGCTTATTTATACGGTCTTCCGTATGAATATTATGAGAAATATAAAGTAAGAAGATATGGTTTCCACGGGACGAGCCATTCTTATGTATCCAAGAGGGCAGCGGAAGTACTGGGCAAAAAGTATGAAGACTTAAAGCTTATTGTATGCCATCTTGGAAACGGCGCCAGCGTATCGGCGGTAAAGAACGGCAAATGTGTTGATACATCTATGGGACTGACACCGTTGGAGGGCCTGATCATGGGAACCCGTTCCGGCGATATCGACCCTGCGATCATAGAATTTATCGCGCATAAAGAAGGAAAGTCCATCGACGAAATCATGACCGTTTTGAATAAAAAATCCGGCGTGCTCGGACTGTCCTCGAATCTGTCTTCTGATTTCAGAGATTTACAGGCGTCTTATGAGAAAGGTGAGGATGCGGGCATCCGTACGATGGAAACATTTGCATACCGTGTGACCAAATATATCGGTGCCTATACGGCGGCGATGAACGGTGTGGATGCAATCTGCTTTACAGCAGGACTCGGCGAAAACAGTTCTTTCATGAGAGATATGGTCTGCAGCAGACTCGGTTATCTCGGCATTACGCTGGATGAAGAACAGAATGCGAAGCGTGGAGAAGATTTAGTCATTACGACACCGGATTCCACAACAAAGGTGCTTGTTATTCCGACGAATGAAGAACTTGCTATTGCAAGAGAGACATTTGCGATTGTTAAAAAATAAGAAGTTTCTGTCAGTCTGAATTTGCGGGCTGAGATGGAGGGGCATATGAAACTGGGAGCATTGGAAGCCGGTGGCACGAAAATGGTATGCGCCATTGGCGATGAAAAAGGCAATATATTGGAGCAGATTTCCATTCCGACGGAAACACCGGAAATTACTATACCGAAATTGCTTTCCTTTTATGAAGAGAAGGAAATCGAGGCATTGGGGATTGGATGCTTCGGGCCGATTGATGTCAATCGAAAGTCCGATACATACGGTTATATTACGACTACCCCTAAGCTGGCATGGCAGAATTATAATATAGCAGGTGCTTTTAAAGAGGCGCTCGATGTACCGGTGGGCTTCGATACGGATGTAAATGGTTCTGCGCTGGGAGAATATACATGGGGAATTGCACGGGGATTAAACAGCTGCGTTTATATGACAGTCGGCACCGGCGTCGGTATCGGCATCATATCGGAAGGACGGCTCGTACATGGTATGCTGCATCCGGAAGGCGGACATATGCTGTTAAGCAGAAGCCGGGAAGATACTTACCAGGGTTTTTGTCCCTTTCATGAAAACTGTCTGGAGGGACTGGCAGCCGGGCCCGCCATCGAGGGAAGATGGGGGAAAAAAGCGGTTGAGTTAGCGGGAGAGCAGAAGGTCTGGGAACTGGAAGCGGAGTATATTGCACAGGCGCTTGTTAATCTTACCTGTATCCTGTCTCCCGAACGGATTATTCTGGGAGGCGGCGTTATGCACCAGCTGCAGCTTTTTCCGATGATCCGCAGCCGCTTCAGACAGCTTTTGAATGGCTACCTGAAAACAAAAGAACTGGAAGATCTGGATACATTCATTGTTCCCCAGAGTCTGGATGATAAACAGGGCATTATGGGAGCGCTGAAGCTCGGCATGATGGAGCTTGAAAGAAACACATAAAAAGAAAACTGCCTGCATAAATTTTAGAAATAAGATTTATGCAGGCTTTTCTATGACACAGGTTTTTGCGCATTTTTCCAATATAATAATACCTGTTATTATATTCTATATCGTGGCATATGGCATTACGGTCAGAACGAACGTGTATGAGGAATTTATCAAAGGAGCAAAAGACGGATTCCATACGGTCATACAGATCATGCCGACATTGATCGGGCTTATGGTGGCGGTAGGCGTACTGCGTGCATCCGGTTTTCTGGATTTTATCGGCAGTCTGTTCGCGGGCATCACGCGGCAGTTCGGATTTTCTTCGGAACTGATTCCACTGATTTTGGTCAAAATGTTTTCTTCTTCCGCTGCAACAGGGCTCGTTCTGGATATTTTTAAGAACCACGGCCCGGATTCCCTGATCGGTATGACGACTTCCATTATGATGAGTTGTACGGAAACGGTTTTTTATACAATGTCCGTTTATTATATGGCGGCAAAAGTGACAAAAACACGTTATACGCTGACAGGCGCGATTCTTTCAACAATAACAGGAGTTATAGCCAGCATTGTGCTGGCGGGAATGATGTAGTGGTTTAGCGCTTTGTGGAGCGGCATATTTTATATTTTTTTTAGAATCAAACTATTTTGGTCTCAAAGTACATATGTTAAAATACTTTTGGAATCTAAAGGGTACCTGATACGACTCGATTCGCGTGACAAAAAAGAATAGAGAGCGCAAGAGAAAGCAAAATGAACGATAAGATACAGGATACATGGCTGCTCATAGCGGTTGTTTTGGGAATATGCCTCTGCATGGGATTCATATTTCTGGTCAGGCTTCTTGTCAGGCAGTACAGAAGAAGCCGCCGGGCGGGCGCAATTGACGAAATGGAAGGGCATGATTTTGAATATTTCTGTGCGGAGCTTCTGGAAAAAAGAGGCTTTGTTGACGTAGAGGTAACACGCGGAAGCGGTGATTACGGAGTCGATATTCTGGCAGAGAAAGAAGGCGTTACTTATGCCATTCAGTGTAAAAGATATTCGGCTCCTGTCGGTGTGGAGGCGGTTCAGCAGGTTTATGCGGGCAGAGACTATTATGACAGAATGGTGGGCGCGGTCATGACGAACCAGTATTTTACGGCATCGGCGGTGGATGCGGCGAAAAGATTGAAGATCCTGCTCTGGGACAGAGGTTATCTGGACAGTATGATAGAAGAGGGCGAGAAGAGCTTCTAAAGTTCATGCCAATGGGCATTTCGCTAAGAAGCTCTACGGCTCGCAGCGCGAGCCTTTCTCGCCCGAAAGAATGCCTTGAGGTGCAGGCATTCTTCCATGACAAGCTTTTGCTTGTCATGAGATTTTGAGATTCCGTGAAGCGGAATCACGGCAGTTTGCGTGAGAAAACAGGAGAGGATACGGCATGGGCTCATTTGTGGAATTTCGGAATGTCGGTAAGACATACCACATGGGGGAAGTGGATATTGAGGCGTTAAGAAATGTAAATTTTGCGATTGAAAAAGGAGAATTTTGTGTCGTGGTCGGAGCCTCTGGGGCAGGTAAGACGACGATTTTGAATATTTTGGGCGGAATGGACAGCCTTTCTTCAGGACAGGCCATATTGGATGGGGAAGAGATTTCGGCCTATAATAAAAAGAAACTGACATCGTATAGAAGATATGATATTGGTTTTGTGTTTCAGTTCTATAATCTGGTGCCGAATTTGACAGCGCTTGAAAATGTTGAACTGGCAGCACAAATTTGTAAGGAGCCGCTGGATGCAATGTCTGTTCTGGAAATGGTCGGTCTGAAAGACCGGGCAGGAAACTTTCCGGCGCAGTTATCCGGCGGAGAGCAGCAGAGAGTGGCAATTGCCAGGGCGCTTGCCAAGAATCCAAAGCTTTTGCTATGCGATGAGCCAACGGGGGCGCTGGATTATAATACAGGTAAGGCAGTCTTGAAGCTGCTGCAGGATGCGTGCAGAAAGGAAGGCATGACGGTTGTAGTTATCACGCATAATCAGGCGTTGACGGCAATGGCGGACAGAATTATCACGGTGAAGAACGGAACGGTGGACAAAATGGAGATAAATGAGCACATTGTACCGGTGGAAGAGATTGAATGGTAGGATGTTTTTTTCGCAGGGAGTCGAATGAATGAGCAGCGGAATGATTAAGACGACAGTCAGGGAAATTAAAAAAAGCTTCGGGCGGTATATGGCAATTTTGTCGATCGTGATGCTGGGCGTCGGATTATTTGCAGGATTAAAGGCAACGACACCGGCGATGATCGAGACAGAAAATACTTATCTGGCGGAGCAGAATTTTTTTGATTTCAGGCTGTTATCGACTGTCGGATTTGTAGAAGAAAATGTAGAGGAACTGGCAGCGCTGGATGAGATTGCCGATGTGGAGGGAACGATTTCGGTAGATGCAATCTGTGCTTTTGAGGAAGGGAACGAGTCGGTCTATAAAATCCATGCGGTGCCGGAGACGATCAACAGGATCGTAGTGACTGCCGGAAGGATGCCGGAAAAAGCGGATGAATGCCTGCTGGATGCCGCTTTTTACGGGGAAGAAATGCTCGGTGCCCGGATTACGGTGACGGACAGCAATGATGAGGATACGCTGGAAATGTTCGGAAGCCGTACTTTCACGGCGGTGGGTATTGTGCGTTCTCCTTCTTATATCAATTTTGAACGTGGAACGACTTCCATCGGTACGGGCCGCATCTCTGCTTTTCTTTATGTGCCGAAAGAGGCTTTCGATTGTGACTATCTGACAGAAATTTATGTGACGACGAAGCAGAAGTATGATGTCTATACGGATGAATATCAGGATCTTATCGATTCTCTTCAGGACGGGATGGAGGAAAAAACGGAAGCGCTCGCGCAGCAACGATATGAAAAACTGATTGCCGAAGCGCAGGAAAAGATTGACGATGCCCAGACAGAACTGGACGATAAGAAAGCGGAAGCGGAGGAGGAGCTGAACGATGCTCTGCAGAAAATTGAGGACGGTGAACAGGAATTATTAGACGGGGAGCAGGAAATTGCCGACGGTGAACAGAAGATTACGGACGGAACAAAAGAAATTGCTGACCACGAGCAGGAAATTCTGGATGGCGAACAGGAAATTCTGGACGGAGAGCAGGAGATTCAGGATAAGGAACTGGAAATTCAGGATGCGGAAACGGAACTTGCCCTGCATGAATGGGAAATCTTTGAGAACGAAATAAAGCTGGCGAACGGTAAGGACGAACTGGCGCAGGCAAAAGAAATGCTGCAGGAAAAAGAAACGCTGCTGCTCGAACAGGAAGCGGCAGTGCTCGCGCAGGAAGCGGAACTTGCCGGGCAGGAGACCGAACTTTCAACACAGCTCGATGCGCTCTCGACACAGGAGTCGGGACTGAGCGCGCAGAAGGATACCCTTTCGGCGCAGGATGCAGAACTCGCCGGACAGGAAGCGGAATTGAACGCACAGAAAGAAGCGTTAAAAGGTTATCTGGAAGCTGGAGGAATTTCGCAGGAAGATTATGACGCACAAATGAGCCAGCTTGAAGCGGGCCTTGGCCAGATACAGGCAGGCAGGGCGGAATTGCAGGCGGGAATCGGTCAGATCGATGCCGGACTCGGAGAGATACAGGCCGGAAAGGCGCAGTTACAGGAAGGGATTGCGCAGATTCAGGCCGGACTTGTACAGATCGATGCCGGCAAAGCGGCGTTTCAGGAGGGAAAAGAGCAGATTAGCATTGCAAAAGATGAGATTGCCTATCAGGAAAAAGTGCTTCTGGAAGCGGAGGAAGAGCTGACAGCGGCCAAAACGGAAATAACGAATGCCAGAACGGAACTTGAGGATGGCAAAGTGCAGCTTGCCGATGCCAAGACTGAACTGGAAGAGGGAAAGGTGGAGTTAGAGAACGGGAAAGCAGAACTTGCCCAGGCGAAAACGGACCTTTCGGATGCACAGACGGAACTGGAGGAAGGCAGGGCGGATTTGGAGGACGGTAAACTGGAACTTGCCGATGCCCGCACGGAGTATGAGGATGCGAAAGCCGAATTTGAAGTAGAGGTAGCGGATGCCCAGCAGAAAATAGACGATGCGCGGGAGGAACTTGCAGATATCGAAGCACCGGATTCCTATGTGCTGACCCGGAATACCAATATCGGATACGCCTGTTATGAAAGTGACTCCAATATTGTTGCGGCGATAGCCAATGTATTCCCCATTTTCTTTTTCCTGGTGGCGGCGTTGATCTGCATGACAACGATGAACAGGATGGTAGAGGAACAGAGGACACAGATTGGGATTTTAAAGGCACTTGGTTATGGAAATGCCGCCATCATGGGAAAGTTTCTGTTCTATGCCGGTTCTGCGGCGGCGCTTGGTGCGGTGGTTGGTTTTGCGGGCGGTACATGGCTGTTTCCGAGAGTCATATGGATTGGTTACGGTATTATGTACAGCATGGGAGAAATCGAATACTATTTTGATGTCTGGGTCGCTGTCCTGTCTCTGGCGGCAGCGCTTCTCTGCTCCATGGGGGCGGCGTATTTTTCCTGCAGGTACGAACTGTACAGCGTTCCGGCAAATCTGATCAGGCCAAAAGCACCCAAGAGCGGCAAGCGTATTTTCCTGGAAAAGGTATCCTTTATCTGGGGCAGGATGAAGTTTCTGCACAAGGTTTCCGTGCGGAACCTGTTCAGATATAAAAAGCGGTTTTTTATGATGATTCTTGGTATCAGCGGCTGTACGGCACTGCTCGTTACGGGCTATGGCGTAAAAGATTCCGTGACAAATATTGCGGATATGCAGTATGATGAAATTCAGATATTTGATATTGGCATCACTTTCTCAGAAAGCGTGCAGGGAGCGGATATCGGAGCGATGGCAGAACAGTTAGACGGGAAGCTGGAGCAGACAGCCTGTCATTATGAAGAGAGCGTCGATTTGGATTTCAGCGGGAGGACAAAATCGGTTAATCTGATGATTCCGGAAAATGTGGAGGAAATCAGTACGTTTTTAAATCTTCACACACAGAGCGGAGAGCCGATTCCGTATCCTGCGGCGGGAGGGGCGGTCCTGACTGCAAAGATGGCGGAAAATATGGGTATCAAAGTGGGAGATAAGGTGACGCTGCGTGACAGCGATATGAACACGCTCACGGTGACGGTATCCGCTCTTTGTGAAAATTTTGTCTATAATTATATCTATATGAATAAAGAAACTTATGCGGAACAGCTCGGTATGGAGCCGGAATATAAGAGCGCCTATGCTGTCGTGTCGGAAGGCGTCGATATACACGAAGCGGCTGCAGAGATTTCCGACAGAGACAATGTTCTTGCCGTTTCTGTGACACAGGATATGCGGGACAGGATTGGCTCGATGATGGAAAGCATGAATTATATTGTTGCGCTGATCATTATCTGCGCCGGAAGCCTCGCTTTTATCGTGCTCTATAATCTGACCAATATTAATATTACAGAGCGGATCCGGGAAATTGCGACAATTAAGGTACTTGGTTTTTATGCGAAGGAAACGGCGGACTATGTTTTCCGGGAAAATCTGGTGCTGACGGGTATGGGAGCCATTGTCGGACTTGGGCTTGGGAAGTGGCTGCACTGGTTTGTCATGTACAATATCAATATCGACATGGTGTCTTTTAAGACACTGATCGAACCTGTCAGCTATTTATGGAGTTTTGTGCTCACGTTTGTTTTTGCGGTGTTCGTCAACGGGCTGATGTTCTTTAAGCTGGAGAAGATTAATATGGCGGAATCTCTGAAATCGATCGAATAAAAGCGTAAGAAGAACTTCTAACACTCGCGGCAGAGGCCGCTTCGTGAAGAAGTTCTACGACTTGCGGAGCAAGTCTTTCTTACACTGGAGAATGTCTCTGCGAGTCATTCTCCATGAGTTGAGTAAGTGTCCACAAAGCGGACAGGGGGGGGATAGAAATGGATATAAATAACACCCTGAATGATGTGCTGGTCAAAACATTCAGGAATATTAATGAAATTGAAGAAAGAGCAATTCGTACGGGAGAATATAAAGACCTTACGACGAATGATATCCATGTCATAGAGGCGATTGGCATTGGAGAAAAGAAGAATATGTCAACGGTCGCCAAAATGCTGCGTGTTACGACAGGAACGCTGACAATTTCCATTAACAGTCTCGTGAAAAAGAATTATGTAGAGAGGGTCAGGAGCGAAGAGGACAGAAGAGTCGTACTCGTTTCTCTTACGGAGAAGGGAAAGCAGGCCTTTCTCCATCATCAGAAATTCCACGAGAAAATGGTCAATGCAATCGTGGAGCCGCTCTCGGAAGAGGAAAAACTGGTGTTGGAGAAGGCTTTACAGCGTATCAATCAATTCTTTTTTTCCAACAGGTAAGACCGTCCATTCAGGCGGGTGGTCTCCAGCAGACGGGAGAGAATCCTGAAATCCGCAGGGCCGTTTTCGAGCAGGAATCTGTGAAAACGGTACAGGGTAAAAGCTCCTTCTCCGGAACTCTCTGTCCAGATGGTTTCGGCCTGTTCTTTCAGTGCTTCGATTTCCAGATAGCCCAGATAGTATTTCAGATAATTACAGGGTTCCTCAATGATGTATTCGTAAACGGCGCGCATAGTCTCATCTTCTGAAATGCCTATGGCGGAGAGGATTTCGCAGACTCTTTCGTACGGTGCGCCTTCATAGTGGATGATAATGTCCAGTATGGAATAAAGACATAACTGAATCTGGCGGTTCAGTTTTTCTGCCAGATAAAGAGCTTCCGTTTCGGGATGCATATCTTTGGTCAGCCGGATAGTATAATCATAGGATAGGAGCTCCGTATAGGTCGCCCATCCTTCTGTATAACCGCCGTAAGACAGAATGCTCCGCAGAGGGCTGGCACCGATGGAACGTAAATAGGAACCGCTGTATACGGTCTGATAAAGATGTCCCGGGTACCCTTCGTGCGCGAGCGTGGTAAAAAGAGAAAGCCCTTCGGCGGTATCTAATCGATTAATGTATATCGTATTTTCCGCCATGTCATCGATGGGGGGTACCATGTAGAAAGCAGGCGCGGAGTATGGTTCCAGCGCTTCGTCAACATATTTGACGGTACAGCCGGTCTGCTGTGGAATGGCCGGAAAATCTTCCGTGATCATTTGCTGCAGTCCGGCGAGTATCTTTTCGGGAGAGACCGTCGGAAAAGTACTGTTCACGGAAGGAAGTGAATCGCTTAGCGCCGGATATTCCCGCAAAAGTGTGATAAGAGAAACATAATTTTTTTCAAAATCATTGGAAAGCATTTTTTTAATTTCGGGAACTGTGCGGTAGGAGCCGGTTGACAGGCGAAGATAGGCCTGGTAATATTCTCTGCCGTTTTCATAACAGGCAAGCCCCTGCGTATTCGTTCCGCTGCCTTTTAGCAAAGTCAGTTCATCGGCGAGCCTGTCATAGGCAGGGGCAACGACTGTTGTGAGCAGACGCTTATTCTCCGCCTGCCATTGCTCAGCTTCTGATGTTTCGATAAGGCCCTGCTCAACGAGTTTTGTAAGCCGCTGTGTGAAGGTGGTTTCCAGGAAGTGGCTTTCGGCTTCCAGAGCCTGTCTGTCCATCAGCGTGTCGCATTGTTCAATTACCTTATCAGCGGAAGCATCAGACATAAAAAGTCCGTATTGCGCTTTTTCCCGTTCATAGAGCGCGATACCCTCCAGATAAGCCGGAATCTGGGAAAGGATGGACAGATAATTTTCGATATCCTTTGCGGAAGATAACCGGTATTCGGCAAGCAGCACCGGAAGAGAGGACTGCACACCTGAGGAAGGTGAAAGTGGTTCTTCATAATAAAGATAGGAAGAGCAGTTCTCGGCGGCAGTCAGATAAGTGGAGAGCAGTATATAAGTGTATTGGTTCGCTGCGGACATGTTTTCGGGATGAAATTTCCGTAGAGCGACTAGAACGGTTCGGATTTTTTCCAGTTCTTCGGATGCCTGACCGGCATGGTATACCGGAAGGGTGAGCGTGCTTTCGTCGATTTCGTATGCGGCAGGCTCAGAAAGGGTATAGTGGAAAGTGACGGGGTTGGAGCATAACTCCGTCAGGAAAAATTTTTCGGCAAATTTTTCGAACCGGGCATCTTCGTGGAACCGGCTGTAAAGAAAGAGCGTGAATAAGATAAAGAGGAACAATAATAGAATTGCCCCTGCCCATTGTTTGGGAGAAAGCTTTTTTTTCAAAAAAATCCCCCGCTTCTGACGGTTTTGATTAAGTATATGTACAGAAGCAGGGCATCATTCATTGAATATCTTTTGTTACAGGATTAAAAAACAATCTGATCTCTTCCGTTCTCCTTGCCCATATATAGTTTCTCGTCCGCTTCCTTGATGATCGTATCGATGTCGGAACTGAAATCATATTCAGCCAGGCCGAAGGTCATCGTAATGGAAAAGGTCTGCTCTTTGGCCTTAAATTCAAGGGACTTGATATTATTTCTGAGGGTTTCCAGTTTTGCATAGGCCTCGTCGCCATTGTAGCCTGAAAAGACGAGCAGAAATTCCTCGCCGCCCCATCTGGCGGCCAGAATATTTTTCTCCAATGTTGTCGTCATAATATCGGCAAGATTCTGCAGAACAATATCACCCACGTCATGACCATAGTTGTCGTTAACTTTTTTAAAAAAATCGATATCGCAGATACAAATGCTTGTAAAGTCATGATTGGAAGGCGTCAGGAGTTCTTCCAAATACTGCATTGCTTTCCGGCGGTTATATAATCCGGTCAGTGCATCCGTATTGGCCTGATCCTGCAGCAGGTTATTATAATCGATCAGTTTTCCTTCCAGTGCCTGCGAGTCTTTGCTGAATACATAGGCGATCACGGAAATACACCAGAAGATCATGAGCGTGTTGATGATCTGCAGAGAATTGGTCATTATTGGCGTAAGGATAACGGCCGGCTCCCGGCTTTGGCACAGAAAGAACAGATAAATGCGGAAACAGCAGAGCACGGCGGCGGTAAAGGCTTTGAAGGTATATTGTGAATAGCCGGAAAAAAAGCTGAGGATGAGCATGACAAGAATGAAATGCTGTACGCCGACATCCCAGCCGAAATAGACAATATTAACGACGATCCATGCCGACATGCACAAAGCCAGTGTGTATACGACTCTGGTCGTGTGAACGTGATAGGACATTAAAAAAATAGCCAGGAAGATCAGAAAAGAAGCAAATAAAATTGCAATTCCAATATTGTTTAGAATACTGACATAGATTATACTGTTTATGATAATATAAAAAAGCATGGAAAGAACCAGAATTCTAATAACGACAATCAGTTTGGGAGATTCGTTCTGCTCGCTGGTATCTTTATTAATATAGCCGATTGCTTTTTGAAGCCAGGAAGAATTCATTTCGGTAGTATACCTTTCTTATGTTAAATAATTATGTTAAATAATTAAAGTACGGAATGAAAGACTAATTGCTTTAATAGTACAACGTTTTTCATGAAAGCGCAATAAGGAAGAATGATCTATGAATAAATCTAAGAATAAATATTCGCTGAAGAATAAGCTGATGATCATAATTTTAGGAACGGTGCTGCCCTTTGTATGTATTACGATTTATCTGATTTTTTCTCTTCGGAATTACAGCTATGCTTACGATGAGATCGTCAGCAATATGACGATTGCCAACAGCTATAATCTGAACTTTAAGGAAGAGATGGACGAGAGCCTCTATAAGCTGGTGGTGGGTGCCGTGACTTTTGAGAATATCAGCAGTGATGAGACGTTGGAGGATCCTTATCAGGTCATCGAGGAACTGCGGGAAGATTTCGGTGTCCTGATGCGGATCACGACAGATAAGGATAGTAAATCATGGCTGCAGCGGCTGCTGCGCAATATCGATACGCTGGAAGACAGGGTAGATGATATTAAGCTCAATCTGGAAGAAGGCGGTCATTATGATGAAAATATTGAAATGCTGGATAACAATATTTATATTCTGACGGAGTTGATTCAGGATGATATCCAGTATTATATTTATTATCAGACTAAGAGTATTGAAAACTTAAAGGTGCAGTTAAACGATCAGGTACAGAAATTCATTGTGCTGTGGACGGCGCTGCTCTTCTGCCTGATTATCTGTATCCTGCTTTTATCTTCCTTTATCGCCAACGGCATCACAAGGCCGATCAGGGAACTTTGCGGTGTGACAAGGCAGATTTCGGCGGGGGATTTTTCCGCGAGAGCCGGCGTTGAGACGAGGGATGAAGTGTCACAGCTGGCCGACAGCGTGAATGAAATGTCAAAACACCTTGAAGTCATGGTGAGTCAGATCAAAGAGGATGAACGGAAGATGCGTTATGCGGAGCTGCGCCTGCTGCAGGAACAGATCAATCCTCATTTTCTATATAATACGCTGGATACGATCATTTGGCTGATTGAGGGGAATTTATCGGAGCAGGCGGTCGATATGGTCGTGTCGTTATCGGATTTTTTCCGTCTGGTATTGAGCCATGGCAAGGAATTTATTACAATTAAAGACGAGGAACTTCATATCCGCAGTTATCTGGAAATCCAGCAGGTGCGTTATCATGATATTCTCGATTATGAGATTTCCATTGAGCCGGCGCTTTATCCATACAGGATTCTGAAGCTGACGCTGCAGCCTCTTGTGGAAAATGCGCTGTATCATGGAATTAAATATAAAAGAGCGAAGGGAAAGATTACGATCAGCGGTTTCATGATACAGGAAGGACGGGAAAAAAAGATCTGTCTGTGTGTAAAGGACAATGGTGTGGGGATGGAGGAAGAGGAATTAAAGCGGCTTCAGAAAGAAATCACGCGCCCCTGTCAGGAAACGGAATCCGGTTTTGGACTGGCAAATGTGAACGAAAGGCTTCGGATGAATTTCGGAATGGCGTACGGGCTGACGATTTTATCCCAAAAAGGCGAGGGAACGGAAGTACGGGTCATGATACCGGCACAACGTATGGAGGATTCCCCGGAAGGAGATACCTATGAGACATCGCAGGCTGAGAAAGGAACATGATCATAAATATGAAAGGCTGTTTTGCGTCGTTCTGCTCTGGGCGTTACTTTTGGCGTCGGTGGCCGGCTGTGGTTCTTTTCAGGATGTCGTGCCGGAAGCAAATCGTTTGGAGAAGGTACCCGGTGAGGAAGAGAATCTGATTGTCGTCGGCTTTTCCCAGCTCGGCAGTGAATCGGTCTGGCGGACTGCCAATTCGGAGTCCATTCAGGGTGCATTGACGAGAGAGAATGGTTTTTTTCTGGAATTTAATAATGCCCGGCAGAAACAGGAAAATCAGATTAAGGCGATTCGGGGATTTATTTCGCAGCGGGTGGATTATATCCTGTTTTCGCCGGCCACGGAAAACGGATGGGAAACCGTGCTGCAGGAAGCGAAGGAAGCGGGGATTCCGGTGATCCTGGTAGACAGAAAGGCTTCCCTTGAGGACGCTTCGCTTTATACGGCATGGGTGGGTTCCGATATGGTCAGCGAGGGGGAAAAGGCGGGTATCTGGCTGGAAGATTACCTGAAAGCGGAAGGCCGGGAAGAAGAGGAAATCAACATTGTCGTATTACAGGGAACGGTCGGTTCATCGGCTCAGCTTGAGCGTACGAAAGGATTTCAAAACATTGCCAGAGAGCATCCAAACTGGCATATTCTGAAGCAGGAACCGGCGGATTTTACGACGGCAAAAGGAAAAGAGGTCATGGAGGCGTTTCTCATGACCTATTCGGATATCGATGTGGTCATTTCCCAGAACGATGATATGACGTTTGGAGCCCTGCAGGCGATGGAGGATGAAGGCATAACAACAGGGGTGGACGGTGAGGTCATTCTGATTTCTTTTGACGCGGTCCGTGAGGCATTGGAACTTGTGGCGCAGGGAGTTATCAATGTGGATATTGAATGTAATCCGGAGCAGGGAGAGTATATTTTGGAGATTCTCCGAAAGCTGGAGAACGGCGAAACGGTAGATAAAGAAAACATTGTGGAAGAAAAAGTCTTCACAAAGGAAAATGTAGATGAATATCTGGATACGAGAACCTATTGAGTTGATGTCTGTTAGAGCGGATAGGAGGTGTAAAAATGGCGTTAAAAGTTTTTTTGGTGGAAGATGAGAGTGTCGTCAGGGAAGGACTGCGTGATAATATTCCATGGCAGCAGTTCGGTTATCAATTCGTCGGGGAAGCGGGTGACGGGGAAATGGCTCTGCCTTTAATTAGAAAGACCCGGCCGGATGTGCTGATCACGGATATCAAGATGCCCTTTATGGACGGCCTGACGCTCAGTCATATTGTCGGACAGGAATTTCCGGAGATGAAGATCATCATCATCAGCGGGTATGATGATTTTGAATACGCAAGGCAGGCCATCAGAGAAGGGGTGGAGCAGTACCTGCTCAAACCGATTACAAGGCGCACTCTGCAGAAGGCGCTGACGGAAGTAAAGGAAAAAATCGAGTCGGAGCAGGAACAGAAAAATTATCTCCATAAATATCAGGATGATATGCACGAATATGAGCAGTTTTTCCTGCGGACTTTTTTCGAAAAAGTGTTTGCCGGAAAGTTATCTGTTCAGGAGATTTATGAGGAAGCGCAGAAACATTCTCTGGATATTAACGCGCCTTTTTATAACCTTGTTCTGATCGATGTGCAGGAAAAGGCGAATAAACAGCAGGCGGGGGAAGCCTGTCAGAAATGTTATGAGGAACTGATGCGCTTTCTCATGCGTTTTTCCAGTTACTATCTGGTGTTCCGATGGAATATCAGTATTTACGGCATTATGATAAAAGGGGAGAAAGAGAACATTGCGGAACGGACGGATAAATGTCTGGAAGGCATAGAACAGATTTGTGTGCAGTATGAAGAAGAAACCAACTGGTATGCGGCAGCCGGCAGTCCGATTGAACGGTTCAGCCAGCTTTCCGAATGTTACCGGAAACTGAATCATATTTTTAATTATCGCTTCTTCGAACCGTCGAAGCATATTCTGTCCGAAAAGCAGGCGGAGGGACTGGCCTCGGAGGCCGGAGATGGGGCTTTGGAAGTTGTCGATATGAATAAGACAAACCCGGAGCTGATCAAAAGTTTTCTTGCAAAAGGGCAGAAAGATGAGGCAGGGGAGTTCGTCAACAATTTTCTGCTGGGAATGGATCAGGCTTTGAAATCCAGGATTTTCTGGGACTATACGCTGTTGAATGTGCGTTTCACGGTGCTTTCTTATATGGAGGAAATCGGGGTGACTCAGCAGGAGTTTCTGCAGAGTGTCCGATTAGAAGATGTTCAGAAGATGGAAATCGGTCTGGAAAATATGCGGCGTTATATAGAAGAAATGCTGACACAGGCAATCGCGTTCCGCGACCGGGAGAATAAGAGCCAGAGCAAAAAAGCGTTGAAGAAATCGTTGGAGTATATCGAAGCAAATTATATGAGGGAAAGTCTGTCCCTCAATGAAATTGCGGCGGCGCAGGAGGTGAGCCCCAATTATTTCAGCGCCATGTTCAGTCAGGAAATGCAGATGACTTTCGTAGAATATGTGACGCAGAAGCGTATGGAGAAAGCCAAAAGCCTGTTGCGGGAGACGGAGATGCGTTCTAATGAGATCGCACTGGCGGTCGGTTATAAAAATCCGCATTATTTCAGCTTTGTCTTTAAGAAAACGCAGGGCTGTACACCGAGGGAATACCGCGCAATGAGTGAGCTCGAAAACGCAGGGGCACGGGACTAGTCCGTCCAGAAGGATACGCTGCTGCGTTCGATGAGGCTCCAGGGAAGCTGCATCGATACGGCATTCTGTCCCTGCATTTTTTTCATCAGAAGAGAGACTGCTGCGATGGCCATTTCATGCGGCTTATGGGAAAGAGAGGTCAGACCGGGCACTGAAAGCTCACTCAGGTAACTGTTGTCGAAACTCGCAATGCTGATATCTTCGGGAACGTGGAGTCCCGCATAGGAAAGTTCTTTGATCAGCCAGTAGGCGATTTCGTCATTATGGCAGATAACGGCAGAACAGGAACTCAGATTTCGTTTTATAAAGTCCGAAAGAAATCTGGTATCCTGTTTTTTTTCGAGGCGGACGAGCTGCTCGGTCGTAAACCATGCGACCGTGTCTTCATCAATGGGAAGTCCGGATTCCAGCATGGAGCGTGTAAAGCCGAGATGGCGCTCCTGTCCCTGAATCGTGTCGAGCTGGAAGATACCGGCAATCTGTCTGTGCCGGCGCTCCATCAGGAATTGTCCGAGCGCGAAGCCGCCGGAATAATTATCGTCTTTTACATAGGAACAGGGCGGAAGATTGGAATAATAGCCGTGAAAAAATACAATATTTGTGCCTTGAGCGGAAAGTTTCTCATATAAATCGAAGTTCGGTGTCGGAAGGCCGGAACGGGAAGGTTCCGCAATCAGTCCGCGAAGGGGTGTTTCGGTAAGTGATTGTAAAATGGAGCGTTCTATATCGGTCCGGTTGTGCGTGATGAAAACAGAGACGGAATATCCTTCTTTAGACAGGAAAGTTTCCAGATCGCCGAGCAGCGCGGGAAAAATATATTCCATATCGGAAGAAAGCAGGATGGCTACATGATTTTTAGACATTTCCGGGAGAAGGCCGGTCGCATAAGAGCCACTTCCCTGTTTTCTGGCGATCAGTCCCTCCTGCGACAAAAGCTGAAGCGCCTGACGAACAGTCTGGCGGCTGACCTGGAATTGGGCGCATAATTCTTTTTCCGTCGGCAGCTTGTAGAATCCCTGCCGGATGTCTTTTTCCAGTCTATTTTTTAAGATTTCGGCGAGCTGCCTGTATTTTGATTCCATCGGTATGCCTGATTCCTTTCCCGTGATATTGCGCTTGTGTCCGTTAACTTTTTCCTGTAAAAGATTTCTATTATAAAAATATCATAATTTTTCTCCAAGATTAAGAGATTTTATCAATTTGCGGTACAAAAAATTTATGATAACCGTATCATAACAGAATAAAAAAATCACTCTTTTATCATTCCGTAGAAGATTTGACTATGTAAAAATATTTATTATATATTCGTAAATTCAATAAAAAAGAAAAAAATGTACTAAAACGGACAGAGAATCATAAAATTTTGTAAGTTTCAAAAATTTGTATTAAAAATACGCCTTTTTCGACAAAATTTGTATTATCAAAAGCGTTCAAATTAGTTAATACAACGAAAAAAGCTTGAAATAGATTCTTGTTTCTGTTAAAGTTTAGTCATTGAGAACGACCTGAACTTGTTTTTGTCAGACCAGTTCTCACGCAAAACAGAAGGAGGATATGAATATGAAAAAGAAAGTAGTGAGCATGGTACTTAGCCTTGCAATGGTAGCTGCAGTTGTTACCGGATGTGGAAACAGCGGCAGTACACCGGCAACAACAGACACAGCAGCAACAAATGATACGGCTGCAACAACAGATGCAGCAGCAGACACGGCATCCAATGATGCAGCAGCAGACACGGCATCCAATGATACAGCAGCGGACACGGCATCCAATGATGCAGCAGCTGATACATCCGCAAGCTCTGACGAGCTGATTAAAGTCGGTATCATCAACAATGACCCGAACGAGTCCGGATATCGTACAGCAAATGATAAAGATTTGAAAGCAACTTTCACAGAAGAGAATGGCTATGACGCATCTTTCGCTTACAGCAATGAGAACGACGAGCAGATTGCAGCAGCACAGAAGTTCATCCAGGACGGTGTTGATTATCTTCTCCTCTCCGCAGCTGGTACAGCCGGATGGGATTCCACCTTACAGGATGCACAGGATGCGGGCGTTAGAGTTATCCTGTTCGACCGTGTAATCGATGCGGACGAGAGCCTTTATGAAGGTTCTATCGTTTCCGATATGGATAAAGAAGGCCAGACGGCAGTTGAATGGTTAAAGAGTCAGGGACTCAGCGAGTACAACATCATTCATCTTCAGGGTGTTATGGGCTCTGCAGCACAGGTAGGCCGTTCCGGCGCACTCACTGATACAGCAACGTCCGAAGGATGGAACATCGTTACACAGCAGACTGCAGACTGGAATGCAGAAACAGCACAGCAGATTGTTCAGTCTGTAATCGATTCCGGTACATCTTTCAATGTAATCTATGCAGAGAACGATGATATGGCAAGAGGTGCGGTAGCAGCGCTGGACAGTGCAAACATCTCTCACGGTGTTGACGGAGACGTAATTATTATGGGATTTGACTGCAATCAGTGGGCGCTTCAGGAACTGCTTGACGGTAACTGGAATTACGATGGACAGTGTAATCCGTTCCAGTCCTCTTATATCAGCGATATCATCAAGAAATTAGAGAACGGCGAAACACTTACCGAAAAGACGATCATCATGGATGAGAAGGGCTTCGATGCGACAACGATCACAGCAGATGATGTTAAAAATTATGGTATCTAAGTTGTCATTTAAACGAATATAGCTTATAATAATAGCGATAATAGGCGCGGCGCAGCGTGGAATACAGGCCTGCACCGCGCTTTATTAACATCTTTATTAACATAAGGATAGCCCGCGAAGCGTGCTGTCCGTTGTTTTTGAAACACAAAATTACAGGAGGTGGACTTAGTGGGGAAAGAAAGCGCTTTATTGGAAATGAGAAATATTCATAAGAGCTTTCCCGGCGTACGCGCATTACAGGGGGTTGACTTTACACTGCGTGCCGGAGAGGTACATGCGCTGATGGGCGAAAACGGCGCCGGAAAATCAACTTTAATCAAGGTCCTGACCGGTGTATCCGGTTATGTAAAGGATGAAGGAACGATTTCGTTAGAGGGGAAGGCGGCATCGATCCGTTCGCCGCAGGATGCACAGAAAGTCGGCATCAGTACCGTTTATCAGGAAATTACGCTGTGCCCGAACCTTTCGGTTGCAGAGAATATGTACATAGGAAGAACGCAGAGCGTTTATCAGAACTGGAAAAAGATGAATGAAGATACAGAGAAAATCTTACAGTCACTGGAGATACCGGCGACGGCGACACAGCAGCTCGAGAGCTGCTCTATTGCGGTTCAGCAGATGATCGCAATTGCCCGTGCGGTAGATATGGAATGTAAGGTATTGATTCTCGATGAGCCGACCTCATCTCTGGATGAGCAGGAAGTCGCAAAGCTGTTCAAATTGATGCGTGACCTGAAAAAAAGAGGCGTCGGCATCATTTTCGTTACGCATTTCCTGGATCAGGTATATGAAATATGCGACAGGATTACGGTCATGCGCGACGGTAAGCTGGTAGGAGAATACGAAATCAAGGATTTGCCCCGCGTAAAACTTGTTTCTGCGATGCTCGGTAAGGAGCTTGACGATATGGCGGATATTCAGGGCGAACAGAAAGCATATGAGAGGAAGAAGGACACGGCTCCCGTATTCGAGGCAGAAAAACTTTACAGCGATGCGGGTATCAAGCCGTTTAATTTCCATATCGATAAAGGAGAAGTAAACGGATTCACCGGTTTGCTCGGTTCGGGCAGAAGTGAATGTGTCCGTGCTATTTTCGGCGCAGACAGAGTGCTTGGCGGCAAGGTGAAAAAGGATGGTAAAGATATTAAGATATCAAAACCGATTGATGCGATGCGGCAGGGTATTGCCTATCTTCCGGAAGACCGTAAGATTGACGGCATTGTCGGAGAACTGTCCGTACGCGACAATCTGATTCTCGCACAGCAGGTACTGAAAGGATTCTTTAAACCTTTCTCCAAGGCTGAAGCGAATAAATTTGCGGACGAATATATTAAACTTCTGAGCATTAAAACGGCTTCTGCGGATACGCCGATCAAATCGCTTTCCGGCGGAAATCAGCAGAAAGTTATTCTGGCCCGCTGGCTGTTAACCCATCCGGATTATCTGATTCTGGATGAACCGACGAGAGGTATCGATGTCGGAACAAAGGTGGATATCCAGAAACTGGTGTTGAAACTGGCATCGGAAGGTATGAGCGTTACCTTTATTTCTTCCGAAATGGATGAGATGCTGCGTACCTGTTCAAGACTGATCGTCATGAGAGACCGCAAGGTCGTAGGCGAACTTTCCGGTGACGAACTGAACCAGACAACGATCATGAATACCATTGCCGGAGGTGATAAATAGATGGGGACGAAGGAATTAAAAAAATCAAATAGTAATAATTTCACAAAAATATTCAGGAATCAGATTTTTATTCCGTTGGCAGCACTGCTTTTGCTTGCTTTATTTAACTTGATTGCAGACCCGAGTTTCTTTAAGATCACGCTGGGCTATAATAATCTGGGAAATCCGGTTCTGTCTGGCTTTTTGGTGACGATTCTGGATTCCGGTTCCGAAGTTGCGATTCTGGCAATCGGCATGACGCTCGTTACCGCGGCTACCGGCGGACAGGATATCAGCGTCGGCGCGGCTGTAGCAATTGCGGGAAGCGTATTGCTCCGTGTGCTCTGCGGTCGGGATACACGTCCGGAAACATTGCAGGCTCCGATCATTGTTGCTTTTCTCGTGTGTTGTGTCGTAGCGATGCTGTTCGGCGCGTTTAACGGTGTGCTGGTGGCTTACTTTAAAATACAGCCGATGGTCGCAACGCTGATTCTCTATACAGCGGGCCGTTCTATTGCGGCATGGATCAACAACAATGAGCTGCCAATCGTTAATGATCCTTCTTTCGGATATTTTGGCGGCTTTATACCGGGTATTCCAATTCCGACACCGTTCTTTATCGCGATTATTTGTATGATCGTGATCGGTCTTGTTCTGAAGTTCACGAACCTCAGATTGTATACACAGGCGGTAGGTATTAATGAAAATTCTTCCAGATTGAACGGACTGAATCCGCAGGTCATCAAAGTGCTTTCGTTCGTAATCCTCGGTCTGTGTGTTGCAGTCGTCGGACTGATCAAAACAAGTCGTGTTTCTTCCATCAATTATTCGGTCATTGCGAAGGATATTGAGATGGATGCCATTCTGGCGGTCGCGCTCGGCGGAAATGCGCTCGGCGGCGGTAAGTTTAACATGACGGCGTCTATTATTGGCGCCTATGTCATTCAGTTCCTGACGCAGACATTGTTTAAATTTAATGTGAAATCAACAGCGCTTCCGGCGTATAAAGCAGTCGTTGTCATTGTTCTGGTTGTTATCAGTGCACCGGTAGTAAGGGAATGGTTCTCTGCGACCATGAAGAAATTACAGACGAAGGAGGTTGCTTAGTATGTCATCGAAAAAGAAAACATCCGCATCCGGCGGATTGGCAAATAAATTCAAAAACATGACCGATACGAATCTGCTCCTTACGATCACGATCGTTGTATTTCTATTGATGTATATCGGTGCAGTCATATTTCTTGGATCAGGCTTCCGGAAACCGCAGACCTTTTTCAATATATTGAATGCACAGGCGGCGCTGATCATTTTGTCCTGCGGCATGAGCCTTGTTATGATCACGAAGGGAATCGATATTTCCATAGGCGGTGTCACCGCGCTTGTCTGTATGTGCTGTGCGGTGTATCTGGACTTCCATAACGGAAATGTATTCATGGCGATTGTAATCGCGCTCGCAATCGGGCTTGCTTTTGGCCTTGTACAGGGATTTCTGATCGCCTATTTGGAGATTCAGCCGTTTATCGTTACATTGGCCGGTATGTTCTTTGCCCGCGGTATGACGACAATTGTCAATACTGATCCGTTCAATGTACAAAATGAAGCGTTTGTTGCTCTGAAAGGGACTCGTATTGTTGTACCCGGCATGGGTTCGGTCAATAAACTTGGAAATTATGTCAACGCTTATATTGAGATTGGCGTTATTGTTGCGCTGGTGGTTGTTGCTATTCTTTTCTTTGCACTCAAATGGACCAAACTCGGCCGTCAGTTTTATGCGGTCGGCGGTAATGCTCAGAGCGCGATGATGCTGGGTATCAATGTAAAGAGAACGAAATTTTTGGCGCATCTTCTTTGCGGACTGTTAGCGGGAATCGGTGGATTCGTATACTTTATGCACGTTGGTTCCGGCTCGCCGTCCCATGCGACCGGCGCGGAAATGAATGCAATCGCATCCTCCATTATAGGCGGTACGATGCTGACGGGCGGTGTCGGCAATATCTTCGGTACATTTGTCGGCGTTCTGTCATTGAGTACGATTCAGAATATCGTTTCGTCTGCAGGGCTTGATGATGCCTGGTGGACAGGAATTACGATTGCGGCTATGCTGTGTCTGTTCCTGATCGTTCAGAGTGTCGTTATGGCGCGTAAGAAAAAATAAAGAAAGTTTTTTGATAACAGGGAGAACGGGCTGCCATGCCGGTAATAAATGATTGCCGATCTGGCAGCCCTTTCCAAATAGGCAGAGAAGTCAATCATGATGTTTGTGCCGCAGAGGCGGCGGAAAGAGAGGAGTCTATGCAGACAAAAAATTATAAATTCTGGTTCTGTACCGGTTCACAGGATCTGTACGGAGATGAATGCTTAAAAAAGGTGGCGGAGCATTCGGCGAAAATCGTGGAAGGACTGAACGCTTCCGGGAAGCTGCCTTTTGAAGTAGTGTGTAAGCCGACTTTGATCAGTCAGGCATCCATCAGAAAGACTTTTAACGATGCGAACAATGATGAAGACTGTGCTGGCGTTATTACCTGGATGCACACCTTTTCCCCGGCGAAGATGTGGATACTCGGCCTGAAGGAATTTAAAAAACCGCTTTGTCATTTACATACACAGTTTAATGAAGAGCTTCCATATGATACAATAGATATGGACTTCATGAATGAAAATCAGTCGGCGCATGGAGACAGGGAATATGGACATATCGTGAGCCGTATGGGAATCGAGCGGAAGATCATCGTCGGGCACTGGGCATCCGAAAGGGTGCAGGACCAATTGGGCAGCTGGATGCGGACGGCGCTCGGTGTTATTGAATCTTCCCATGTCAGAGTATGCCGTTTCGGCGATAACATGAATAACGTGGCCGTAACGGAAGGCGATAAGGTCGAAGCGCAGATCAAGTTCGGCTGGGAAATCGATCATTACTGTGTCAACGACCTGGTAGAATATGTCAATGCTGTGCCGCAGGGGGACGTGGATGCCCTTGTGGAAGAATATTACAGCAAATACAAGATCATCGATGAGGGCAGAGATTTAGACGAATTTAGAAAACACGTTGCCGTACAGGCAAAACAGGAAATTGGTATCGAAAAATTCCTGACAGAGAATGATTATCACGCGGTTGTTACGCATTTCGGTATGCTGGGCGGTTTACAGCAGTTACCCGGCCTTTCCATTCAGAGACTGATGGAGAAAGGTTATGGATTCGGCGCGGAAGGCGACTGGAAAGTAGCGGCTATGGTTCGTCTGATGAAATTGATGACAGCGGATATCAAAGATGCAAAAGGAACTTCCATGATGGAAGATTATACCTACAATCTGGTTCCGGGCAAAGAGGGCATTTTGCAGGCACATATGCTGGAAGTATGTCCTTCCGTAGCGGAAGGCGAGATCGGTATCAAAGTATGTCCGCTTTCCATGGGTAACAGAGAGGATCCGGCGCGTCTCGTATTTACCTCCAAGACAGGTCCTGCGATTGCCTGCTCGTTAGTTGACCTCGGAACGAGATTCCGGCTTCTGATCAATGCGGTAGACTGCAAGAAAGTGGAGAAGCCGATGCCGAAGCTTCCAGTTGGTACGGCATTCTGGACGCCGCAGCCGAACATGGAAATCGGAGCGACTGCTTGGATTCTTGCGGGCGGCGCACATCATACGGCATTCTCATATGACCTGACAGTGGAGCAGATGGAAGACTGGGCAGCAGCGATGGGAATCGAAAGTGTTGTCATCGATAAGAACACCAATATTCGTGATTTCAAGAAGGAACTGCGCTGGAATATGGCTGCATTCTGAGTTTAACAGGTAATTATGAAATGTCTTATTTCGTTTCAAAGTATCAGTTGTACGGTATAGACAAATCATAAGCAGGCAGCGAAAGCGTGCCCTGCGGTGATTTTGTTTATCCTGTACAACGGAAACTTTTGAAAAAATGGTTTTATAAAAAGGAGGATGTTACAATGGGGTTTACAACGGAAGAAGTAAAGAAACAGATTGAAGAAGGCCGTACAGTGCTCGGTATTGAACTCGGTTCTACCAGGATCAAAGCGGTTCTGGTGGGCGAGGATAATACGCCGGTCGCATCCGGTGCCCATGACTGGGAGAACAGGCTGGAGAACGGCATCTGGACCTATAGCCTGGATGATGTCTGGACCGGGCTGCAGGATTGCTACAAAAGTCTTGCAGAGGATGTGAAAAAACAGTACGATACGGAATTGCAGAAAATCGGCGCGATTGGTTTCAGTGCGATGATGCACGGTTATATGGCGTTCGATGAAAAGGGAGAGCTTCTCGTACCCTTCCGCACATGGCGTAACACCATTACCGGACAGGCATCCGAAAAACTGACGGAAGTGTTCAACTATCATATTCCGCAGAGGTGGAGCATTGCCCATCTTTATCAGGCGGTCCTGAACGGGGAAGAGCATGTTCCTCAAGTCCGCTTTTTTACAACGCTGGCAGGTTATGTACATTGGAAACTGACCGGTGAGCGTGTTCTCGGTGTCGGAGAAGCTTCCGGTATGTTCCCGATCGATATCGAAACGGGCGATTTCAACGCGAAGATGATCGAACAGTTTGATGAACTCGTTGCCGATAAAAAATTCCCGTGGAAACTGCAGGAAATCATGCCGAAGGTGCTGACAGCAGGCGAGGCTGCGGGAACATTGACGGCAGAAGGGGCGGCCTTGTTAGATTCGACCGGAAAACTGCAGGCAGGCATTCCGCTCTGTCCGCCCGAAGGCGATGCGGGAACCGGTATGGCAGCGACGAATTCCGTAGCGAGAAGAACAGGCAATGTATCTGCGGGAACGAGTGTATTTGCGATGATCGTTCTGGAGAAAGAACTGCAGAAAGTATATGACGCTATCGACCTTGTGACGACTCCCGATGGAAGTCTTGTCGCAATGGTACACTGCAACAACTGTACGTCTGATTTGAACGCATGGGTCGGTATTTTCAAAGAGTTTGCTGAGAACATGGGCATTAAGGTGGATATGAACGAACTGTTCGGCACGCTGTACCGCAAGGCGCTGGAAGGCGATGCGGACTGCGGCGGACTGCTTTCTTATAATTATTTCTCCGGTGAGCATATCACGGGATTTGAAGAAGGACGGCCGCTGTTCGTGCGTACACCGTCCGATAAATTCAATCTTGCTAACTTTATGAGAGTGCATCTTTTTACCGCACTCGGTGCGCTGAAAACAGGGTTGGATATTCTTTTGAAAGAAGAAGGCGTTCAGGTGGATGAGATGTTCGGACACGGCGGACTGTTCAAGACCAAAGGCGTTGGACAGCGCATTATGGCGGCGGCAATCAACGCTTCGGTCAGCGTTATGGAGACGGCAGGCGAAGGCGGTGCATGGGGCATGGCCCTGTTAGCTTCCTATATGCTGCATAAGGAGGAGCGTGAAACACTTTCCGCATTCCTTGAGAAAAAAGTATTTGCGGGACAGGAAGGAACGAAGGAGGCGCCGCACAAAGAGGACGTAGAGGGCTTCGACAAATTCATGGAGCGTTATGCGAAGGGACTTGCGATTGAGCGCGCGGCGGTAGAGAATCTGTAACAGATTGCGGCAGGGTTGTCCTGCTATGAATACAGAAAAAGAAAGGAATCCGAGACGATGTTAGAAGAATTAAAGAAACGCGTATACGAAGCGAATATGCTTCTGCCAAAGTATGGTCTTGTTACTTTTACATGGGGAAATGTCAGTGAGATTGATGAGGAATCCGGCATTTTTGCAATCAAGCCCTCCGGTGTGGATTATGATAAACTGACACCGGATGATATGGTGCTGATGGATTTGAAGGGAAATAAGGTGGAAGGACGCTATAATCCGTCCTCAGATACGCCGACGCATCTGGAACTGTATAAGGCTTATCCGCAGATTGGCGGCATCGTGCATACGCATTCTTCCTATGCGACGAGCTGGGCGCAGGCGGGAAGAGATATTCCCTGCTACGGGACGACCCATGCGGATTATATTTATGGCGAAGTACCCTGCCTGCGCTGCCTGACGGAAGAGGAAATCGCAGAGGCTTATGAGCAGAATACTGGGCTTTTGATCGTAGGCGAATTTCAGAAGATGGGCAAGGATGTTATGGCGGTTCCGGCAGTGTTGTGCAAGAACCACGGTCCTTTTACCTGGGGCAAAAATGCCCATGATGCGGTGCACAATGCTGTCGTTCTGGAAGAAGTGGCGAAGATGGCATACAGGGCGGAGACGATCAATCCCCGCATTCAGCCGGCGCCGCAGGAACTGCAGGATAAGCACTATTACAGAAAGCACGGCGCGAACGCTTATTACGGACAGGGCAATTAAGAAAAAGAGAAAAGCAATTTTTAAGTAGAGAACCACGCTCTGTTGTGGTATGATGAATAAAAGAATAAATCAATGTATGGAGGTAAGGTTGAAAGAATTGCATTCTTTCAACCGCGAGTTTGTGCTGACGTTTGCAACGTCCAACACAAACATCGCAGACTGAGAAAGGAGCATAGTTATAAGAATGAACAAGTTAGAGTTACAGAAAACAGCTAATGAAGTTCGTAAAGGTATTGTCACAGCGGTACATGGCGCAAAAGCCGGACATCCCGGCGGCTCCCTGTCTGCTGCGGATATTTTTACATATCTGTACTTCGAGGAAATGAATATCGACCCGAAGAATCCGAAGATGGAGAACAGAGACCGCTTTGTATTATCCAAAGGACACACGGCGCCCGGCCTGTATTCCGTACTGGCGAACCGCGGTTATTTTCCGGTAGAGGACCTGCCCACACTGCGGCATCTCGGTTCTTATTTACAGGGCCATCCCTGTATGCAGGAGACACCGGGCGTCGATATGTCATCGGGGTCCCTCGGACAGGGTATTTCGGCAGCAGTCGGCATGGCGTTGGCTGGCAAAATGGATAACAAAGATTACAGAGTATATACGCTGCTCGGCGACGGCGAAATTCAGGAAGGCCAGGTATGGGAAGCATCCATGTTTGCAGGTCACAGAAAGCTGGACAATCTGGTAGTCATTGTAGATAATAACGGCTTACAGATTGATGGAAAGATTGATGATGTATGTTCTCCTTATCCGATTGATAAGAAGTTTGAAGCTTTCAATTTCCATGTGATCAATATCGACGGAAATGATTTCGATCAGCTTGAAGCCGCATTTAAAGAAGCGAGAAATACCAAAGGGATGCCGACAGCGATTATTTGCAAGACCCTGAAAGGAAAAGGTGTTTCCTTCATGGAAGGTAATGTGGGCTGGCACGGAAAAGCGCCGAACGATGAAGAGTATGCGGTTGCGATGGCAGATTTGGAGAAAGTAGGTGAAGCATTATGTCAGAAGTAAAGAAAATAGCAACAAGAGAAAGCTATGGTAATGCGCTGGTAGAATGCGGGGCGGATTTTCCGAATTTGGTCGTATTGGATGCAGACCTTGCGGGTGCGACTAAGACCGGCGTTTTTAAGAAAGCATATCCTGACCGCCATATTGACTGTGGTATTGCGGAATGTAATATGACAGGCATTGCTGCGGGACTTTCTACCTGCGGTAAAATACCATTTATCAGTTCCTTTGCCATGTTTGCTGCGGGACGTAATTTTGAGCAGGTTCGTAACTCCATCGGTTATCCGCATTTGAATGTCAAAATCGGTGGAACACATGCGGGAATTACGGTCGGTGAAGACGGAGCGACCCATCAGTGTAACGAGGATGTGGCGCTGATGCGGACCATTCCGGGCATGACAGTCATCGTTCCCGCGGATGATGTGGAAGCGAGAGCGGCTGTCAGAGCGGCAATTGAAAAAGAAGGTCCTGTGTATTTAAGATTCGGCCGTGCGGCAGTTCCGGTCATCAATGACAGGCCCGATTATAAATTTGAAATCGGAAAAGGCGTTCTGCTCAAAGAAGGCAGTGACGTGACAATCGTTGCAAGCGGCATTACGGTAGCATCTGCGCTGGAGGCGGCGGAGATGCTCGCAGCAGACGGCATCAGCGCAGAAGTTATCAATATCCATACGATCAAGCCGCTGGATAAAGAGCTGATCATTGCATCTGCGAAAAAGACTGGAAAAGTAGTGACCGCGGAAGAGCACAGTGTAATCGGTGGATTGGGAAGCGCTGTCTGTGACTGTCTGTCCGAAAATCAGCCGACCCGTGTTATGAAGATTGGTATGCAGGACGTATTTGGCGAATCCGGTACGGCTGCAGCGTTGGTAGAGAAATACGGTCTCGACGGCAAAGGCATCTATGCGAAAGTAAAAGAATTTGTATCATAATTTTAGATAGTATTTTTATACGGAAGAATGGCTCCCAGGAGCCATTCTTCATGAGTGTGTTTACATTCGTGAGGAGGAACGCTATTGAAAAAAATTTTATCGCCGTCTATACTTGCTGCAGATTTCAGCATTCTTGGAAAGCAGATTGCAGAGGCGGATGAAGCAGGCGCAGAATATATTCATATTGATGTTATGGATGGTGTGTTCGTGCCATCGATTTCTTTTGGGATGCCTGTTATTTCGACGATCAGAAAGGTAACAGGTAAATTTTTTGATGTGCATCTGATGATCGCGGAACCTGAGCGCTATATTGAGGAATTTGCAAAATGCGGAGCGGATGGTATTACTTTTCATTTGGAAGCAACAAAGGATGCAGACGGCGTGATCGAGAAAATACATCGTGCCGGATGCAGGGCCGGTCTTTCCATTAAGCCGGCGACGCCGGTCGAAGCGGTCAGACCATATCTTTCGAAATTGGACATGCTTTTGGTCATGACGGTGGAACCCGGATTCGGGGGCCAGAAATATATTCCGGCTTCAACGGGGCGCATCGGCAGTGCCCGGCAGATGGCGGAAGAAATGGGACTCAATCTGGATATTCAGGTAGACGGCGGCATTACGGCGGACAACGTGTCGGTCGTCCTTGATGCAGGCGCCAATGTAATCGTAGCCGGCTCCTCCGTTTTTCATGGAGATATCCGGGAGAATGTTACGCGGTATCTGGAAATTTTTGCGACGGAGACAGAAATGCTATAAAGTTGAATAAATTGATACAGTAAGGAATGACATAAAATGAAAAAATTGGGAAGAAACGACCCATGCTGGTGTAACAGCGGGTGTAAATATAAAAGCTGCCATATGGCTTTCGATGAAAAAATACAGAAGTATGCGCTGGAAGGCCATATCGTACCGAGTCATGACATTCTTAAATCGAAAGAGCAGATAGAAGGAATCAGGGAGAGCAGCAAGATTAATATTGCGGTGCTCGATTATGTAGCGGAGAATATTCGAATCGGTATGTCCACCGAGGAAATTGACCGCCTTGTCTGCGAGAAGACGGCGCAGATGGGCGGAATCCCGGCGACTCTTGGCTATGAAGGTTTTCCCAAAAGTGTCTGCACTTCGCTCAATGACCAGGTCTGCCACGGAATCCCTTCCGAAAAAGATATTTTGAAAGATGGCGATATTGTTAATGTGGATGTTTCCACAATCTACCAAGGCTATTTTTCCGATTCATCCAGAATGTTCATGCTGGGAAATGTTGCACCAAAGACAAAGGAATTGGTGGAGAAGGCGCGCAAATGCCTAGATATCGGTCTGGAACAGGTAAAACCCTGGAATTTTCTGGGGGATATGGCGCAGGCCATCAACGACTATGCGAAGTTGAACGGTTATTCCATCGTTCGGGAAGTCGGCGGACACGGCGTCGGGTTGGAATTTCATGAGGAACCTTTTGTCAGCTATGTTACGAGCCGCGGAACGGAAATGCTGATGGTGCCCGGCATGGTATTTACGATTGAGCCGATGGTCAACATGGGAAAGGCAGATATTTACATCGACGACGATAATGGCTGGACCGTATATACCGAGGACGGGCAGCCTTCCGCCCAGTGGGAAGTGACCGTGGCAGTTACTGAGGATGGGTACGAGGTTCTTACATGGTAGATTTTATCTTGAAAAAACTTTTGACGGATAAAACACTTTTTGGCAGGAAAACTTTTTGACAGAAAAAGATTATTGATAGGCAACCACCTTTTTGACATATAAAAAGCCGGAATACATCGGGCATAGCGGTGTTTTTCCGGCTCTTTTTTTGAAATGTTTGTGAAAATTTCCGATATTGCATTTGAAAAGTAATTCTGATATCGTACATTTACAATCTTTTGAAGTCATTCACATCTGAGCTCAAAGTAATTCGGCGATTCGCCATGATTCCAAATGATTTGATACAAAAATGAACAGAATAAAGAAGGAGAGTCTATAAGTATGAGAGAATTTATGACAAAAGTGTCGGATTATATCAGCGAGAGAAGAAATGATCCGGAAAAAAATGGGAATTTTGCAATTTTATATGTAATCGGTGTAGTGATATTAGCCAGTATTATTTTGTGCCTGATGCTGCTCTGGCAAAAGAATGCAGGAGGAGAACAGATGAAAGCGGAGGTCTTTACGGAAACGCCGGAAGCAATGCTTGCCGGAAATCCGGTGGAGGAAGAGTTAAAACAGCAGTACCTGATGGACATAGAATATTTTGGAGAAAAGATAGAAGAATTATCCGAGTCCATGTCCCGCATCAAAGAAACATTGGAAACGACCGTTGCAGTACAGGAGGATAATCTTCTGCTGCGGGAGCAGGTAGAAGAAATTGCGGGTGGTATCACCAATTTCCTCACGAAAATACAGAATACACAAGATACACTGAATGAACTGAATGAGTTGGTGAAGGTAATGGACAGCGAAACAATTCCGGTCATTCAGAAGCAAATCAGTGAAATTGAAAAACAGATGGGACAGGTTGACACTGATATTTCGGCTATTTATAGCAAAATAGATGCTCTTGAAACGACGGACAGCGAGTTGAAAATAAAAATAGGGGAGATACAGGGTGCATTGAAAACTTCTATCGAGCAGAATGTATCTGATATCACGAATCGATTCGAGAGCATGAATGTCCAGATACAGCAGATGATAACGCAGCTTCATGATGCCAAAAAGCAGATTGAGGATACGCAGAAAGAACTGGGTGATACGAAGGGGCAGGTAGAGGATACAAAAAAACAGATTGGGGATGCGCAGGAACGGATTCAGGAGCTGAAAGTACAAACGCTGCGGTACCGATATGATGAAGCGGCTCATACGCTGTATCTGTATGAAAATCAATGATTGAAAAAAACTTTCATGAGCATGAATATGAGACCTTCTGCTTCGTCAGTACAAAAGGGTAAAGGGCAATCGCTTCTCAATGGAATCCTATCACTTCTTTAAACAGAAATCAGACACAGGCCTGGAAATGGAACTCTTGCAGAAATATTGTTCTCCAAGGAATTATTGAATTTTAATAAGGCATAATAGAGGCGTGCATGATAACCAGCATAAGCAGTGAACGGGAAATGAAGTAATTATCGCGTTCACTGCTTTTATTTGTCCTTATAAGTAGACTTTCATAGAAAATTAGCCGGATACAGAAGAGAGATTTCCGAGATTGTTATTTTCGGAACCGTCGGGAATCGATTTCAAATATTCCGTATCTTTCCTGTGAGCGATTCCGACGCCTTTGATTTCCCCGTCTTTTGCAAGGGCGACACCCTCTTCTTTGGAAACGGTGGAGCCGTCGGATAATTGATATCCGTTGATACGTCCGCTGCTTTTTACCAGACCGACAATTTCTTTTGCATCGCTTTTGGGCTGGGGGATGTCATCCAGCGTATTCCTTGCGAGAGCCTCGCTCAAGGTGTCTTTATCGATATCTTTCATGAATAAATCCTCCATTTCTGTTTAAAATTCAAGTTCAGAAGCAGCTTTCAGGCTGCTTTTATGGTTTTCATCGGAAATTTTTTACCGGACAGATATAGTTTGTGCGGAAGAAAGAAATCTATGCGGGAAAAATAGGAGTGCAGAAAATTGTAAAAGAATTAACGTCCGCTCCCAATTGACAACATAAAATCTTTATGATAGGCTAACACTATATAGAAAAGGCAATGATGAAGAGAGTAAGTATGCAAGTTCTTTACAGAGAACATCCTGCTGCGCATGAGTGCCCGTAATGCTGCGACTGCTGAGAGGGATGGAGAAGGAACATACCGAAGATGGCTTCTGAGCGGTGTGCCCGAGCCTATTGGTGAGGGTGCAACAGGTTCCGCCTGTTATAGCGGCAGGGTATCGTGAGGTACCTGATGAGGCTGTGTCCGCGAGGGCATAGTGAAAAGAAGTGGTAACACGGTCAATAGCCGTCTTCTTATATTTTGAAAGAATATGAGAGGGCGGTTTTTTAAATGAAAAAATTGTGCTGCTTTAAAGAAGCGGAATTTCTGAATTGCAAAGCGTGAGAAAGGAAGGGATAACATGAACAAAGGAAAATACTATATTACAACGGCGATCGCCTATACGTCCGGCAAGCCCCATATCGGGAACAGTTATGAGATCGTATTGGCGGACAGCATTGCCAGATTCAAGAGAAAAGACGGCTATGAGGTCTTTTTCCAGACAGGAACCGATGAGCATGGTCAGAAGATAGAGTTAAAAGCGCAGGAAGCGGGTATCACGCCCAAACAGTTTGTAGACGGCGTAGCAGGAACCATTCGTTCAATCTGCGACTCTTTGAATACTTCTTATGATAAGTTCATTCGGACGACTGACGAATATCATGAAAGACAGGTGCAGAAAATTTTTAAGAAGCTGTATGAGCAGGGCGATATTTACAAAGGCTCTTATGAGGGGCTTTACTGTACACCCTGTGAATCTTTCTGGACAGAATCCCAGCTGGTGGACGGTAAGTGTCCGGACTGCGGGCGGGAGGTCAAGCCGGCCAAAGAGGAAGCTTATTTCTTCAAAATGAGCAAGTATGCCGACAGACTGATTAAACATATCAACAGCCATCCGGAATTTATTCAGCCGGTATCCCGGAAAAACGAGATGATGAATAATTTCCTGCTTCCCGGCTTACAGGATTTGTGCGTATCCAGAACATCTTTTAAATGGGGTATTCCGGTGGATTTCGATGAGAAGCATGTTGTCTATGTATGGCTGGATGCACTGTCGAATTATATTACAGGTATCGGTTATGATGCGGATGGAAACAGTACAGGGCAGTATCGGAAACTGTGGCCTGCAGATCTGCATTTGATCGGCAAAGATATCATTCGTTTCCATACGATATACTGGCCTATTTTCCTGATGGCATTGGGAGAGCCGCTTCCGAAGCAGATTTTCGGGCATCCATGGCTGCTGCAGGGCGACGGCAAGATGAGTAAATCCAAAGGAAATGTGATTTATGCAGAAGATTTGATCAGCTTTTTCGGTGTGGATGCGGTCCGTTATTTTGTACTGCATGAGATGCCTTTTGAGAATGACGGTGTTATCACATGGGATCTGATGGTGGAACGGTTCAATTCCGACCTTGCCAATACGCTTGGCAACCTGGTGAACAGAACGATTTCCATGAGTAACAAATATTTTGGCGGTGTCGTGGAAAATACAAAAGTCGGTGTGGCAGCAATCGAAGAGGATGTGGATGCCGATTTGTGGGAAGTCCTTGTAAATATTTATGCAAGGGTCCGTGAGAAGATGGACCATCTGCGTGTGGCGGATGCCATTACGGAAGTTTTTGTATTATTTAAGCGCTGCAATAAATATATTGATGAGACGATGCCCTGGGCTTTGGCTAAGGATGAGGCGAAGAAGGATCGGCTTGCGACGGTTCTCTATAATCTGCTGAACGGTATTTTGACAGGAGCCAGTCTGTTAGAGCCTTTTATGCCGGAGACAGCCGCAAAGATTGCGGAGCAGCTTCATGCACAGCTGATTGATTTTGAAACGCTTGAAGAATGCGCGAAGAATCAGGATATAATGAAAGCATCCAGTTTTTATCCGTCCGGCAACCGGGTGACGGACGCGCCGGAGATACTTTTTGTACGTCGTGATTTCAAGGAAGTCATGGAGAAGGCAGAGGCGATGTTCGCAGAGCGGAAGGCGACCGAAACAGGAGAAACAGCCGTTGAGGCAGGTTCGGAAGAAAAAGAGGCAGAGGCGGAGAATGTCATGGATATCGAGCCGAAAGCGACGATTTCCTACGATGATTTTAACAAGTGTCAGTTCCAGGTGGGAGAGATTCTGGAGTGCAGGGAAGTGCCAAAGTCGAAGAAACTGCTCTGCTCACAGGTGCGTGTCGGTTCTTCCGTAAAGCAGATTTTATCGGGGATCAAGCAGCATTACAGTGCGGAAGAAATGGTCGGGAAAAAAGTAATGGTGCTGACCAATCTGGCGCCAAGAGAAATTGCGGGAATGACATCGGAAGGAATGTTATTGTGTGCGGAAGACGCGGACGGAAAGCTGGCGCTCATGACACCGGAGAGAACAATGACTGCGGGCGCGGAAATCTGTTAAAAAGAAATTGATAGGAAAGGCAGTATGATATGATACGGAAAGAAGAGTTCTATTTTGATTCAAGAGACCGACAGAACAGAATACATGCGGTCAAATGGATTCCTGACGTGGAAAGGCCCGTCTGTATTTTTCAGATCGTACACGGAATGGCGGAACATATCGAACGCTATGACGAGTTTGCCAAATTTCTGGCCCAAAAGGGTATACTCGTCGTGGGAGAAGATCATCTTGGACATGGAAAGTCGGTGCCGGATGGCGGCACATACGGTTATTTCTGCGAAGAGGATGCAGCGGGCGTTTTGGTGAGGGATGTACACCGTTTAAAGAAAATCATACAGGAGCAGTATCCCGGGATTCTCTATCTGATCATGGGGCACAGCATGGGCTCTTTTATTACCAGAAATTATCTGTTCAACTATGGGAGCGGTGTAGGCGGCGCTGTCATCGTCGGTACAGGAATGCAGTCGAAGTTTACACTGATGACCGCAAGAACAGTCACAGCAGTTCAGAAAGTATTCTGCGGCTCCAGACATGTCGGCAAGTTCATTGATAAGGCATCTTTTGGCAAGTTCAATGATCGGTTCCAACCCGCCAGAACAGCGGTTGACTGGCTTTCAAGAAATGAGGAGAATGTGGACCGCTATATCGAGGATCCGTTGTGCGGTTTCGTATTTACCTTGAATGGCTTTGCGGCGCTTTTTGAACTGATTCATAACTGTTATGATGAAGGAAAACTGGAGAAGATGCCGAAGCAGCTCCCAATCCTGCTTGTTTCCGGTGCGGATGACCCGGTCGGGAATTATGGGGAGAGCGTTGAAAAAGTATATCATTCCTATCAGGAGCATGGTATGCAGAATGTGCAGATGAAATTGTATGAAAAGGACCGCCATGAATTGTTGAACGAAATTGACAGAGAGCAGGTCTATGGAGATATTTACCGGTGGATTTTGCAACATATAAGCTAGGCTGGAGAGCACTATGAGGAAGGCAAGGTTAATTTTATGAAAAAGTGGTTTGGAACCTTTACGGCATTTCTGATACTTTTGCTTTGTGGTATCACGGGAATGACGGCAAAGGCAGCGGAGACGAAAGATACGGTTGTCGTGCTGGGAGCTGACCTGTCTGCGGAGCAGCGGGCTGGAGTACTGCAGCTGATGGGGCTGACGGAAGCTGAACTGGCGGACTGTACGGTGCTGTCCATTACGAATGAGACAGAGCACGCGTATCTGGATGCGTATCTGGACGCTTCTGTCATCGGGAGCAAATCTTTATCCAGTGTAAAGCTTACGAAGGCGGCGGAAGGCAGCGGCGTTAAAGTAACGACCCAGAATATCAATTACTGTACTACCGGGATGTACCGGAATGCGCTGCTGACTGCCGGAATGAAGGATATGGATGTGCTGGTCGTCGGACCGACGCCGATTTCGGGGACGGCGGGATTGATCGGAGCGTTGAAAGCATACGAAGCGATGTCGGGTGAAACGGTATCGGATACGCTGCTCGATACGGCGCTGGATGAACTGATCACGACAGGAGAATTGGCGGAAAGCATACAGGGTGAGTCCGGTTCGGATGAGGCGGAAGCATTGATTGCATGGCTGAAAGGAAAAGTTGCGGGCGGAGAGCTGGATATTGGCGACGAAGAGAGCATCCGGGCAGCAATCGCGGAAGGCGAGCAGACCTTCGGTATCAGCCTGACGGAAGAAGATAAACAGAAGATCATTGCATTGTTGAAGAAACTGGATTCACTTGGGCTCAATGCGGATTATCTTCTGGAGCAGGCGCAGGCTCTGTATGAAAAATATGGACTCAGCATTGTGGAGAATGCGAATGAGGCGATCAATGAAGCGGTTGAGAGCGCATTGACATCGGCGGTCAAAGGTTTTTTTGAAAATATGAAGACTTCCGTATCGGAATTTTTTAGAAATCTTTTTTCTTAAAAAGTTTCAGGAGTTTTTTCGTAAGGGAAATATTATTCATGGAGAATGCGGGGCATTCTCATAAATCGAGTGCGCAGGCACTCGATTTTTTATATTGTGAGAAATTTTCCACAGAAAGGGCTTCTGTGTGCAGGAATGAAAATATTTTCTTTTGCTTATACTAGATTTATCCTATAAAATGAGTCAAAAACTTGATAAAATAAAATTTGTGGAATATCTTTATAGGAAAAAAGAAAAAGGAGAAAATGTCATTATGAAAATCGCATTTTTCAGTACGAAGCCGTATGATAAAATATGGTTTGAACCGATGGGAAAAGAATATGGATTCGACATCCGTTTTTATGAGGTGCCCTTTCAGGAAGAGACGATTAATCTGGCAGCAAATTATGATGCTGTCTGCATTTTTGTGAATGATTATATTACGGCGGAAATGATAGATAAGCTGTATGAAATGAAGGTAAAGGCGATTTTGCTTCGAAGTGCAGGATTTAACCATGTGGATGTTAAGGCGGCGGAAGATAAAATTCTGATTCTGCGTGTTCCGAGTTATTCACCGGAGGCGGTGGCGGAGTTCGCGATGGGAATGCTGCTTACGGTGAACCGTCATATCCACAGAGCCTATGGGAGAACAAGAGATTTCAATATGAGCCTGAACGGCTTGATGGGAGTAGATTTGTATCATAAGACAGCCGGTATTATCGGGACCGGTAAGATTGGGCAGGCAATGATCAGAATCTGCAACGGATTCGGTATGCAGGTACTGGCCTATGATCCCTATCCGAATACGAAGCTCGAAGTCGATTATGTGGAGCCGGAAGAAATTTTCAGGAAATCCGATGTGATATCTCTGCATTGTCCGCTGACTTCCGGGACGAGGCATATTATCAATGAGGATTCTATCGGTAAGATGAAAGACGGCGTTTACCTGATCAATACATCGAGGGGAAGCCTGATCGATACGGACGCACTGATCGACGGCCTGGTCAAAGGAAAATTCGGCGGTGTCGGCCTGGATGTATACGAGGAAGAAGAGGGTATTTTTTATGAGGACAGATCCAACGAGATCATTCATGATGAAAAGCTTGCAAGGCTGATGACCTTTCCAAATGTGCTGATCACTTCGCATATGGGCTTTTTAACAAAAGAAGCCATGCAGGCGATTGCCAAAGAAACGCTGGAAAATGCCTATGCGCTGGAAAATGGACTCCCGCTTGTAAATCGTACGGAAATACGTTAGAATAAAATATAGAAGGAAGGGAGAGGTATGTCACAGGTTCTATATCCGATCAGGAGCGCATATCGGGATGAATGGGATGATGCGATGGCATTGGCGTGGAAAACGTTCATGCAGTTCGAGGCGGATGTTTATACGGCAGAGGGGGTCCGGAACTTTGAAGATTTTATTACGGATACGACGCTGCATCGTATGTTCATTATGGGAGTTTATCAGATGTTTGTAGCATTGGACAGGAAACAGATCGTCGGCATGCTCACCTTGCGGAATACATCGCATATCTCTCTTCTTTTTGTAGATGAGAAATATCATAGACGGGGAATCGGCCGGGCTCTGATAGGATATTTACAGGAATATCTGCTTTCAGAGACGAGTATCAGTAAAATAACGGTGAATGCGGCTCCTTATGGGGTGGCGTTCTATCATAAACTCGGGTTCCGGGATTTAAGGCCGGAGGAGGAGAAAGATGGTATTAAATATACGCCGATGGAATTTGTCTTATAAGCGTATTCTGCAGTCGGAGTAAAAGAAAAGGATGGAATATCATGGAGTATATTAAGAGCAGAGACATTTTCGTATTGATGAAAAATACTTTGAGGCTGATTCATCCGAGATTGATGGATCATGGTTCCAGAGTTGCCTATATGGTATACAAGATGCTGGAGGAAAAAGGCATCTATGAGGAATTTGAGCTGGCGGATATTGTGATGGTAGCAACGCTGCATGATATTGGCGCATATAAGACGGAAGCGGGAGTGCTGAACGATATGCTCCGGTATGAGTCCAGAGACAGCCGGGCGCATACAATTTACGGATATCTTTTCTTCAAATATCTGTCTCCGGTGGAAGAACTGGCCAAGGTCATCATGTATCACCATATGGATTACGAGCAGCTTCGGAAAATGGATTATGCTTATAAAGATATTGCGGCTTATATCAATATCGCGGAAAAAATGGATATTTATTTTTCAGCGATGGGAAGTCAGTTCAACATGCAGATGTTCCATAAGCAGGCAGGGACGAGATTGTCCGAAGAAGGCCTGAACCGTTTTTACGAGGCCGCCAAAAAGTATGATATTTTCACGAAGCTGAAAACGGGTGAATATAAAGAAGAACTGGAAAATATAATCGATTATATGATTTTTTCCAATGAGGGCAAAAAGAAGTTCCTGGAGATGCTCATGTACTGTACAGGGTTCCGCAGTGAGCAGTCTGTCATCGATTCGATCACGACGATACATATTTGTGAAAAGCTGGCCGGCCGGCTGACGATGACGGAGGATATGAAAGAAAAGCTGTATTACGGTGCATTGCTTCATGATATCGGCATGCTGGCGATTCCCAAAGAGATTGTCGAAGTGCCAAGAAAGCTGAATTCGGACGAGATTAAAAAAGTGAGGCTCCACGTGAACGCGGCGGAAAAAGTGCTGGGAAATATGCTTCGCGAAGATGTTCTGTCAATCGTGCTCGGCCACCACGAAAGAGGAGATGGCAGCGGTTATCCGAAACGGCTGAGGGCACAGCAGATGGGGCGGGAGCAGAAAGTTCTTCAGGTTGCGGATTCGATTACGGGTATGACGAATGAGAGGGCTTACAGGGAACCTCTGCCCAGGGAAAAGGTGATTGAAAATTTAAGCGAAGAGGCTTCTTTGGACCGTCTGGACAGACAGATCGTCAATACCTTTATCAATTCTTATGACGATATTATGCAGAGTGTGCAGACGGAATCGGCAGAGGTCATGAAAATGTATCAAATGCTGAATTCTCAGTATGCGCTGGTAAGTAAACGCTTTAAAATGTAAACATTTTCAAAATGATTGATAAATTTTTATAAAATTTTGTCAATCATCTGGTTTTTTTAGAAAATTATGTACTATAATAGACAGAAGCAAGAACATGAAAAAGGATATAAAAATAAACAAAACGAGGGATTTCTATGAGTAAGATTTTTGATTTGGACAGCCCGTTTATGCGGGTGCTGAATCGGATAGCCGATTTGATGATATTGAATTTTCTGATGATAATCTGTTGTATTCCGATATTTACGATTGGAGCGGCGTGCACGGGAATGCACTATGTTCTTCTGAAAACGGTACGGGGAGAAGAAGGGTATCTGGTCAGGGGGTTTTTTAAATCCTTTAAGCAGAATTTCAGGCAGGCCACCATTTTATGGCTGCTCATGCTTCTTGTGATTGTCGTATATGTGGGGGATTTCCTGATTTTTTCATATTCGGGCGTAAAATTCCCGACTATTCTGATGATAGCGATACTGGCGATCGCGATCGTCTTTTTGATGGTAGCGGTATATATTTTCCCGGTTTTGTCCAGATTCGATAATACGGTAAAGAATACCATAAAGAATGCTTTCTGCATGGCGATCCTGAACTTACCCAAAACATTGCTGATGATCGTATTGCTGGCACTTCCTATGATAATCTTGTATTTTTCGAGTTATGCCGGTATTTTTGTTATTCTGTTCGGCATTTCGGCGCCGGCCTATGCTTCTGCTTATTTATACAGCGGAATCTTTAAGAAATTCGAGCCGGAAGAGCAGGCGATTGTTTCAGATGAAGAATTTTCCGTAAAGGCAGATGAAGGAAACGAGGAAAACAATGGATGATAACAGGAAAACAATAGTGGGGCAGTGGTTGGTCCCGGCAGGAATCCTGCTCATGGTGCTCGCAATCATGCTTTTTAACTTTATCACTAAAAGCAGGCTGAGCGCGAACGATACAGTCACGAGGAATATGGCGGATGCGGCGGGCGCCTGTGCGGATAATTTCAGGGAACAGCTCACGCTTCTTACGACAATCGGTGAACCGATAGCGGAGCTTATGGAAGATAAGACATCGGTAGAGTCTGTCTATGCGCTGAAAACGATTCGGCTCGCAATGAGGTATTCCGGAGCCTATGCGGTTTATATGCTGGACGAAGAGGGAAAAGGCATTGATAATGCCGGGGAAAAAATTTCCATGGCCGAATGGGAATATTTTGAGGAAATGAATGCGGTAAAAGAATCCACCTATCATTTTGTACCGGATGACGGAATCAAGGGGCATAAGGCTGTTGTTGCCAACGTTCCTGTCAGATATGAAGAAGGTCTTGGGCACATGCTTTTGTTTTACCCGTTGAATAATTTTGAGGCGGTCGTTAAGAAGAATGATTTCGTAGCATGGAATATCGTAGCTTTAATCGATGAAAATGGTACGCTTCTGCTTGCTTCGGGTACAGGGAACAGCTGGAAGGAGGGAGATAATCTGTATGATGTGCTGAGAGCCGGGAATGAGGATGCGGTCAAGAAAATGAAGACCCGCATTACGAACCGTGTGAGTTCTGTTTCCACCGTGAAAATGGGGGATACGGAATCGGCGCTGACATATGTTCCGGTCGGCATCAACAACTGGACACTGGTCACGGGAATTTCGCAGGATTACATAGACAGGCAGGTGGCACAGCAATGGATGGACGTCAGAAATATGATGATTCAGCTGGTCATTGTGACGGTGGTATTTATCTGCATAATCATTGGCATTAATATTGCGAGCAAAGTCCTTAATAACAGAAGGCAGGAACAGCTGGAAGAAAAGGCCGATACGGATTTGTTGACAGGGCTGAATAACAAGCTTGCAACGGAACGTAAGATCAAAGAATATATGGCGAAGAATCCCAAAAGCCGTTCCATGATGTTTATATTGGATATCGATAATTTCAAGAAAATAAATGATACGATGGGGCATGCTTTTGGCGACGAGGTGCTTCGTTCACTCGGTCAGCAGATTGGTTCGCTTTTCCGGGCTTCGGATATTATCGGCCGTGTAGGCGGAGATGAATTTTTTATCTTTTTGAAAAATATATCTGCGGACGATTCCATCAGAAAAGAAGCGAAAAAAGTGGAAAACTTCTTCCATGATTTTAAGGCGGGAGAATATACGAAATATTCTGCTACGGCGAGTATCGGTGTTGCAATCTTCCCGGAAGAAGGTGCAGATTTTGAGAGTCTTTATAAGGCGGCGGACCAGGCGCTTTATAAGGCGAAAGAGCGTGGAAAGAACCAGCTGGCTTTTTATAAAGACAGTTGGATGGAAAAATAAAGCGCGGAGGCTTTTGGGCAAGATGTACAAGAAAAAGATAGTTTCTTGGTCAACTTGTCAGAAAAAAGTAAGCTTCGCAACGAAAGTGAGCAAATTCTACAATGGAAAGCAAAATCTTTGTGAAATAGTGGTATGGAAAAGATTTTGGAAGTTCGTTATACTAATTTCAGACTTGATTATTACAAATAATCATGAATAAAAGAAATGAAATAATTTAGGAGGCACAAGCACATGGCAAGTTTATCATTAAAAAATGTCTGCAAAGTATATCCTAACGGATTCGAGGCAGTAAAAGATTTCAATCTTGAGATTGCAGACCAGGAATTTATTATTTTCGTAGGACCTTCAGGTTGTGGTAAATCTACAACTCTTCGTATGATTGCAGGTCTGGAAGACATTTCATCCGGCGAATTGAAAATCGGTGACAGAGTCGTTAATGATGTTGAGCCGAAGGACAGAGATATCGCAATGGTATTCCAGAACTACGCTTTGTATCCTCATATGTCTGTATATGACAATATGGCATTCGGTCTGAAGTTAAGAAAAGTGCCGAAAGATGAAATTGATAAGATGGTTAAAGAGGCAGCTAAGATTCTTGACTTGACTCCTCTCCTTGATCGTAAACCGAAGGCTTTGTCCGGTGGTCAGAGACAGCGTGTTGCTATGGGGCGTGCAATCGTTCGTAATCCTAAGGTATTCCTTATGGATGAGCCGCTTTCAAACTTGGATGCTAAACTTCGTGTGCAGATGCGTGTTGAGATTTCCAAACTGCATCAGAGACTGGGCACAACAATCATCTATGTAACACATGACCAGACAGAGGCTATGACACTGGGTACCAGAATTGTTGTTATGAAAGATGGTGTTGTTCAGCAGGTAGATACACCTCAGAACTTATATCAGAAACCGCAGAACCTGTTCGTTGCAGGATTCATGGGATCACCTCAGATGAACTTCCTTGATGCAGTTGTTGAGGTAAGCGGCGATACGGCAAACCTGAAAGTAGCTGGTGGCAGCATTCCGCTTCCGGCAGCAAAATCCAAGAAACTGATTGACGGCGGCTATGCCGGAAAGACAGTTACGTTTGGTATTCGTCCTGAGGATGTATACGATTCACCGGAATACGTTAGCTCCGCTAAATGTACATTCGAATCTACCATTAAAGTATACGAGTTGCTCGGTGCAGAAGTTTACTTATACTTTGATCTTGCTGAGTTCCCGATTACGGCAAGAGTGGATTCCCGTACAACAGCAAAACCTGGTGATTCAGTTAAGTTTGCATTTGATGTTGAAAAGATTCATGTATTTGATAAAGAAACAGAGCAGATTATCACAAACTAATCACGGTAATCGGAGGGGATGCGGCAGCATCCCCTTTTTATCATTACAGGAAATTGCGGCGGTATAGTCCGCGCGCCATGCGTGCGCGCTCGAATGGGGAATGATTAAAGAAGGGGAATGCTCAAATAGCAGAGAAGGAGACAGACATGATATCAAGTCAGGTTATCAGGACCAGTATAGAAGAGTTAAAAGCTATTACGAAAGTTGATTTATGTGTATTAGATTTGGAGGGAAATATCGTAGCATCTACTTTTGAGTTAAATGATCTGGCGCTAAATCTGATCACGGAATTTGTAGATTCACCGGCGGACAGTCAGGTAATTGGAACACATCACCTTTTAAAGATACTGGATGAGAGCGAACAGCTCTACGTTCTGGATGCAAGAGGCATAGGCGAAGACACTTACATGATTGGCAAGATTGCTGTGAGTCAGCTGCAGAACCTGATCATTGCCTATAAGGAAAAATATGACAGAAATAACTTTTTTCAAAATTTACTTTTAGATAATATGCTGTTGGTCGATATTTATAATCGTGCAAAAAAGCTGCATATAGAAGTGACCGTACCCAGAGCGGTTTTTCTGATCGAGACCGGAAGCGAGAAGGAGAGCTCGGCATCGGAATTGCTGAATGGAATGTTCTCTGCTCAAATCGGGGATTATATTACTGCGGTAGATGAGAGCAATGTGATTTTGATCAAGGCGCTGGCAGCGGGAGAGAGTTATGAGGTAATGGAGCATACGGCGAATACGATTGTTGATATGATGAATATGGAAGCTATGATGAATGTCCGGGTGTCCTATGGAACCATTGTGGAAGAACTGAAAGATGTTTCCAAATCTTATAAGGAAGCGAAGATGGCATTGGATGTTGGAAAGATTTTTTATGCAGAAAAGAGAGTGACGGCTTATAACAGGCTGGGAATCGGCAGATTGATCTATCAACTTCCTGTGAATCTCTGTCAGATTTTTATTGATGAAATTTTTGGCGCCAATGTACCTGATGAATTGGATGAAGAGACCTTGACGACCATTAATAAGTTCTTTGAAAATAACCTGAATGTATCGGAAACTTCCAGACAATTGTTTGTGCATCGGAATACGCTTGTTTATCGTATTGAGAAACTGGCGAAGAGTACAGGACTGGATATTCGAACTTTTGATGATGCCCTTACCTTTAAAATTGCTCTCATGGTAGTAAATTATATGAAGTATCTGGATTCATTAGAATACTAGCGTGAGAAGAACTTCTGGAGCTCACAGCAAAGGCTGTTTCGCTAAGAAGTTCTACGATTTGCCGAAGGCAAATCTTTCTCACGCTGGAGAATGCCTAAAAAGCGGCATTCTCCCGGTTAAAAAATTTCAATGTCAGACAAGAGATTGTCTGGCATTTTTTGGTATATTCGACATATATATAGAATAGAGAGGTGAGAGGATGTACCAGAAAGAAATTATTTATATGGGACTTTTTCACGACCAGGTGAAGGAGAGGAATGCGGGTTATTTGAAAGTGGATGAGAGAGACGGCATGTATCGGGTGGAACTTCAAGTCAAAAATATGTCCGGTGCCGTAACGGGAAATTTTCCCATTCGTCTGCAAAGTGAGGCGGGCTGGCAGGAAGCAGATGTGCTCGCCATTAAAGAAGGAAACGGAAAATGGAACGGAAGAGCCGCGGAGCCGGTTCTGCGGGCAGAAATTATCCTGTCGGATGCCTGGAAAATAAAGGGGGAAAGCAGACTGGCTGCGACGGGAGAGCGGAAAGAGAAAAAAACGGATACAGCAGTGCTGTCAGTGCAGCCGGAGAAGAAGCAGGACGAACAGCCGGACCGGATGGAAGAGACAGCTGCAGAACGGGAAAGACCATCGATTGAAGCAGTGCGGCCTGAGGTGTACCGGGAAAGGGTAAGAGAAGCAGCAAAGCCGAAAAATCTGGCGGAGCCGGAAACAGAGGCAGAGACAGAGGCAGCGCCTGTCATACGAGCAGAGTCAATGAGCAGCAGGCAGGCGAACAGGATGCCGGTGAAACCGCCTGTTAAGGCGGAACGGATTTCAGTGAAGCCGGAGCACACGCCGCTTTATGAAAATAAATGGGAGCAGCTGCTCACTACTTATGAGCAGATACATCCTTATGGTGATAATAGAATCTATGTGAAACTGGCACCAAAAGATTTCATTATTCTGCGTGAAAATTACCAGCATCTTGTCAATAACAGTTTTCTGCTGCATGGATTTTATAATTACCGGTACCTGATTCTGGGAAAAGAAAAAGACTTTTATCTTGGCGTACCAGGCGTTTTTTATGAAAGGGAAAAGATGGTCGCGCTTATGTTCGGCTTTGAAGCATTTGAATGTGAGGGAGGTGAAGCGGAAGAAGGGAAGTTCGGATATTATTTACGAAAAGTAGAGCTTTAATATGGTTCCGGCAGATAAATTATGCTACAATATACATATAAAATTCAAAAAGTCAGCGTAGGTTACAGACTGAGAAAGAGGCATAGTCGTAAAAATGGATATTGCAGTATTAATGGGCGGTGTCGGGTTTGATACACAGAAAAGAATGATTAATGGTATATTGGACAGTGCACTTCCGGAAGGAACGAACATTTATATTTTCACATGTGACGGGTGGTATTATGCGTCACGTTTTAAATACGAAAAAGGAGAATATAATATTTACAATTTACCGGATTTTACACAATATGACGGTGTTATTACCAATCTGGAAACGATTCATGATGTAAAGATTCGGGAAGAACTGGTCAGCAGGATTAAGAAAGCGGGAGTTCCCTGTGCTTCCATGCTGGTCAAAATAGATGGTACCATCAATATCTGGCTGGAGAATCAATCAGGTATACATGCCATTGTGGAGCATCTTGTGACGGAACATCATGTGCGGCGGATTTTCTATATATCCGGCCCTATAGAGAGTCAGGATGCGGCAGAACGGTTGAGCGCATACAGGGAAGCGTTGGAACAGTATCATCTAAAATGGGATGAGCAGATGGCGGCCTATGGGGATTATACTTATAAAAGCGGCATTCAGGCAGTGAATGAACTGCTGAAAAAGGACATGCCATTGCCTGATGCGGTCATGGCGGCGAACGATGATATGGCCATTGGCGCCATTTTGGCATTGAAGGAGGCTGGATATCGAGTACCGGAAGATATTCTTGTGACAGGCTATGATAACAGTTCCATTGCGCAGTTGAATCATCCTCGTTTGACGACAGTCAGACGGGGAGAATATACAGCGGCGGAAATTGCCTATAGGACACTGGTGCAGGCGATAAGGAAGGAAAATCCGCCTATGGAGCATATTGTATATGGAAAGCCGCTTTTTTCACAGTCCTGTGGATGTGATAAGAAGCAGAGTTATACGCATGCGGAACTGCAGGAGATGTATGTTAAGAAATCGGTCGAGGTGGATGATAATCTGGAATTGTTAAAATGTTGTGCGGCGGAATTTACCGGGCTGGAAACTTTTGAGGATTTTAAGGAGTGTACGCAGCAGTATATTGAGCTTCTCGCTCCAGATTATTTTTATCTGTGCATGTGCGGGAGTATTGAAAATTATTATGAAGAATTGGAGCATATGGCGGAAGGAGAAGAGCGGGGAAGAGATGAAACGATATATACGGATGATATCTGGATTCCGCTGGCGTATGAAAGAGGGGTTTTTGCCAGCTATGACGGCTTTCATAAGAACACGCTGCTGCCACTTTCCTGCAAGAGTGGAAAAGAGGGCAATTTCTATCTGATCATGCCGCTGCATCATCAGGAATATTGTTTTGGCTATTGTGTCGTAGGCAATTACCGGCCTGCGTTAGAAAGCCGCTTTTTCAGGCATTTTATTCTGAGTCTGGATAACGCATTGGAAACGGTGCGCAGGCAGGATACAATGAATGCAATGCTCGGCCGCCTGAGTAAGATGTGGCTGTATGATGAATTAACGGGTGTCAATAATCGGGCAGGATACAACAAGTTCGCACCAAGAATTCTGGAAGAGGCCAAAAGGAGAAAACAGCCTGTTGCCGTTATTTTTGCAGATATGGATGGATTGAAAACGGTAAATGATCTGTATGGACACGAAGAGGGAGACGTTTATATTAAAGCAATGGCGAATATTCTGGAGGATAACCGCCATCATGGAGAGTTATTGGCGAGATATGGCGGGGATGAATTCGTTATTGTCGTGAACGGGTATTCTGAGGAGGGTATTCAGGAATATATTGAGCGGATCAGAAATTCTATCGAGCAGTACAATGCCAGATATACGAGAGCTTATTGTTTGGATGCAAGTATCGGTTATTGGATAGAAACTGACGCAGAAAAAGCAGATTTGGAAATTCTTGTAGAACTGGCAGACCGAAAAATGTATCAGGTCAAGAGAGCGAAAAAAGCCGAGCGCAGGCGGCAGGGCTGAAAATCCAAAACCGCGCGCTTTCTCTCGAACCAGACCCATGCACGTTACCTTTACAGTTAGCTCCGCCAGGCACCCTTACGGCACATGGAAGCTTCCACTTAGTGCTGCTGTGTTCCCACCCTGACACGGTTCATGGATTCCCATTGCGTAAGACCCGAACTTCAACGCCACTTATAAAGGGCAGCTACACAGGAAGAAGCCCTCAATCAAGCATCACCCCTACTAGAGCGGATTGTAGGTACAGGGCACCGCTAACGCCCCGGCTGCGCGGTTAAATAAGTATACTGTTTTTTTGGCGTTTTGTCAACTTTGATTCTTCGCGTTTTTACATTCGTCTGCCTGCTTAGGCAGATATTCCGGTTCAATAGCTGAAAGCGCTTTTCGTTCCGCCTTATTTCTGATACGCAATTCTTTGAAAAATGTGGTTAACAGAGCGGAACAGGATTCTTCCAGAATGCCTCTTTTTACCCGGACCTGATGATTGAACTGAGGCATTTCGAGAACGTTGAGAATGGAGCCGGCACATCCCGCTTTGGGATTCATGCAGCCCATGACGACTTCGGTGATGCGCGCCTGTACAATGGCGCCTGCACACATCTGGCACGGCTCCAGCGTCACATAGAGCGTACAGCCTTCCAGCCGCCAGTCCCCCATCTTTTTGCTCGCTTTGTTAATGGCGGTCAATTCCGCATGAGCAAGCGTATTCTTATCGGTATTCCGCCGGTTATAACCTCTCCCGATGATTTTATCCTGATAAACAATGACACAGCCGATGGGAACCTCCCCCAGCGCATAAGCCTTCTGCGCCTGTTTAATGGCTTCTTTCATGTACTTTTCGTCTGTTTCCATTTCTACTGAGGCACCTCTTTTATATGAATATCTCATAAGAAGAATTTGCGAAGCAAATGACAGAAGTTCCTGGTGAAACTCCCTTTGGCTGTAAGCAGAACTTCTTTTCACCTTAGTGTATCATATCGGGCATGGAAATGCTATTGATTTTCGTTGTCGATCATCCGGCAGCCGATACCGATTTCCGTAAAAATATACTGGGGGTCTGCGGGATTGTTTTCCAGTTTCCTTCTGATATTGGCCATATTGGCATGCGTCTTATCTTTTTCCGCTTCCGATAATAGTTTATCTCTTTCCGCGATTAATTTTGCCTGTTCCTTCATACTTGGTGTCATGGTACTTGTAAATAACGTGACGGCGAGCATTTCAAGGAAGGTAATCGGATAACCGGCCAGTGTGAAGTTCAATTCAAAATAAGGGTAAGTAAAAAGGAAGTTGACGCAGATGACCGCAATGACCGATGAAAAAAGTCCCGGCAGATAACCGTCCGTAAAGCGTACGATGATGATCAGGGCGAGGATATAAAAAATCCGAAGGCTGTGTTAAGCTTTTCTTGTGTAAAAGGAAAAGACAGATCAGTTATGATCAAAAAGACTGTTATGAGGAGGAAATCAAAATGCAGATGGACGTGTGGTCAGTTATCGTCATCGTGATTGTCGTGGTTGGATTTTTTGGTGGAATCTGGTATGAACACAGATAAGAGGAAAAAATGGGTGTAGTAGCGTGAGAAGAACTTCTAGAGCTCACAGCAAAGGCTGTTTCGCTAAGAAGTTCTACGATATGCCGAAGGCAAATCTTTCTCACGTTGGAGAATGCCTAAAAAGCAGCATTCTCCCGACTGATTTGAGATTCCGCGGAGCGATCGCTGGCGGAACGAACTCACCATTCAACGGTCGTCTGGAACAGTGCCTTTTCGGGCAGGAGATAAGCATTTTCTGCCTTGCACTCGTCCATGTAAGTATTATAATCTACCACATAAATATGCACCGTATCGGTATTTCTGCCATAGACGGAATAGATTTCCGAAATCCCCCCTTGGGAGTCCAGAATCTTTCCATCCGCATCCGTAATGGCGACGACATAATCAAAGGGTTCGACGCCCGCGGGCAGAAGAATGTCGGCCTTGATTTCATAAGGTGTTTTGGTAACGCTTGCGATACCGATGCCGTCGGCGTTCGCCTGCATGAGTTCTTTGGTCTGTGTATCTGCCTGATTCATCGATACGGGAATTGTGAAGCTCCATGGGCCGTCATAATATTTTTTGACGTTCTCTAACAGCGTAATGGTTTCGCCGTCCTCCGAAGTCGCGGTAACTTCTTTGGTTTCATTCAAATCATGCCAGAATTTCTGGATGGTGAAGGAATAAGTAAATTGCGGTGAAAGAGTATCAACACCTAAGATTTGCCGTATCGTTTCCAAATCGACCCGGATAACGCCGAGGAAGGTATGGGAATCGGCATAATTTCCTTCGATGCTATATGGCGTCGGAAGCCCTTCCGCTTCTGTACAGGAAAGGATATCTGTATTGTACAGTGTCGGATCAGCCTGCGAAAAATCAAACTGCTGGGTGCTCGTCATAGAGAGGGAATCATAAGAGAGAATATAATCTTCCATATTTTTAACCCAGTTGAAATCTTCCGGGAAACCTTCTTCACAATCTATCTCCACCGAAAAGTATAAGGCGAGTTTCGAATAGCTTGCTTCGGATAGAGTGATCGTAACACCGTTTACGGTCTGGGAATAAGCGTTGTCCGAAACGGTATCCCCGGAGCCGTTTTTTTCATCAGAAGAATCATCTTTCATAGTCTCTGAATCGGGGGCGGTAAGCGGTATGGCATTTTCGCTGTAATTGCCGGAATAGCCGATGTCGTTTTCCACTATGCGGAAAATTCTTCCGAGAAAAGGGATTTTGCCGGCCAGTACGGGATTGCTGAATCCCCAGAAGCCAAATGCGAGAAGAAGGGCAGCCGCAAGACCCATATAGAAGAACTTTCTTTTATTTTGTGCTTTTTTAGTTTTTTTACGCATTTTAAAACCCTCCTCTTTGATCTGTGCGTAAGCAGTATTTATGCTGTGTTTAATTTCAGGCGTAATTTCGGGCGTAAAATGAAGGATTTCGTATAAATCGGAATCTCTGTGTTCTTTTTTCATGAGGAAGCGCTCTCCTTTCCGGCGGACGCCGTATAGCCGCTATTTTGAAGCCGCGTTTTCAGTTTCAGTTTTTCCCGGTGCATACGGCTCCGAATCGTACTTTCATTGATGTGCAGAATGTCCGCGATTTCCCGCGTCGTCAATTCTTCGCCGTAATAGAGTTGGAAACAGATTCTGTTTTCTTCCGATACATAGGAGAGCAGCTCACGGAACCTGAAAAGTGGCGTATCGACTTCCTGTGCAGTATCGGTGAGATTTTCGGAAACTTCTTCCAACGGAATATAGTTCTTATTTTTGTTATAAATGTGATTGCAGTTGTTGAGCAGGATACGAATCAGCCATGTTTTGAAATAACGTGGTTCCTTCAGGGAAGAAAGATGCTCGTAGGCATCCAGGATGGTATCCTGTATGGCATCGGCAATGTCGGCTTCCTGTGAAAGATAGCCGTGAGCGATGCGGAGCAGTGAGTCGCTGTGTTTATCCATCAGCGCTATAAAAGCTTCTTTGTCGCCGCGCATTGCCTTTTTGACAAGTGTCAGCATATCCGGTCCTCCGTTTCTGTTACAAAGTATTGGATTATAGATATCGTATCATCCGTATACCTATTAGAGAATAGGAAGAAGAGTTTTGTTGCAAGAAAATGAAAGAATGATATAATAAATATAGTGAAGGAGGGTTTGTTCTATGGATGAGCAGAAAAAAGAAAAAGAGGAAAGAAGAATCGGGTCAAAGAGTTTAAGGATTGATATCTTAATCCTGTCTTTGCTTCCGATTTTTATTTTGGGCGGGGAAATCATTGCGGTGATCTATACATTTCTAAATAAGAAAGTGGATTCCTCGTTTTTTCATAAGATTTTGAATCAGGTGTACATATTTACAGGCGGAACGATTCTTATCACCTGTATTGTCGTTGCAATCTTTGTCGGCAGGATGATTGCCACGTTGAAGCGTTTGGCGAATACACTGACGGCAATATCGGAAGGTGATCTGACGCAGGAAGTCAGCGAAAAAGATCTCTGGCGGAGAAATGAACTTGGCAGCATTGCGCGGAGTACGGATATACTGAATCGTAAGTTGAAGGGGCTTGTTGCACAGCTTTCCGGGGCTGCAGATACGTTAAATGAATCCGTGGTCAATATGGAACGGATTGCGGATTCCACTTCGCAGGCGGCTGACCATGTTGCGGCCAATATGCAGGAAATTACGAAAGAGCTTGGAGACCAGTCTCAACAGACGGAAAATGTGGCGGCGGACGTGGAGCAGATTGGAAGAATGATAGAGCAGTCTTCGGATACACTGAACGGCCTGCGGGATGATATGGATATGATCAGAGTGAGCGGCGCTAACGGCATGAACACTGTTGAGCAGTTGGAGAAGGTTGACGAAGATGTGAGTACGAGAATGGAAATTATTGCGCGTCAGACGAATACGACCAATACATCGGCACAGCAGATTCAGGCCGCTACGGAGTTGATCGCATCGATTGCAGAGGAGACCAATCTGCTTGCTTTGAATGCTTCTATCGAAGCCGCGAGGGCCGGTGAACAGGGAAGAGGATTTGCGGTAGTTGCGGACCAGATTCAGAAGCTTGCGGAACAATCGAACCATTCTGCGGCGGCAATCGATAAGGTAGTGCAGGAATTGCTGCTCGATGCCGGAAATGCGGTCGCAACGATGGATGAGATTCAGGGAAGCATTCAGAAACAGAATGAGACGGTAGCTGAGGTCAAGAATGTCTTTACCAAGGTTAATAATGAAATTGTACATTCCGTAAGGAACATTGATGCGATTGCGGACAGCATGACGGAACTGAACGGTACCAAGAACGGACTGGTGGGCGCTTCGGAGCAGTTGAATGCGATTTCCCAGAATTCGCTGGCCATTACGGAGGAAACGACCGCGGAGGCGGAGGAGTTGGATTCTTCTATTGTAGTGATCAACGAATCGGCTGTAAAGTTGAGAGAATGTGCGGATGAACTGGTTCGTGATATCAATTTCTTTAAAATGAATTAGGAAATTATTTAAAATGGGAGTTGACGGGACGAGGCGAAATCGTTATAATTTGTTTCATGTGGAGACGTATCGAAGAGGTCATAACGGGGCTGACTCGAAATCAGTTTGCCTTTCGGGGCACGCGGGTTCGAATCCCGCCGTCTCCGTTCTGGATTCCCCAATGCTTGGGGAATCTTTTTTTATATGCGCAGGCCCACACAGGAAAATCTGCGGCGAAAGCAGTATGCGGGCCGCACGGCGAGTCGGGAGAATATCGCCCCTGCTCGATTAGTACTTTTTACAGCAGCGTTCACAAAAAGAAAAGGAGGGTCATGTTTTATGATATGGTATGTAAATGCAGCAGCTTTTCGGGATGGAAACGGCAGCAGGGAAATGCCTTTCAAGCACATCAATGCTGCGGCACAGGCGGCGGATGCCGGGGATGAAATCATTGTGGCACCGGGTGTTTACCGGGAGTATGTAAATCCGAAGAACAGCGGCAGGGAAGATGCGCGCATCGTTTATCGCAGCGAAAAACCGCTGGGTGCGGTGATCACAGGAGCGGAGGAGATCAAAACATGGGAGAAATATCGGGATAACGTCTGGGTGTGCCGTATCGACAACGGGGTGTTCGGCAGCTATAACCCGTACACGACCTTTGTAGAGGGTGACTGGTATTTTGCGCCGGTTGTCAGACATACGGGTGCGGTCTATCTGAATGACCGGCAGTTATATGAAGCAGAAACAATGGACGAATGTATAAAAGGGGAAGTATGGCCGTATTCCTGGGAGAAGGAGTATTCCATTTATAAATGGTATACGGAGCAGGACGGTAATGAAACCGTTATCTATGCGAATTTTCAGGGAAAAGACCCCAATCGGGAGAATGTGGAAATAAATGTCCGGCGGAACTGTTTCATGCCTTCCAAAACGGGTGTGAATTATATTACGTTTTCAGGCTTTAATGTGAATAAAGCGGCTACTACATGGGCACCGCCGGCGGCTTATCAGGACGGCATGGTAGGCCCTCACTGGTCAAAAGGGTGGATTATTGAGGATTGTGAAATCAGTAACAGTAAGTGTGCGGGTATTTCACTCGGAAAATATTATGACCCTGAGAATGACCACTATTTTACGCGCAGGCATGTGAAAAGTCCGACGCAGATGGAGCGGGATGCGGTCTGCCGCGGCCAGTATCACGGATGGCTGAAAGAAAAAGTAGGAAGCCATATCGTACGCCGGTGTCATATCCACCATTGCGAGCAGGCGGGCATTGTAGGCCGTATGGGCTGTGTGTTCAGCATCATTGAGGACAATCATATTCATCATATCAATAATATGCAGCAGCTTGGCGGAGCGGAAATTTCCGGTATTAAATTTCATGCCGCAATCGATGTGATCTTCCGGCGCAACCATATTCACCACAGCACGATGGGAATCTGGTGTGACTGGCAGGCACAGGGAACCCGAATCACACAGAATCTGCTGCACGATAATTATGGACCGGAGGATACGCCGATGGCGCCGGGCGGGATGGAGAGTCAGGATATTTTCATCGAAGTGGGGCATGGGCCGACGCTTGTCGATAACAATATTATGCTTTCCAAGGCAGCAATCCGTCTGGCGACGCAGGGCGTTGCAGTCGTTCATAACCTGATGCTCGGCTCTTTTACGAAAGTAGGGGGCGGTACGGATATGACGGTAGAAGGCATCAACCAGCCCCGTTATACACCGTATCATATACCGCACCGCACGGAAGTTGCGGGCTTTATGAGCATTCTGCACGGCGATGACCGCGTATATAATAATATTTTCATACAGAACTGGCCTGTACGGACTCCGGAGGAAGATAAGAGTTCCCGAACGAGGGATAATCAGGAAGTCGGAACGGAAGTATTTGAAGACTATCCGACCTATGAGGAATGGATTGACTGGTTCGATATGGATACAGCCGCAGATATGGGGAAACTTGAAAAATACCATTTTTCCCATCTTCCGGTGTGGGTGAACGGCAATGCTTATTTTAACGGCGCGAAAGCATGGAAGAATGAAAAGAGCAATTTGGTCAATGATAAAGATAAGGCCGTTGTGGAGCTGGTGGAGAAGGACGGAAAATATATTTTGAAAACCAATGTATATGAACTGCTGAACGGATTTAAGACCGGCATTATCAACAGCGATATTTTGGGATATGCTTTTGAGCCGGAAGAGCGGTATGAGAATCCGGACGGTTCTTCCATTCTTTTTGACAGCGATTATCTGGGAGAGCACCGCGGCGTGGCGACGGTTCCCGGTCCTTTTGCAAAAATGGAGGCAGAATATGCTGTATCATTATACTGATTTTAACGCTTTTGACGGTATTATCCGATGCGCAGAACTTCGATTGAACAATGTGCTGAATATGAACGATGTTTCTGAAATGAGATTGTTCATGAACGGAATCGGCAAGGCGGTCGTGGATAAACTGAATGCGGACGGCGAGGCAGAAAAAGGCAGTAAGATGGAAGAATTCTTTCATAAAGAAATGGAAGAAGAATTTCATTATTCGGCCTATGCGGCGTGTTTTTCCAAATACCGGGACGACGCTTCTCAATGGGAGCGTTATGGTCATTTGGGACAGGGTGTTTGTATTGCCTTTCATAAATCCCCCATGCTGAAGATGATTGGCGGGGCGGTGTCCTTACAGACAGTATATTATCAGGAAGACATGCGGGAGCATCGTCTTGTTGATGAGTTTTATCAATTGGTCAAAGGAGCGCCGGCTTTTTTGGAAGTAGTTCCGGAGTTGGAAGAGCTGATGAAAGACGCCTGGATACAGTCGGCGGCTTTTAAACATCCTTCCTTTGCCAGTGAAAAGGAGTGCAGGCTGGTCATTTCACCTTTTATTTTGAATGAATTTGTGGTGGAATCCAAATATCATGTGTCACAGGACAGGATTAAGAAATATTATCCGCTTGATCTTAACAGAATGTGCGGCAAGCTGGGAATGCACTTATCCGACCTGGTCGGTGAGATCATCATCGGGCCGACCTCTTCGCAGTCGATACCGATTTTGCAGGATTACCTGGATGACTGCGGATTGAATGTGCTGCGGAACCGCATCAGCATGTCGAACTGCCCGTTACGGAAGCCCACATCCTGAAGCTGAAAAGAAATCCCCTGTATACCGAACTGGAATACAGGGGACATCATTTTTTATTTTACGGTTACGGAAGTGATGTGGGGATTTACGCCCTCATACCAGTAAAGGAATCCTTCCATATCAACGGTATCACCAATATTTAAGCCCTGTACGGCTTTATATACATCGGTTGAGCTGTCGCACAGATAAGATTCAACGGTGAAGGTATATGTCTCGCCATTCAGGGAAACATTGAAGTACAGGTCGTCGCCTTCCTGACCGGAACCATCCCAGTTATACAGGAATGCAACATCGTTTCCGGCGTCGTCCTGTCCGGCCGCTTCTACGGTCATGCCTTTAAAAGTAACGAATTTATTCTGATGATTGATCAGGTCATCGCTGCCGAGAAGGGATGTAACGTCTTCTGCTGCTGCAACGTAATTTCCGTCTTCGATTTCAAAGGTTGCGTCGATGATCTCAACTTCTCCCGACCATTCTGCTTTGAAGCCGGTCACTTTAATCTTCGTACCGGTGGTCAGTTTCGCGTAATCTTCCTCTGAACATGCCATGTTATACAGGAAATATGCGCCGTCCTTATCCTGTGCATAAACGGTAGCCTGATCTTCCCACCAGGACTGTTTTGCCTGGACATAAGCCTCGATAACAACTTCTGAATCGAGTGCGGCAGCGACATATTCATCATAAGTCATAACACCTTCTGATTTGGTGTCCTCTGCTTCGGAAGATGCCGAAGCATCCGTACTGGAAGCATTTCCTTCTGATGCGCCACAGCCAACACAGGCAGATACAAGTGTCAAAGCCATAAGTAACGATAATAATTTTTTCATTTCTCCATTCCTTTCTGCGATGCTTGGACCGTAAGGTACAAACTGTCGCTAAAACCGAACAAGCTCGGTTGAAAGAATGCAATTCCTTCAACCTTTCCTCCTCTTAGAAAATGTATTGTTGATAAACGTCGAGACTATTATACATGATATCCTGGATAAATCAATAGTATTATTGCCGAATTCTTTTCCTTTTTACCGCTTGGAATGCAAGATACAGAAGAATCAGGCACCATATTCCTGCAAGAGAAGAAAGCAGGATGACGGATGTGGCGGGCAGTTTCCCAAGCTCGGTTTTGCCGGAAGCGGAGAGTGTGCCCGGGCCATCGGACTGGTCCAGACGATACAGGGAAATCGTATCGTCGTATAGTTTTTCGAAAAAAGCGTCATCGACGGTCTGTCTGCGGTTGACGGATTTTACCGTCGTCTCAATGAGCTGGCCGGCGGCATCACGAAGGGAAGTGGAGCCATTGAATACCGGCGTTACAAAAGTGTTATCAACATTGTCAAGTAGCAGACCGGCCGCCTGAATCTTGATATCGTAATAAGTGGAATTATCTTCGCCGCATCGGGAAAGATAGTCCTGATATTCCGAAGAACTCTGAGCCTTGGAAGTGACGGGCACATAGCCCTCCGTTTCAGAATAGGCAATCTGAACATCGTTGGTCAATAAATACTGGGCAAACAGCCATGACGCAAGAACTTCCTGCGGGTCGGCCTTATTGAAAATGCAGACGGACGGCCCCTGTGAGATCATTTGCGGATGCTCCGGGTCGAACTGCGGAATGGCCATTACCGTCGTTTCAAAGTCCACGACCTTATCAGGGCTGATATCGCAGAGCGGCGCGTTGGTTCCCATCCAGGTTGCGCCGGCCGTGGAATCCACTGCGAAGATGCACTGTCCCGCGTTCAGAAAATTGGCGGGATAGCTAGAAATCTTGAAGGTGGAGAAAGCGCCGCTTTCGGCATGCTCCGCAATCGTGCGGAGAAATCCTTCCGTCGTATCATTAAAGAGCAGTAATTCGCCGGCATCGGTGGAGTAGCCGGCATCCTGCTGCTTCAGCATTTGAATCATCATATTGTCGGTCGATTTGTAAAGAAAAGGAATCAGGACTTTCTGGCCGTTGACCAGATAGTTTCCTTCCGCATCCTGCGCCATTGCCGCCTCGGAGACTTCCCAGACAAAATCCCATGTGAGCACATCCGGCAGCGTGTAGCCGAGCGCTTCTACATATGTTTTGTTGATATAACAGGCTTCGGTGGAACGCATGTAAGGGATTGCGTAATAGTGGCCGCCAAAGGAGCATTCGTCCAGAAACTGTGGAATGATCTCTTCCGTTTGCGGAGAATCGAACCGGATTTCGCGTCCGCCCAGACCGTATTTTTCATTGGTAAAAAGGTCTTCGAGAGGAACCACGAGATTTGAGCCGGTCAGATAAGTGGCAATGTGATCGGGATAAGTGATACAGACATTCGGCGTCGTATCGGTTGCAATATTGGTGATCACATCGTTATAAATTTTGCCGTAATCCGTATATAGGCGCAGATTGACGGTGATGTTCGGATACAGCGCTTCAAAATCCGCGATTGCCTGCTCATAAATAGCAGTCTGTGTTTTGTTGGTATCATTCTTTGCCCAGAAGGTAATCTCGTAACCTCTGGAAGTATCAAATTCTTCCGGAATTTCAAAAGCTGCCAGGCCTTCTTTGCCGTGACAGCCGGTGAGCACCGCACAGCAGCCGACGGTCAATGCTGTTACAGACAAGGCAGATAAAAGACGTTTGTGTATTTTCATAATCATAATCCTCCACGATTAATCTCCAATTTGTCACCCTAGCCTTTTAACCCGCTCCTCGACACACCGGCCATGATCTTATTGCGAAAGACCAGGAACAGTACGATTAAAGGAACCGAGATGACGACGACAGCCGCCATCATTGCCGGAATATTTTCCCGGCCAAAGCCGTTTTCCCGAATTTCCTGAATGCCATTGGAAACAAGAAAATACCGTTCATCATCGGTAATCAGCCGGGGCCATACGTAGGAATTCCAGCATTCGATTACTTTCAGGATTGCAATCGTGATCAGTGTCGGTTTCGACATCGGAACCATGACCTTCAGAAGATACTTGAGGTCAGATGTACCGTCAACTTTAGCAGCATAATACAGGCTGTCCGGAATCTGTTCAAAGTTTTCTTTTAACAGATAAATATAGAAAACAGAAGTAATGGACGGCAGAATCAGTCCCGGAAAAGAATTGCGCATATCCAGGTTCGTAATGGTCACGAAATTGGTAATGATGACAAGTTCATTCGGAATCATCATTAAAGAAAGAAACAGAATGAACACGATGTTTTTTCCCCGAAATTCCAGACGCGCGAACGCAAAGGCAGCGAGTGTGATGACAATCATCATGACAGCCGTCGTTACGACAGTAAAAATGGTCGTATTCAATAAATACCGTCCGAGCGATACTGCGGTAAAGGCATCCGCATAATTCTGAAGGGTCGGTGACAAGGTATAAAATTTCGGAATATATTCCGAATTGTATGCGCCGTAACTTTTTATGGATGTCAGCACCATCCAGTAAAAAGGAAAGAGTACGATGACGGCCCAGAAGGTCAACAGGATATATGTGATGATATTTCCGGTCTTTTTTCGAGTTCGGGCTTTTTTTTCTATTTTGATGTAATCCATTTTGGAATCCTCATCTTCTTACTTTTTTGCTGATCAATAGATTAATGCAAGTGATCGTCAGCACGATCGCGAACAGGATAATGGCCGCTGCGGAAGCGTAGGAAGGATAACCGCCGCTGTCGCCATAGAGCATATCATACACATAACCGACAATCGTATTCATCTCCGCCGCGTTCAAATTCGTTCCGAACAGAGCGACAACATCACTGTATGCTTTGAATGCGCCGATGAAACCCGTAATGATCAGGTAAAAGATCATCGGAGCGATCATCGGGAGCGTAATGCGCATGAAAATACGGAAGCGCGAGGTGCCGTCTACGCGGGCCGCGTTATAATATTCCTGATTCACTGACGAAAGTGCGCTCGTCAGGATTAGAATCTTAAAAGGCATAACCACCCATATCGTATAAAAACACAGAACAAACATTTTCGCCCAGTACGGCCCGTCAATGAAATCGACAGAATTTCCGCCGAACCAGGAAATGATCAGATTGATAAAGCCGTCGGAGTAAGCGGTCTTTTTAAATAAGATCATGAAGACGAGGCCGACGGCCAGCGTATTTGTCACATAGGGCAGGAAATAAATGGTCTGGAACAGATTTCTGAGCGGTTTAATGGAACACAGTCCGGTAGAAATGAGCAGAGCGATTCCGGTAGAAAGCGGTACGGTGATGATGACCAGCAGAAATGTGTTCTTTACTGCCTGCAAAAAATAAGGGTCGTGCAGGACATAGGAATAGTTATAAGAACCGACGCCCCAGTAAGTCTGGGATGCGGAATTATAGCCTTCTTCAAAAGAATAGACAAAAACATCGATTAACGGATATACCATAAAAATTCCCAGAAAGAGAATCGCCGGTAAAAGATACAGCCATGCTTTCAGGCCGCTGTTTTGTAATTTTTTTTTCATACTACCCCCCATGATTCCGCTTTGCGGAATCTCAAATCTGGATGAAGAATGCCTTTCTCTCAGCATGTGAACTTTGTGCCTGTACGGCTCTGTTCATGTAAAGTCGATTCTCTCTTCGGTCTCGCGGTCGAAAAGAAATACTTTGCGGGAAACAAGAGAAAAGCGGATATCGGTTTTGGACGTATCGATTTTGTTGTCCGTGCCAATGATGGAACGTATCGCCGGATTTAATGATGCCTTGTTTCGGGATACGATGCTGATATCGCGTCCCATGACTTCAATGCCGCCGAGTTCACAACAAAGAGGTCCGTCCTCCTGTAGGAGAAAGCCTTCCGGCCGGATGCCGGCATAGACTTTCCGGTCGGAAACATTTCCGGTATGCAGGACAGCGTTGTCGCCGATGTATAGCTGGCCATTTTGTATCCGGCCTTCAAAAACATTGATCGGAGGGGTGCCAAGGAACTTTGCGACAAATAAATTGGAAGGATTGTCATAAACTTCCTGCGGCTTTCCAATTTGTTGAACGATTCCTTCTTTCATGACGACGATTAGGTCGGAGATGCTCATAGCCTCTTCCTGGTCGTGAGTCACAAAAATCGTCGTGATTCCGGTTTCTTTCTGGATTCTTCTGATTTCTTCTCTTGTCTGGAGCCGCAGTCGGGCGTCCAGATTGGAGAGCGGTTCATCTAACAAAAGAACTCTCGGCATTTTGACCAGGGCGCGGGCAATCGCGACGCGCTGCTGCTGGCCGCCGGAAAGCTCGCCGGGCCGCCGTTCCATGAGTTCACTTATTTGAACGAGTTTTGCTGCATCCTCTGCTTTTTTCAGCATTTCGGATTTGGACAGCTTGTCTTTTCCTTTCAGATTCTGTAATGGGAAAAGGATATTCTGTCTGACGGTCAGATGCGGGTAAAGGGCGTAGTTTTGAAAAACCAGTCCGATGCCTCTGTTTTCGGGCGGCAGGTCGGTGACATCATCTTTTCCGAAGAAAATCCTGCCGTTCGTCGGTTTCAACAGGCCGCTGATCAGATTGAGCGTTGTGCTCTTGCCGCAGCCGGAAGGGCCGAGCAGGCCGATCAATTGTCCATCCGGAATCTCAAAGGTAAAATCGTTTACAGCGATAACATCCTCCCGGTTTTTTCTGTCGCGGCTTGGGAATTTTTTCGTCAGATTTTGTAAGATTACTTCCATAAATAATCAGCCCCCTCTACCTTTCTGTACAGGATACAGTTCACATTATACTGAAAAAAGGGGGAAAGGTCAAGGCAGCCGGCCGTTAGAATGTGCTCTTAGGAATAATTTAGTTGTGATACTTTTTAAAATATTATATAATCCCATTTTTGACAGTTGAAAAAAGGTAAAAACCTCACGCCCAGCATAAATACGCTGTTTGTGGGGTTTTCTTGGTTGAAAAGTATGTAGCTATTTTTGCTTCTTCTTGGTCTGGTTTAAAATTTTTCTCATATTTTTTTGAGAAGTAATCTGATAGTCTGTTCTAAAACCAAAAGCATCATGCAATGCATCTGTTAAATCTGTCCTTGTGTAAGCGGGAATATATCCCTCTCCGGGAGCGATCATCATATCCATAGTTCTCAGGGTTCCAATGATTTCCTCGCAGCTGTATTGTTCTTTCAGTTTCTTTTCGAGTATTCTGTAGATTACGAGAGCTGTAAAGCATGTCGTAAAGTGGGCTGTAATCCGGTCCTTTCTGGAAAGATACACCGGTCTTGTTTTGAATTCTGTTTTCATGATCCGAAAGCATTCTTCGATCTCCCATCTTTTCTGATTGATCCTGATGATTTTTGCCGCATCATAATCCAGATTTGTACATACGGCATAGAAACCATCATATTTTGATTCCTTATCTATCTGTTCCTGATTCAGTGAAGGAATGGTTCTGCTTGCTGCTTCTCCGTCAGCAGTACAGTGCCCCAGCTCAATAAAACGCTTTGGGTCATTTGGCTTTTTCTTTGAAAGAGAAGAAGGATTTTCGACGAATCTTCTCGCTCTTTCAATCTGTCTTTCCCTTACC
>CAJTUC010000018.1 GCA_910579395.1 uncultured Lachnospiraceae bacterium | reverse complement strand
CAGATATTTGATCGAGCAGGCCCTGCGCAGAGTAGATAAATTGTATGTTTTTGTCGTTGAAGAAGATAAGTCGTATTTTGCTTTTCAGGACAGGATCAGGATGGTACAGCAGGGAGTTGAGGATTTAGCGGATGTCCGAGTTATTCCATCCGGGAAATATATTTTATCAAAAGACACTTTTGCCCAGTATTTTGAGAAGGAAAATGTGCATGTAATAGAAAATATGGATTATGATATCCGTATTTTCGGTGAGGTCGTGGCGAAAGATTTGGGAATACAATATCGTTTTGTAGGAGAGGAACCGTTTGACAGAGTAACAAAGGCATATAACGAAACGATGAAACGGATTTTACCGGAATATGGTGTTACCGTGGTTGAGATTCCAAGGGCTGTGTGCGATGCGGAGAGTGGAAATATTATCAGTGCGACGCTGGTAAGAAAAGCGTTGAAAGAGAAGAACTGGCAGGAGATAGAAATGCTATGTCCTATAAGTACGGTGTTCTATCTGAAAAATATGTATGATGGGGAGAAATGATATGCTTGAGGGCATAAATCTGCAAACTGAGAAGGAGCATGGTTATGAAGATGAATATAAAAGAAGCGGATCTTATTTTTCTTTCCAAAGAGTATATGACATCGGTTTATGAGATGGAGGATATTTTAGATTTGCCGGCAGCGGCCTATTATCACTTTATGAGCTGTGAAGATGAGATACTGTATGTTCATAAAGCCGGTAAAATGCTGGGTGTATGTTCTATTGGAGATTTGGAACGATTTTATGAGGAAAATCAAAAGGAGCTAAAGATTAATCAACAGTATACTTTTTTGAAAAAGATTGATTATCGTATGGCAGTAGAATTTTTTGAACACAAAAGGACGATTAATGAAATACCGGTTATGACAGATGAGAATGAATTGGCAGGGATTATCAGATATGAAAAAGAAGAAGGATTAAGAAATAAGCAGAAGCGAGCATTAAAATATGCCAGAGCACATGCATGGCATATGCAGGAGATAGAGAGGTTTGTATGTAAAACAAAGGCCAGAGTTGTGTTTTATAGTTACTGTCATACAAAAGTAATGAAGCACCTGAGTGAGCAGGAAATCGGAATATTGAAAAAACGCAGGGAAAAAGCAGACAGTGGGATATGTGCTGACCGGCTGGGACTTTCGAAGGAAGAGTGGAGAAAATTTTATCAGTTATATTACGAAACAGATATTGTTGAGACGATGATATCCGAAATGGATCTTTGCAGGCCTGTGGTGAAAAATGGAATTACGACTTTTCTTGATATGGATGGAAAATACTATCATTTTAAAAACGGGTACCGCGTTACGCCAAATAATCCGGCCGGTGCAGATCGGAGAATTATTATGTATGGCCCATGTATTGTAGTAGGAGGATATTGTAAAGACGAATCTACAATTGCATACTATTTGCAGGATTGCTTGAATGAGAATCATGATATGGAATGGAAAGTATTGAATAAGGGAATGTATGATCCGAATTTATGTTATGGGCGTATGTTTGGAGAAGAATTGTCGGCAAATGATATTGTGATTATTTGGTGTGTAAAAAAACCGAAGATAGATAAAAGAATGCGTAATGTGCTTTTTCAGGGAGATTTGACAGAGGTATTTTTGGAGATACCATCTTTGACAGATAATCTGATAAATCATCCACTGCATTGCAATCATATCGTTAATCAAAAGATTGCAGAGAGGATTTACAGGGATTTCTGTAGGGAGAAGGTACTGGAGGTCCCGAAAAATTCCAGTGCACCTGAAAAAATACAGGATTATTATATTCGTTGGGACGTACATGAATATTTTATGGGATATTTTGCCCGATATGGATTACACAAGGAAAACGATAAGTCTCTGGTCGGAGCAATTGTTGTGAATTGTAACCCATTTACCAGAGGACATCGATATCTGATAGAACAGGCATTGGGCAGAGTGGACAGATTGTATGTGTTTGTTGTTGAGGAAGATAAATCGTATTTTTCGTTCCAGGACAGATTCAGGATGGTAGAGCAGGGTGTTGCGGACTTGGTTGGTGTACAGGTTATTCCGTCCGGAAGTATATTTTATCAAAAGATACTTTTGCCCAGTATTTTGAAAAAGAAACAGTACAGGTTATAGAAGAGATGGATTATGACATCCGTATTTTCGGGGATATTGTGGCCCCAAGTCTAAGAATTCAATATCGTTTCGTGGGAGAGGAGCCATTTGATGAAGTAACCAGATCATATAACGAGACAATGAAGCGGATTCTGCCAGAATATGGAATTAATATCGTTGAGATACCGAGGATGACTTGCGACGAGGAAGAGGGCGGCGTTGTCAGTGCAACATTAGTAAGGAAAGCCTTAGAAGAAAAGAATTGGCATATTGTGGAAACACTTTGTCCGGAGAGTACGGTAATGTATCTGAAAAATAATGCCAGTGGTTGAAAAACGTGGGATTTATTGTTGGGAATCGTATTTAGGAGGAGAAAGATATGTTTCATATCGGTGTACAGACTCATAATGTCGTAAATGACAGATATCCGGAAGAGGGATTTACCGCACTTGCTCGTGCTGGTTTTTCCTGTGCGGATTTTTCATTGAATGCATATCTGGACAATAGCAGTATTCATCAGGCGAATATTAATTCCTTTTTTAATCGAACAATCTTAGAACTGGAAAACTTTTTTACACCACATAAGCTTGCGGCTCAAAACGCGGGTATCACAATTAATCAACTGCACATGCCTTATCCAATCTTCATTCCTGGCGGCAATCAGGAAATAAATGATTATCTCTGGCATGAAGTAGCGGTCAAAAGCCTGCAGATATGTGCTTTTCTAAAATGCCCTTATATTGTGGTTCATGGTTTTAAGCTGGCAAGGTATCTGGGAGCGGAAGAGAAAGAATGGGAACGGACAGAAGCATTTCTGCATTTTATCGCGCCGCAAGCGAAAGAACTGGGCGTTACAATCTGCATGGAAAATCTTTACGATAGTATTGGAGGACATTTGGTGGAAGGTCCGGGATGCGATGCCAGGAAAGCGGCAGAGCGTATTGACCGGTTTAATGATACTTATCATGCGCAGGTGCTTGGTTTTTGTTTCGATACCGGTCATGCGAATCTGGTGGGTCTTGATTTTGAAGATTTTATTACGACGCTGGGGCACAGGTTGAAGGTTCTGCATATTCATGATAATGATGGAATTGGAGATTTACATCAGATTCCATATACGTTTTCGCGAGCGCGTGAAAATAAGGCGTCTACAGATTGGGAAGGATTCATAAGGGGACTTGGAAGAATTCATTATGAAAAAGTATTAAGCTTCGAAACAGCTCCTGTATTGACGGCTTTTCCTGAACAGATGAAAAATGAGGTACTTGGATTTATTGCGAGATTAGGAGAATATTTTGCAGGAGAGATTCATGCTCTTTCATAAGCTGTTTATGTAAAAAACTAAAATAAGTAAAAGAGAATAACAGAGCGTCAGCCGGTAAGCGTTTGCGAAAGTGTGAATGTTTACTGACTGACGTTTTTCTGCCTTAACATAGGTGCTGCATCGTTTCCTTTTTTATGTAAAAAAATCTCCCCCATAATTCTGTCATAACTTGGACAACGTTTCATATATTGAGATAAGGGGGCGATGGAGATGCAGAGAGAAGAAATTTTACATATTTTCCCGGACTTCATGCGTCCGCGCTGGGAGAAGGTGGCAGAACGGGCCGACAGGCTGCAGGAAATCCGCCTGCGCGTCAATCAGCCCGTTACGGTACTTATGAACAATAGGGAAAGATTTCTTTCGGTGCGGGGAGAGTTGACAGATGATATATCACATGCAGTATGCAGTGATGAAAAGGAACTGGAAGCGGTGCTTACGCATTTATGCCATTATTCTATCTATGCCTTTGCGGATGAAATCAGACAGGGATTCATGACGATTCGCGGCGGACATCGGATTGGACTTTCCGGACAGGTCATTCTGGAAGAACAGGAGCGGATACGCAATATAAAATACATACGTTATTTAAATATCCGCATTGCGCATGAAGTAAAGGGGGTATCCGATAAAGCGCTTCCTTATCTTTATCGGCAGGGAGAGGTGTTGAATACGCTGATCATTTCACCGCCGGGATGTGGGAAAACAACGATGCTGCGGGATCTGGTACGAAATTTTTCCGGAGGAAATGCTTATGGAAAGGGAAAAAATGTCGGATTGGTGGATGAACGTTCGGAAATTGCGGGAAGCTGTCTCGGCATTCCGCAGAATGATATCGGCATCCGGACGGATGTGATGGATGCCTGCCCGAAGCGGGAAGGTATGATGATGCTGATTCGCTCGATGGCGCCGGATATTCTTGCAGTCGATGAACTGGGCAGTACGGAGGATGTGGAAGCGATGCACAGGGCAATTCAGTGCGGCTGTAAAATGCTTGCTACGATTCATGGTTTTTCCTTGGAAGAGGTGGGACGGAAAAGCTATATGAAGGGGGTCATGGAGGAACAATTGTTTGACAGATATCTTCTTCTGGGAAAACAAAATAACAAGTGTATTGTAATGGGAATCTATGATAGAGAGTGGAAATTATGTTCAAATTTGCAGGAATCCTGCTATTGATGGCAGGATGCAGCGGTCTCGGCCTCAACAGGGTGATGGAAAAAAAGCAGCGTATCAGAGAACTTCGGGAAATTCGCCGAATGGTCATCAGAATACAGAGCGAGATGGCGTATGGAAAAAGAACCCTGCCGGAAATCTGTCTGCTTTTTGGACAATGTATGGAAGAACCGTACCGGACGGCTTTTCTTTCGATTTATCGGAAACTGGAAGAAAATGATGGAACCGATTTAAGCAGCATATGGGCGGAGCAGATCGGGGAATGTATGAAGGAACTGCCTCTTTGGGAGGAGGAAAAGGATATTCTGCAGAATATACCGGAATATCTTGGCATTCTGGACGAAAAACAGCAGGCGGCCGATATCGGACAATCTCTGGATTTTCTGTCCGCGCATATTGCGAAGGCGGAAAGTGGATATGAGAATCAGGCCAAAGTCACGATGAGCATCAGTGTTATGGCAGGAATATTTCTTGTTATTTTATTATTGTAGGGATACATAAGGGAAGGGGTATGTAATAGGATGGGTGTTAGTCTTATTTTCAGAATTGCGGCAGTCGGCATATTGGTAACAATTCTGAGTCAGATCTTAAAGCACAGCGGCAGGGAAGAGCACGCATTTCTCATTAGCCTTGCCGGATTGATTCTGGTACTGACCTGGCTCGTACCCTATATCTATGATTTATTTATGATGATACAAGATCTGTTTTTGATTTAATTATGATTTAATTTTAGGAAACGGACAAGAATGGGATGGGAAAAGGTGTGGTATTTGTATGGATATTGTAAAAATCGGCATGGTAGGGCTGCTTGGCGTATTATTAGCGGTTCCTCTGAAAAGTTATAAGAGCGAATATGGGATATATGCGGCTTTTGCGGTATGTCTTCTGCTGCTGACTTATGCCGTGAACTATTTTACCCGGATACTGACGGGAATGGAGCGTTTACAGGGATATCTGGGAGATAATTTTCAATACTTATCGGTGTTATTTAAAGCGGTTGGTGCAGCTTATATTTGTGAATTCTGTTCCGGTATCTGTAGGGACGCCGGATATGCGGGCATTGCAGGACAGGTAGAAACGATGGGAAAGATGTATATTCTGTTGATCGGCATGCCGGTGCTGTTCACACTGATGGAAAGCATTCAGGCGTTAGCCGGCTGAAGAGGGGCACGGGATATCATGGGAAAAAAGATTGCCATTGTAATCATAGTCGGCTGTTTTGTGTGGAGCAGGCCAATTAAAGTACAAGCTTCCGGCGGGGAATCGATCTGGCAGGAGATGGATACGGTGGAAGAACGTTTTGAAGCATTGTTTCCGGAGTATCAATTTGATGGAAAGCAGCTGTTATCATTAATCCTCCAGGGGAAAATAAAGGAAGCCGTCACAACGCTTATTTCAGGGTTGACAGGTATGATCAGCAGTCAATTTTTGGAAGTTCGGACACTTTTTGTGCTGATTCTGATTCTGGGTATTACTGCGGCGCTGTTCTCCAATTTCGCGGATATTTTTCAAAGCCGTCAGGTATCGGATATTGCTTTTTATTTTATCTATTTGCTGCTGACCGCCGGGCTGCTGAAAGTGTTTGGAAACACCGCATCTGTTGTAAAAGAAATGTTAAATCAGATTATAACTTTTATGCAGCTCTTTATTCCGACCTATCTTCTGGCAGTCGGAACGGCTGCCGGGGCGGCATCGGCGGCGGCTTATTATCAGCTTTTTCTGATGATTGTATATTTGATTGAGAAATGCTATTTATCGTTTCTGCTGCCCATGATCTATTCTTTTATTCTTCTCAGCGTCATTAACGGCGTCTGGATGGAAGAAAAGCTGAATCTGCTGCTGGATTTTGTACAGAAAACGGTAGGATGGGGGATTAAAATAACGATTGGAATTATTACGGGATTCAGCTTGTTACAGTCGATGATATCGCCGGTCGTCGATGCGCTGGAAACCTCTGCCCTGAAAAAGGCGGTCTCCATGATTCCCGGTATTGGCGGTCTGACAGAGGGAATGTTTGAGATGGTGGCGGGTTCCGCTATTCTGATCAAAAACAGCATCGGTATTTATATTACAATTGTTATGCTGTTTGTCTGCATTCTGCCGATATGCAAAATCCTGCTTTTGTCGGGAGCTTTGAAAGCCGGAGCGGCTCTGATTGGCATTGTCAGCGATAAAAGGATGATGAATCTGGCGAATCGGATAGGGGATGGCAGCCTGATGCTGTTAAAGGTGGCCCTGTCAGCAATCGCTCTGTTTATCATCAGTATTGCCATTGTGGCGTACTCTACAAATCGGGGGATAGGATGAGTGCACTGATAGAATTGATCAAGCGGATCGGTATTTTTATGATCGCGGCGCAGGCCGTCCTTCATTTTACACCGGGGCAGAAATATGAAAAGTATATAAAACTCATTGTAGGAATGATGGTATTGCTGCAGTTTGTCATGCCGCTGCGAAGTATTTTAAGCGGAACGGAGATTGATTGGAATGCGCAGATGGAAGAGATGGAGCGGATGCTGGAAACGGAAGGCCTGACCGATGAAACGGCCGGTTCGTCATCCGTGGCAGATGCTGTGATAAGTAGTTTGGAAAATGAAATTAAATCTAAATTAGATAATGAGATTCCGGAAGAGGATTATGTGATAGCCAGTGTACGGGTGTATATGAAAGTTTCTGGCGGGACTCTTTTGGAAGGGACGGATTCCGACTGGAAGCTTTCTGACAGGCAAAGAGAGACGGGAACCAGACAATATGAATTGGAAAAAGTGCATGTTGCGGTATATCGAAGGAATGGTTCCGCAGAGGATCAGGCGCAAGGGAACGCAGGAAATCCAATAGAGAAGGTACAGATTGAGAAAATTTATGTTGGCGGTGCGGAGGAGAGCAGTGTGCCATTTTCCGACTCTGTGTCTGAAAGCGGCAGCCCTCATATGGAAGGGACAGAAGAGACGGCAGAGCAGCTGCGGAAACGTTTTTGCGGTGTGCTCGGCATGGACGAGGAAAAGATGGAGGTGAGTGTATATGGAACAAATGAAAAAACTGACCGATAAAATAACGGGTGTCAAGAAATTGCGGAAGGATCAGCTTCTGATTATGATATTGTCTGGAATTCTGTTATGTGTCATAGCGCTTCCGGGTAAAGAAAAGGATACTGCATCTTCCGGGGATAAGTCCGGTATATCGGACAGGAATTTTGTTACAATGGAAAAAGGCGCACAGGTACAGGAGGAATCGGACAGTGTTTTACAGACGGGAGCAGGGGATGCGCTTTCTTATACGCTCTACTGGGAAGAAAAATTAACAAAGTCGCTATCCCGCATTGAGGGCGCGGGAGAAGTGGAAGTTCTGATCACATTAAAGGAATCGGAGGAGCGGGTATTGGAGAAAGATATTCCCGAACAGGTCAGTGAGACGGCAGAGACGGATGCGGAAGGTGGCAGCCGCACGATTTCCGAGAGGCGGCAGGAGGAAGCCACTGTCTATACGGTGAATGAAGCCGGCCAGAACGTACCTTATGTGAGCAAAGTCATACAGCCCGTCATAGAGGGAGTTGTTGTGATCGCACAGGGCGGCGACTCCGAAATCGTAAAACAGAATATTATTGAGACAATTCAGGTATTATTTGGTATCGAGGCGAATAAGATAAGAGTAGTAAAAATGAAAACCAATAATAATTAAAGGGGAGAATGGTTTGAAGAATATGATCAAGAAGAATCAGGTAATGATCACAGCCCTGGCAATTATGATTGCAGTGGCAGGATACCTGAATTTCGCAGGCACGAAAGTAACGGATGAAGAAATCATGACAGTGAACGGTGAGATAGCGACGGACGATTTGGGGAATCTGGCGATGACAGAAGAGGAGATTGACTACAGCGCGTTGTTGGACCTTTCGGATGAGGATATTGAGCAGGCTTCTTCGGATATCTACAGTCTGGACAGCGACATAGAAGTGACAGGTACGGATATTATGGATGAGGGGATGGCAGAGGCGGTAGAAGATGATACACCGGGCGAAGCGGTTTTTACGGCTTCATCGGGAATCTCTACTTTATCCGGCGCTAAACTGCAGAAGGAGCAGACGAGGGCGCAGAATAAAGAGACGCTCCTGGAAATCATTAATAATGCAAATATTAGTGAGACACAGAAGCAGGAAGCGGTGAACAGCATGATTTCCATGACCGATATTGCGGAGAAGGAAACGGCGGCCGAAATACTGTTAGAGGCAAAAGGCTTTGCGGATGCGATCGTCAGTATTGACGGGGACAGCGTAGATGTTGTAGTCAATACAACAGAACTGACGGAGGCGCAGCGCGCACAGATAGAAGATATCGTTATCCGTAAGACCGGCGTCAGTCCGGATGCGATCATCATCAGTACGGTCAATTCAAACTAGATGCAGGGATGCAAAGATTATGATATAATGAGCGTTAGTGAGGAGAGCATGCTTGCATGTTCGACGAACGGCGAATGCCGATCATGAATTTCTGATTCATGATATAATAACCGCATAAGAAAAACAAGCGACGCGAAGCGGCATTTGTTTTTCTGCGGTTATTAACGAGCAAACGTCCGATGAAATCGGACATAAAGCGCTGAAAGCGTGGGTTTGCGAGTTCAGGTGCAGGTTGTTGAAAGATGGAGGTCAAAAGATGAAGAGGATTTTTTTAATCGTACTGGATAGTTTTGGAATCGGGGAGATGGAAGACGCGGCAGCGTATGGTGATAAGGGAACCAATACGCTGCGTTCCGTGTCTTCCAGTTCTTATTTTCATATGCCTAATATGAAAAAATTCGGGCTTTTCAATATAGAGGGCGTGGAATGCGGGAATAAGACACCGCAGCCGTCCGCAGTCATTGCCCGTATGAAGGAAGCGTCGAAAGGGAAAGATACGACCATAGGGCATTGGGAGATAGCCGGTATTTTATCGGAGAAGCCGCTGCCCACTTATCCGAATGGATTTCCACAGGAGATACTGGACGCTTTTTGTGAGAAGACGGGCAGAGGCGTCTTATGCAACCGGCCTTATTCCGGAACGGAAGTCATCAAGGATTATGGAGAAGAGCATGTAAAGACCGGGAAACTGATCGTTTATACATCGGCTGACAGCGTTTTTCAGATTGCAGCGCACGAGGATGTCGTTCCGGTGGAAACATTATATGAGTACTGCCGGATGGCGAGAGAAATCCTGCAGGGAGAGCACGGTGTCGGCAGAGTCATTGCAAGACCCTTTACCGGGGATGTGGGCAGTTATACGAGGACACCGAGACGGCATGACTTTTCTTTACAGCCGCCCGGCGTGACAATGTTAGATCAGCTGAAGGAGGCAGGGAAAGATGTTATTTCCGTTGGAAAGATTCAGGATATTTTTGCAGGAAAAGGTATTACAGAATTTACTTATACCAAAGGAAATGAAGAAGGTATTGAAAGAACACTGGAATATCTGGACCGGGATTTTGAAGGTTTATGCTTTGTAAATCTGGTAGATTATGATATGCTGTATGGGCACCGAAATGATATTGACGGTTATGCGAAGGCGCTTGCGTATTTTGACGGAAAACTGCCGGAACTCTGTGGAAAACTGCGGGAAGAGGATATACTGATGATTACGGCAGACCATGGCTGTGACCCCGGATATACGGTCTCTACTGACCATTCCAGAGAGCATACGCCGTTTTTAATGTATGGAAAGAAGGTACCGCCGAAAAACCTCGGAACCCGGAATACCTTTGCCGACATTGGCGCTACCGTACTCGACTATTTTGGGATGAAACCGGAATTTGCCGGAACATCGATGCTTTAATGGAGGAGAATAAACGTGAGCAATTTTGCAGACGAAATCAACAAAAGAAGGACTTTTGCGATCATATCGCATCCGGATGCGGGAAAGACGACCCTGACGGAGAAGTTCCTATTATATGGAGGCGCGATTAATCTTGCGGGCAGCGTGAAAGGAAAAGCGACGGCAAGGCATGCAGTTTCCGACTGGATGGAAATTGAGAAGGAGAGAGGTATTTCTGTTACTTCTTCGGTCTTACAGTTTGAATACGGCGGATTTTGTATCAATATTCTGGATACGCCGGGACACCAGGATTTCTCGGAGGACACTTACCGGACGCTGATGGCGGCAGATTCTGCGGTAATGGTCATTGACGCCTCCAAAGGCGTTGAGGCGCAGACAAGAAAACTTTTTAAAGTATGCGTTATGCGGCGGATTCCGATTTTTACTTTTATTAATAAAATGGACAGGGATGCCAACGATACTTTTGAATTATTGGATGAAATCGAAAAGGAACTCGGCATAGCGACCTGCCCGATAAACTGGCCGATTGGCTCAGGAAAGAACTTTAAAGGCGTATATGAACGGGAAACCAGATGTGTGATCACCTATTCCGATACGGAGAAGGGGACGAAAGAGGGACAGGCTACCCGGATAGGAATCGATGAAGAGGAGTTGCTGCTTTCCCATATCGGAGGAGATTTCAAGGAACAGCTTTTTGATGAGATCGACCTGTTGGACGGCGCGAGCGCAGAGTATGATCTGGACAGAATTCAGGCCGGGGAATTGACGCCCGTGTTTTTTGGGTCCGCCCTTACCAATTTCGGCGTGGAAATTTTTTTACAGCATTTTTTGAAAATGACGACGACGCCGCTGCCGAGAAAGGCGGACATCGGGCTGATCGATCCGGTGGAGCACGATTTTTCCGCTTTTGTATTCAAGATTCAGGCGAATATGAATAAGGCGCACAGAGACCGCGTTGCCTTTATGCGTATCTGTTCGGGCAGATACGATGCCAGCATGGAAGTAAAACATATACAGGGCGGCAAGGTGATGCGGCTTTCACAGCCGCAGCAGATCATGGCGGATGAACGGAAGATATTGAGCGAAGCATATGCCGGAGATATCATTGGCGTGTTCGACCCGGGTATTTTTTCTATTGGGGATACGCTCTGTATGCCGAAAGAGCAGTTCCAGTATGAGGGAATTCCGACCTTTGCGCCGGAGCACTTTGCGAGAGTGCGGCAGCTGGATACGATGAAGAGAAAACAGTTCGTAAAAGGAATCACGCAGATTGCGCAGGAAGGTGCAATTCAGATTTTTCAGGAATTCAATACGGGAATGGAAGAAATTATTGTAGGAGTTGTCGGCGTTCTGCAGTTCGATGTTTTAAAATATCGTCTGGAAAATGAGTATAACGTCGAAATCCGCCTGGAGAATCTTCCTTATGAGCATATCCGATGGATTGAGAACAAGGACATCGATCTGGATAAGCTGACAGGAACTTCTGATATGAAAAAAATCAAGGACTTGAAGGGGAATCCGCTGCTGTTGTTCGTGAATCAGTGGAGCATCGGGATGACGATAGAGCGTAATAACGGACTGATACTGTCCGAATTTGGCAGAAACTAGATGCTTCCTTTCCCGGAGTCCGACAGATAGAAGGTGGTCTTATGAAGAAAACGATTGTCTTATTATCAGGTATGATGGTGTTTCTCGGATTTCTGGTCTATATAGCGGAAAATGACGGCTGGAGAGAACTGCCGATAGCCGAACAGTTCGAGTTCCTGTGGGAGGGAACGGCTTTTGCGGAAGGCCGGGAAGAAAGCAGACCGGTGGAAGGCTATGCCGTAGAAGAGCAGATGATTCAGATACAGGAAGATGAGGATACTGCAAAGGATCAGGAAGGGCTGACGGAGGAGAAGAAGCTGTTTCTGCAGGACGAACAGGTAGATTCCTATGCTTATCAGCAGCTGACGGAAAGTGAGCAGACGGTATATATCGAAATTCTGTGGTCCCTTCTGGAATATCAGGAGAATGTGACGCTTTCCACCCTGGATCAGGAGGAGATTTCCCGTATCTTTCAGTGCGTATTGAATGACCATCCGGAGATATTTTATGTGGAAGGATATACCTATACGAAGTATACGCTGGGCGAACTGCTGAAAAAGATCACCTTTACCGGGACTTACCGGATGGGAAGAGAAGAAATTGCCGAAAGACAGGTACGGATAGATGACTATGTCGAAAGATGTCTGGCAGGGGTTCCGGAAGGAGCAGACGAATACGGAATCGTAAAATATATTTATGAATACTTGATCGAGCATACGGAGTATGATGCGGATTCGGAAGATAACCAGAATATCTGCTCGGTCTTTCTGGATGGCAGGTCAGTCTGCCAGGGCTATGCCAAAGCAACACAATATCTGCTGGAACAGGCCGGCATCCGTGCTACGCTCGTACTTGGCAATGTTTCGTCAGGCGAAGGACATGCCTGGAACCTGATTCAGATAGACGGGGAATGGTATTATGTGGATACGACATGGGGGGATGCGTCTTATCAGGCGAAAGGCAGCACAGCTTCCTATCCGGAAGAAAAGATGCCGCATATCAATTATGACTATCTGTGTGTGACAACGGACCAGCTTATCAAAACACATGTTATTGATAATGTGGTGGATTTGCCGATCTGCACGTCCGTGGATGCAAATTATTATGTCAGGGAAGGGCTCTATTTCACATCTCTTGATGACGAACAGCTGCAGCGTATTTTTCAGGAAGGATATGAAAATGGAAATGCTTATATTACGTTCAAATGCGCTTCGAAAGAAATTTATGATAAAATGCAGGAAAGGCTGATCGACAGACAGGAAATCTTCCATTATCTGAACTGCCCGGATGGCGTGGTTTCCTATACGGATGATGCGAAGCAGTATAGTATGAGTTTTTGGCTGTAAAATGGTACTAGGCAAAAAACATAAATTTTGTTATACTTAATCAAAATGGACAAAGTCTGATATTGTAGGAAAGGCATGGTGTGGCAGATGGAACAGGAATTTAGTAAAAATACGTTTGTTTTACAGGAAAATGAAGAAATCGGTTCGGTTAAGATAGCGGATGATGTAGTAGCGATGATCGCCGCGCTTGCGGCAACGGAAGTGGAAGGCGTGGCGGCCATGTCCGGCAATATGACGAATGAGTTTCTAAGCCGCGTTGGTGTTAAAAATGCGGCCAAAGGTACAAGGGTAGAAGTTCTTCAGAAGAAAGTAAAGGTCGATCTGGCGATCACAATAGAATATGGCTTCAATATTCCGGCAACCTGCCAGCGGGTACAGACAAAGGTTAAAAATGCGGTGGAAAATATGACGGGACTGGAAGTGACCGATGTCAATATCCGTATTGCCGGTATCAATGTATCAAAAGAAAAATAGGACGAAGACATATATGAGCAGAAGAGAATTGAGGGAGCATATCTTTAAATTATTGTTCCGCATAGAATTTAACAGTTCGGAAGAAATGCCCGAACAGGAAAAGCTGTTCTTTGAAGATACTTGTGAGGCGGCGCCGGCGGATGAGGCGTATATTTCTTCCAAGTATCACAAAATCGTGGAGAAATTGGAGACCATCGACAATATGTTGAACAGCCGGGCTGAAAATTGGAATACTGCCAGAATGGGGAAGGTTGATCTGACGATTCTCAGGCTGGCAGTTTATGAAATTGCGTTTGATGATGATGTTCCGGCCGGTGTGGCGATCAATGAAGCAGTAGAGCTTGCAAAAAAATTCGGACAGGATGCCTCTTCGGGGTTCGTCAATGGCATACTGGCCAAATTTGTATAGGGGCGCGCGATGCAGAATGTATATACAGTAGCACAGGTCAACTCTTACATTAAAAATATGTTCACGCAGGATTTTATGTTGCAGTCCCTTTTCGTAAAAGGGGAAGTGAGTAACTGCAAATATCATTCTTCTGGACATATTTATTTTACATTAAAGGATGAAAAAGGGACAATATCGTGCGTTATGTTTTCCGGAAACAGGAATGGATTGACTTTTCGAATGGCGGAAGGTCAGCAGGTCGTTGTCAGAGGCACGGTGGATGTTTACGAGAGGGACGGAAAATACCAGCTTTATGCGAAGGAAATCAGGCAGGATGGTGCAGGCGCACTGTATGAACGCTTTGAGCGTCTGAAGGCGGAGTTGGAAGAGCGCGGTATGTTCGCAGTAGAGTATAAGCAGCCTATTCCGCGCTATATCAGCCGTCTCGGCGTGGTCACGGCGCAGACAGGAGCGGCAGTGCGGGATATCATTCAGATTGCATCAAGACGGAATCCCTATGTGCAGATCATACTCTATCCTGCGATTGTACAGGGTGATATGGCGGTTCAAAGTATCGTGAATGGCATTCATGCGATGGAGCATTATGGGGTCGATACGATCATTGTCGGCCGGGGCGGCGGTTCCATCGAAGATTTGTGGGCATTCAATGAAGAAGCTGTTGCACAGGCGATTTTCGACTGCCCGATTCCCATTATTTCGGCCGTAGGGCATGAGACGGATACAACGATTGCCGATTTTGTAGCGGATTTGCGGGCACCGACACCTTCTGCCGCTGCGGAACTGGCCGTATATGATATGGAGCAGCTTACAGAGCGGATGAGTGAGTATGCGTATACGATGCAGCATTTGTGCAGAAACCGTATCAGCCGTTACCGAAACAGGCTGGAACATTACCGGATGCAGATGAAGTATTTAAGCCCGGCGAATCAGATTCGGGAAAAGCGTACTTATATGATGAAGCTGGAAGAGATGGTGCAGGGCTGTATGGAACATAACCTGTCAAAGAAAAGGCATCAGCTTGCGTTGTATATTGAACAGATGAAAGGTTTATCACCGCTTGAAAAGTTAAATCAGGGATATGCTTATGCCGCGGACGGACAGGGAAGAACGGTCAATCGGATTGGGCAGGTGAAACCGGCGGACGAGCTTCATGTTTATGTAAAAGACGGCATTATTCATACGAAAGTTCTGAGCAGTCAGAAAATGCCGGAGTTGAAATAGAAGTCAAAGAAAGGTATCGTTATTGGTATGAATCAGGACAGGAAGGATAAAGATAAAGAGAAAGAGCTCTCTCTGGAAGAAGCCTTTGAGCAGGTAGAAGGGACGATTGCGCTTTTGGAAGAGGAAGACATCACTTTGGAAGAATCGTTCAAGGCATATCAGGCGGGCATGAAACTTCTGCAATATTGCAATGATAAAATTGACAAAGTAGAAAAGCAGGTACTGAAAATCAATGAAGATGGTGGACTAGATGAATTTTAAAGAGACATTAAGCGAAAAAACAGTTCAGATAGAAGGCATACTCGCGCGTTTCCTGCCAGAGGAGCAGGGATTTCAGAAGAGAGTCATCGAGGCAATGAACTATTCGATACTGGCAGGCGGAAAGCGGCTGCGTCCGATGCTGATGGCGGAGACCTTCAGGATGTTCGGCGGGACAGGGGAGCTTGTGGAGCCTTTTATGGCGGCAGTCGAGATGGTGCATAACTATTCTCTTGTGCATGATGACCTGCCGGCAATGGATAACGATGAATACAGACGGGGCAGAAAGACGACTCATGTCGTCTATGGAGAGGGCATGGCAGTACTGGCAGGAGACGGTCTGCTCAATTATGCTTTTGAGACGGCCTGCTTCGCTTTTGAGAAAGCGCAGAGCCCGGCGGAATATGAGAAGGTGGCGCAGGCGATGCGTGTTCTTGCCGGGAAAGCCGGTATTTATGGAATGATTGGCGGGCAGTGCGCGGATATTGAAGCGGAGGAACATCAGGAGGAGGTAACGGAAGAACTTCTTCTTTTTATTCACGAGCATAAGACGGCGGCGTTGATTCAGTGTGCGATGATGATCGGCGCCATTTTGGCAGGTGCAGACAGGGAACAGGTGGATGCTGTCGAAAAATGCGCCTATAATATCGGTATTGCCTTTCAGATTCAGGATGATATTCTGGATGTTACGGGCAGTCAGGAAGTTCTCGGGAAACCCGTTGGGAGCGATGAAAAAAATGGTAAAATAACATATGTTACACTGTACGGTCTGGAAAAATCAGCAGAGACGGTTGCGTCATTATCCAAAGAGGCGATTCAGATTCTGACCTCTTTTCCGGAGAGAAATCTGTTCCTGGAACAATTGGTGGAACAGTTGATCAACAGGAAAAAATAACGGTTCACAGGCAGATAGAAAGGCATGGTTATGACTATGTTTCTGGAAAAAATAGAAAAAACCAATGATATCAAGAGAATCGGCGCGGAAAATTATAATGCGCTGGCAGAAGAGATTAGGCAGTTCCTGATTCAGTCCATCAGCGTGACGGGAGGACACCTTGGCTCTAATCTGGGAGCAGTGGAATTAACGATGGCGCTGCATCTTTTTCTGAATTTGCCGGATGACAAAATTATATGGGATGTGGGGCACCAGTCCTATACTCATAAGATACTAACCGGCCGGAGAGACGGCTTTGCGAATCTGCGGAAATACGGCGGCATCAGCGGTTTCCCGAAGCGGAAGGAAAGCGATTGCGATTGTTTTGATACGGGGCACAGTTCTACTTCCATTTCGGCAGGACTCGGCATGGTCAAGGCGAGAGATCTGGCAGGCGGAAAGAACACGATCGTTTCGGTCATCGGTGATGGTTCTCTGACAGGCGGCATGGCCTATGAGGCATTAAACAATGCTTCCCGCCTTGAGACCAATTTTATTATTATTCTAAACGATAACAATATGTCAATTTCCGAAAATGTGGGCGGCGTTTCCAAGTACCTGAACAATATCCGTACAGCGGATATGTATCTGGACCTGAAAGAGGGGGTTTACAACTCTTTACATGGTATGTCCAAATACGGGGATAAGGTCGTGACCAAGATTCGACGGGCCAAAAGCAGTTTTAAACATCTGGTTGTACCAGGGATGTTCTTTGAGGATATGGGAATTACCTATCTTGGCCCGGTAGATGGACATGATATTCCGGCAATGCTGCGTGTTTTGAAAGAAGCGAGGAAGGTCAGGGGCGCCGTACTGGTTCACGTCATTACGGAAAAAGGTAAAGGGTATGGTCCGGCGGAGCGGCACCCCGCCAGATTCCATGGCGCAGAACCGTTTGATATCGAAACGGGTATTCCGAGTGCGCCGCGGACGAAGGCAAATTATACGGATATTTTTTCGACAGTCATGTGTAAGCTGGGGCAGCGGGATGAAAAAGTCGTTGCAATCACGGCGGCCATGCCGGACGGAACAGGGCTAAAACGTTTTCGGAATATGTACCCGGACAGGTTTTTTGATGTGGGTATTGCGGAGGAACATGCGGTCACTTTTGCGGCAGGACTGGCGGCGGGGGGATTAAAGCCGATCGTGGCAATCTACTCTTCCTTTTTACAGAGAGCGTATGACCAGATACTGCATGATGTCTGCATCCAGAATCTACCGGTGGTTTTTGCGATAGACAGGGCCGGATTGGTGGGCAGCGACGGAGAGACGCATCAGGGTATTTTTGATCTGTCTTTCCTTTCTTCTATCCCGAATATGCACATAATGGCCCCCAAGAATAAATGGGAGCTTTCCGATATGATCAAATTTGCGCTTGGCTTCGAGGCTCCGATGGCGATACGATATCCCCGGGGGGAAGCATTCGACGGTCTGAAAGATTACAGGGAACCGGTCGTTTATGGAAAGAGCGAGTGCATTTACCGGGAGAAGGAGATCATTCTTTTTGCGGTGGGAAGTATGGTGAAGGTCGCGCTCGAAGTACGCAGGCAGCTTATGGAAAAAGGCTGTTCCTGCTCTTTGACTAATGCGAGATTCGTAAAGCCGATTGATGAAGAGGCGGTAAAAGAAGCCTGCAGGGAGCATAAACTGCTCGTGACGATGGAAGAGAATGTGGCGAGCGGCGGTTTTGGCGAGAAAGTCAGAGCCTATGTGGATACGCTGCATACGGATACGAAAGTATTGTGTATCAGCATTCCGGATGAATATGTGGAACATGGGAACGTCGAACTGCTGAAACGGGAAGTCGGCATCGATGCGGATTCGATCGTCGAACGGATTGTGAACAGTATGGGCAAAGATGAGAAATTTGACATGGAGGATTAGTATCGTGAAAGAACGATTGGATATTCTGCTTGTCAGACAGGGACTTGCGCCATCCAGAGAAAAGGCAAAGGCCGTTATCATGACCGGAAATGTCTATGTGAACGGACAGCGGGAGGATAAGGCCGGAGCTTCTTTTGAGGAAGAGAAGATTCATATAGAAGTAAAGGGCGTTCCGGCCAAATATGTCAGCAGGGGCGGACTGAAGCTGGAAAAAGCGATGGAAACATTTGAAATCTGTCTGACGGATACAATTTGCATGGATATCGGCGCTTCCACAGGCGGTTTCACGGACTGTATGCTGCAGAACGGTGCGGTGAAGGTCTATTCCGTCGATGTGGGGCATGGGCAGCTTGCCTGGAAGCTGCGGCAGGACTCGCGTGTCATCTGTATGGAAAAGACGAATTTCCGTTATATGCAGCCAGCGGATATTGAAGACCGGCTGGATTTTGCTTCCGTAGATGTTTCTTTTATTTCTTTGACGAAAATTCTGGTACCGGCAAGAGACTTGCTAAAAGAAAGAGGCCGTATGGTCTGTCTGATTAAACCCCAGTTCGAGGCCGGCAGAGAGAAGGTTGGGAAAAAAGGGGTGGTCCGGGAACCGGAAATTCATGAAGAGGTTATTCGGAAAATTATTGTTTATACAAAACAGATAGGATTTGCGGTAAAAGGACTCACTTTTTCTCCGATTAAAGGACCGGAGGGAAATATCGAATATCTGGTCTATCTGGAAAAGGCGGAACAGTCTTCTTCGGAAGAATCCTTCGGAGAAGAAGCTGTCGAAGAATCGACGGAACAGCTGATTTCGGATACGGTAAGAACGGCGCATCAGGAACTACGGACAGACAGGGATAAGGAAGCATGAAATATTTTTTTGTGGTCGCCAATAAGGCAAAGGACCCGGAGGGGTCTTATACCGATAGAATTTCATCATATCTGCAACAACGGGGTGCGGCGGTATCCTGTCTTATGAACGACAGGGAGACAGCACCGATTCAGGCGCCGGAAGGTGTCGAATGTGTCATTGTCCTGGGCGGCGACGGCACGCTGTTAAAGGCAGCCGGAGACCTGATGGAGCAGGAAATTCCGCTTCTCGGCGTGAATCTCGGCACGCTGGGTTATCTGGCGGAGGTGGAAATCGGGAATATCGAGCAGGCTCTTGATAAACTGTTGTGCGGAGCGTATACGAAAGAGGCGCGTATGATGCTTGCGGGCGATGTGCTTTATGCGGGAAAGAGAATGGGCCATAAGTTTGCGCTTAACGATATTGTAATCTCACGGTGTGGTCCTCTGCAGATTCTGCATTTTAATATATATGTGAATGGACGCTTTTTGAACGGATACGATGCGGATGGAATTATCGTGGCAACGCCCACAGGATCGACCGGATATAATATGTCGGCGGGAGGCCCGATCGTGGAGCCGGGAGCAAGTCTTCTGCTGCTCACACCGATCTGTCCGCATACGCTAAATACGAGAAGCATTATTCTTTCACCGGAAGATGAGGTGGTCATAGAAATACCGGAAGGAAGGGAGAAGACCATACAGACGGTAGAGGCGAGCTTTGACGGAACGCATAAGGTCACTTTGCAGACGGGGGATAAAATTGTGATCCGGAAAGCCTCAAAGACGACAGAGATTCTGAAACTCAATACAGAGAGTTTTCTGGAAATCCTACATAAAAAAATGAGTGCAGGCTGAGAGAAAGGCATAGTTCGAAAATTTTTTCAACGCTGTGCAGGAATAGGGGATTAAGTATGAAATGAAAGAGAGCAGACACGAGAAAATCAGGGAATTAATCGGTCAATATGAAATTGAAACACAGGAAGAACTGGCCGAGAGACTGAAAGCAGAGGGTTATCGGGTCACACAAGCCACAGTTTCAAGGGATATCAGGGAACTGAAGCTTTCCAAAATACCAGGTGAGGGCGGCAGGCAGAAATACGTTGTGTATGAGCACGGTGACAGTCAGCTCGGCGATAAATATATCCGTGTATTAAAGGATGGCTATACATCGATGAATGTGGCGCAGAATATTCTTGTCATGAAGACGGTATCCGGTATGGCAATGGCGGTGGCGGCAGCTGTAGATGCCATGAAAATGCCAGAGGTTGTGGGCTGTATTGCCGGGGACGATACGATCATGATAGCAATCAGAACAGCGGATGATACGATACTTGTTATGGATAAAATAAAGAAAATGCTGCGGCATGGGGATTAATGTTATGTTAGTTAGCCTGTATGTAAAAAATCTTGCATTAATTGATGAAACAGAAGTATATTTTGGAAATGGACTGAACATACTGACGGGAGAAACGGGAGCCGGAAAATCCATTATTATCGGTTCCGTGAATCTTGCGCTTGGCGCAAAGGCAGAGAAAGAAATGATTCGAACCGGTGCGGAGTATGCTCTCGTAGAACTTGTTTTTCAGGTGGAAAAAGAAAAACAGTTAGAGGAAATTCGAAAGCTGGAGCTGCCAGTTGAAGAAGACGGAACAGTGATCCTGCAAAGGAGAATCATGCAGGGGAAATCCCTGTGTAAGGTCGGCGGCGAGACGGTCAGCGTCAGACAGGTCAGAGCGCTTGCCGAAATTCTGATCGATATCCATGGGCAGCATGAGCACCAGTCCCTGTTAAAAGCAGCGAAACAGTTGGAAATTTTGGATGAGTATGCCGGAGAAGAACTGTATGAGCCTAAAAGGAAGCTGAAAGAATGCTATGAGCGGTACAAAGAGATAGAAGAGCAGATTCTGGCGGAAGATGTGGACGAGGAAACGAGAAAACGGGAGACTTCTCTGGCTGAATTTGAAGTGCAGGAAATTGAAGAGGCCGCGCTGATAGACGGAGAAGACGCGGAACTGGAGAAGTCATATAAGAGGCTGGTCAACGGACAGAAGATTCAGGAGGCAGTAACACTTGTGCATCAGTTGACCGGTTATGAGAATGGTGGTGCGGGGGATGCTGTCGGCAGAGCTGTCAAAGAGATACGTGCTGTAGCTTCATATGATGAAGCGCTCCGGAACTTTGAAGAGCAGCTTTTGGACATCGACAGTCTGCTGAATGACTATAACCGGGCGGCAGCGGATTATCTGTCCGGTCTGGAATTTGACGGGGAGCTGTTCTCACAGGTGGAGAAGCGGCTGGACCTTATCAATCACTTGAAGGCGAAATATGGAAATACCATCGGAAAAATTCTTGCCTATCAGGCAAAACAGCAGGAAAAGCTGGACAGATACCGGAACTTTGATGCGTATAGACAGGAACTGATCATAAAAGAAGCAGCTTTGAAAAAAGAGCTTCTCCGGTTATGTGAAAAAGTGTCGAAAGTTCGTAAGAAAAGTGCCGGAAGTCTGGCGCAGTCTATGAAGAAGGCATTGGTAGACCTGAATTTCATCGATGTTGCATTTGAAATCAACATACAGTCTGCGGAAGAGAAGATTGGGCCGGGCGGCTATGACCAGGCGGCTTTTATGATATCCACCAATCCGGGAGAAGACTTAAAACCGCTTTCCCAGATAGCGAGCGGTGGTGAACTGTCCAGGATCATGCTGGCATTAAAGACGGTGCTGGCGGATAAGGACGAGATAGAAACGCTGATCTTTGATGAAATTGATACAGGCATCAGTGGGAAGACTGCCTGGAAGGTTTCTGAAAAAATGGGAATCCTCGGCCAGAAACACCAGTTGATCTGCATTACTCATCTGCCTCAGATTGCGGCAATGGCGGATACGCATTTTCAGATTGAGAAGACCGTATCGAAGGAACGGACCACAACGAGGATACGGGAACTGGAGGAAATGGAGAGTGTGGAGGAGCTTGCCAGAATGCTCGGAGGCGCGAGTATTACGGAAAATGTTTTAAATAATGCAAGAGAAATGAAAGATTTGGCAAGAAAATCAAAGCAATATTAAATTAAAATCAAAGTTTTTTCACATACTAGAAAGGACATACAAATTTGTATGTTCTTTTTTGGTGTGCCCGGCGGACACCGATTGAAAACAGCGGAGAAAGGAACATGGAAATGACTGATCATGATTTGAAAATAAAGAGATATCGCAGATTTTTATATATCATACTGGCAGGCGGATTGATCGCGCTTATGGTGACAATATATATTGATTATTGGAGAAAGGTACCCTCCACGATCAAGATTCGTGCGGGAATTGAACAGGAACTGGATTTTCATGTGCCGGTTTCGGGGGAAATTTATCAGGAAGAAGCGGTAGAAAGCATTTCTACCGGAGTGGAGAGCCTTCATGTTGATTTTTCCGGTGGAGTGACGGTCAAAGCCAATCAGATCGACCATTATAAAATGGACCTGAAGCTGTTTGGAATCCTGCCTTATAAAAGTGTAGATATTCAGGTGATTCAGGATAAGACGCTGATGCCTTCCGGTATACCAATCGGCATTTATGTGAAAACGAGCGGCGTTCTGGTCGTTGGTATCGGGGAATTTGAGAATGAGAAGGGAGAGACGATATCTCCGGCCAAATACATTTTGCAGACGGGCGACTATATTCTGGATGTGAACGGGGAAAAGGTGGAGAACAAGAAACAGTTCGTGCAGATGGTAGCGGATTCGGAGGGAAAAGAAATGATCATGACGCTGCGGCGCGGGGAAGAAATTACAGAAGTGAAGATAAAACCCGAAGGAAATCCAAATGGAGAATGGAAACTCGGTATCTGGATACGGGATAATGCACAGGGAATCGGAACACTGACTTATGTGGATACAGATGAAACGTTTGGTGCGCTCGGACATGGAATCAATGATGTGGATACTTCCACTCTGATGCTGTTGGAGGAGGGCGCTTTATATAAAACGGAGATCATAGGGATTACGAGAGGGGAGGACGGTTCACCGGGTGAGCTGACCGGTTATATCGAATATGAAAATGAAAATATTATAGGCGAGATTACGGAAAATACAGCGGAGGGTATTTTCGGCGTCTGTAAAGAAGAAATCGTACAGCAGACTTCCTTTGCTCCAATTCCCATCGCCTTAAAACAGGAAGTTGTGATCGGACCGGCCCAGATTATCTGCTCTGTGACCGGAGAACCCCAATACTATGATATCGTGATCGAAGAGCTTCATCTGGAAGAGGGGAATATCAACCGTGGGCTGGTCATTAAGATTACCGATGAAGAGCTGCTTGCCCTGACAGGGGGAATCATTCAGGGGATGAGCGGCAGTCCGATCATTCAGAACGGGAAACTGGTCGGAGCGGTGACACATGTGCTGGTCCAGGATTCGGCCAGCGGATACGGTATTTTTATTGAAAATATGCTGGTCCAGTAAGTATGAGTGAGCTGCGGCGGAACGCTGGGGCGATGACTAAATATTCCATAGGTCTTCCGTATTGTTTATAATATTCTTAGTATCGTGCCAAATAGAAGCAAAAATGGAGGATTCTTATGGAACAATTAAATTTAACGGTAACAAGAGATAATGAAAAGGTATATCAGATTTTGAATAATCTCATGAGCGGCGATAAAGAATTTCAAATTATGATCACCGTACCATCCGGTGCGGCGGGAAGTGATCCGTCAAAGATGAGTGATACGGTAAAAGAAACAACAGTTCATGATCTGGAAAAAGATGTTACCAATATGATACATGAAATCGGTGTACCGGCACATATCAAAGGCTATCAGTATCTGAGGGAAGCCATTATGATGTCGGTAGAGGATGTGGAAATGCTGGGTTCCATTACAAAGGTTCTCTATCCGACGATCGCAAATAAATACCAGACGACGCCAAGCCGTGTGGAACGTGCCATCCGTCATGCAATAGAAGTGGCATGGTCACGGGGAAAGATGGAAACACTGGATTCTCTGTTCGGTTATACCATCAACACCGGAAAAGGAAAACCGACCAATTCCGAGTTCATTGCGCTGATTGCGGATAAAATTCGCCTGCAATATCGGGGCTATATGAATTAATGAACAATTAATGGAAATTAATCCTTTTAATACCGTGGGAAATGCTGTATAATAACAGAAATGGTTCCATTGGAAACCATATCTGTAGAAACGGCTCCAATGGGAGCCGTGTCTGTAGAAGCAGCTTCAATGGATGCTGTTTCTGTGAAAATAGTTCCGAAGGAGCTATTTCCGGAAGCAGAGGATTCAATGGGAGGCGCATCTGTTAGATCAGGGGCTTCGTATGGAGCTGTATTTTTTCAAAATGGCTATATTGGAGGGTTATTTCATGAAGAAGATTTTGTTTGTTGCGTCGGAAGGTGTACCATTTATCAAGACCGGGGGCTTGGCGGACGTTGTCGGTTCTTTACCCAAATGTATCGACAAGCAGTATTTTGATGTGAGGGTGATCCTTCCCAAATATACCTGTATGTCGCAGAAGATGAAAGATTTATTGAAGTACAGAACTCATTTTTATATGGACTTTCATTGGAAAAATGAATATGTGGGTATTCTTGAAGCGGAAGTGGACGGCGTAAAGTATTATTTTATTGATAACGAATCCTTTTTTAACGGATTTAAGCCGTATAGCGATAATGCTTTGTTTGAAATTGAGAAATACGCATATTTTTGTAAAGCTGCACTTTCCATTTTGCCGGTCATTGATTTCAAGCCTGACCTGATTCACTGCCACGACTGGCAGACGGGCCTGATTCCGGTCTATTTAAAAGAACGGTTCCAGGGTGGAGAATTCTACCGCGGCATCAAGACAGTCATGACGATTCATAATCTGAAATTTCAGGGAAAATGGAGTGTCAAGGAAGTTAGGGAGATTACCGGACTCCCGGAATATTTCTTTACGGCTGATAAACTGGAAGCCTATAAAGATGCCAATCTGTTAAAGGGCGGTCTTGTTTATGCCGATGCAATCACGACGGTCAGCGATACTTATGCGGAAGAAATCAAGACAGAATTTTACGGAGAGGGATTAAACGGCCTGCTCTGCGCCAGAACGAACGACCTGCGCGGTATCGTTAATGGCATTGACTATGATGATTTCAATCCGGAAACGGATAAGAATATTGAGCATCCTTATAATGCAGTCAATTTCCGGAAGGAAAAAGTAAAAAATAAACATGCCCTTCAGGCGGAATTGGGATTGAATCAGGATGACAGGACGATGATGATCGGTATCGTGTCACGTTTGACAGGACAGAAGGGCTTTGACCTGATTGCCTATGTGATGGATGAACTTTGCCGGGACAATGTACAGATTGTTGTGCTCGGAACCGGTGAGGAGCAGTATGAGAATATGTTCCGTCATTTTGACTGGAAATATCATGGAAAAGTTTCGGCCAATATTTATTATTCGGATGCACTGTCCCATAAGATTTATGCGGCGAGCGATGCGTTTCTGATGCCGTCTCTGTTTGAGCCCTGCGGTTTAAGCCAGTTGATGTCGCTGCGTTACGGTACGGTTCCGATCGTCCGGGAGACCGGCGGGTTAAAAGATACGGTAGAGCCGTATAATGAATATGAGAGCACCGGAACCGGATTCAGTTTTGTCAATTACAATGCACATGAAATGCTTGATACGATCCGCTATGCGGAACGCATTTATTATGATAAGAAAAGGGAATGGAACAAGATTGTTGACCGCGCTATGGCGGCCGATTTCTCATGGCATGTATCCGCGAAAAAGTATCAGGAAATGTATGACTGGCTGATCGGTTAGACAGCAAAAGGATGGATGGAAACGAAATATGGCACAACAAAAGAAAAAAGATAGTTTTGTGCTTCAAGCCGGCATTCTTGCTGCCGCCGGCATTATCGTTAAAATCATTGGCCTGATATACAGAAGCCCCCTGACCAGTATCATCGGGCTGGAAGGAAACGGTTATTATAGCAGCGCCATTAATATTTATACCATTATTTTATTGGTTTCTTCGTATAGTATACCCTCTGCCATTTCTAAAGTCATCGCACAGCGGCTGGCTTATAAGGAATATCGAAATGCCCAGAGGGTATTTCAGTGTGCGCTCATTTACGTTCTGGTCGTGGGCGGTGTAGCGTCTTTGGTCACTTTTTTTGCGGCTCCCCTGTTGGTATCCGATATGCCCAATTCCATTCCGGTACTGCGTGTCTTTGCACCGACGATATTCTTTTCCGGTCTGCTTGGTGTACTGCGGGGGTATTTTCAGGCGCACGGCTCCATGGCGCATACTTCTATTTCCCAAATCCTGGAGCAGATCTTAAATGCAGGCGTCAGTATCCTTGCGGCCTATCTGCTGATTGGGACTGTAAAAAATGAAAGTGAGACGACGAAGGCAATTTACGGTGCGTCCGGCAGTGCGCTCGGTACGGGAGCCGGTGTCCTGATTGCGCTTTTGTTCATGTTCGGTATGTACAGCCTGAACAAAGACATTATCCGCAAAAGAGTGGAGCGTGACCATTCCAGACATCAGGAAAGCTATCAGGAAATTTTCAAAGTCATTATCACAACCGTAACACCTTTTATTTTAAGTACCTTTGTATATAACTGCTCGACGGTCGTCAATATGAAAATTTATAATAACATCATGATCGATGTCAAGGGGCTGGAAGAGTCCATGGCGGCGATTCAGTATGGTATTTTTGCGACGCAGGCGATGTCGATCGTCAATATTCCGATCGCGTTGTCGTCGGCGATGTCTTCTGCATCGCTGCCGGGAGTTTCCGCGACTTTTGCGACACATAAGGAGAAGGAGACACGGCGTAAGGTCAATCAGGCGACCCGGATAACGATGATGTTAGCTATTCCGTCGGCGGTTGGCTTGATGGTGCTGGCAAGGCCGGTCGTGCAGTTCATCTATCCGCAGAAAGAGGCGCTGGATATGGCGTCAAACGTGCTTCGTGTGCTGGCTGTCACCGTTATTCTGTCGGGACTTTCTACCCTGACCAATGCGGTTCTACAGGGAATCGGCAAGGTCAATACCCCGGTGATTCATGCGGTCATCGCACTCGTCGTACAGATCGGGATTTTAGCTGCACTCCTTTTCTATACGGATTTGAATCTTTATGCACTGGCAATTGCCAATATTGCCTATTCACTGCTGATGTGTATTCTAAACCATGCTGCGGTCAAAAAGTATCTGGGATATCGGGAAGATATCGTTAAAACTTATCTTCTTCCCGGGCTTGCGGCCTGCTGGATGGGAGCAGCTGCGTATGGCGCTTATCAAGGCGTTTATTATCTCATTAAACTGAACCGGATTTCCCTTGTGATAGCGCTTGGTGTTGCTGTGGTCGTTTACTTTGTGCTGGTCATCCGAATGGGGGCGGTCAACGAAGCGGAATTGAAGTCCTTTCCCAAGGGTGCCATGCTGGTACACATTGCAAAAAAAATGCACTTATTACGATAAGCTGAAAAATGTATGATTTTTCAGCTTATTTTGTCAATAGAATGTATAATTCTTTTCTGAATACAAATACTAATTCCGCATAAAAAAATCAGGAGGGAATCTAAAGTGGCAAATTTATCAGAACTTGAATTACAAAATCTTCGCCATCTTATGGGCGGCTATGACGTAACACACTGCAAAATGAAAGAGTATGCGGAATGTGCGAGTGATGCACAGGTGAAGCAGTTCTTCGAAAAAGGAGCGAAATCCGCAATGCAGAACAAGCAGCAGTTAATGGAATTTTTGCGTTAACAGGTTGATCGAATAAATACTTTCAATCTGTCTATGAAACAGGAAAGGTGGATGTTAAGATGCAAATGCAGGAAAAAACAATGGTAGCAGATACGTTGACGGGAATCAACGGCGAACTGGTCCGTTTCGGTGAAATGATTCCCCAGACAGAGAATAAAGAATTGAAGATGACGTTGAAACAGTTCAGAAATGCCTGTGAACAGTCTCAGGAGGAGTTGTATCAGATCGCCAGAGAAAAGTCCTATTATGTGCCGGCTGCAAAAGCCACACAGGCGGAGATTGACCATGTGAAGTCTCTGTTTACCGAGAAAACGATTTAAAAAGTGCGAAGAGAACTTCTAAAGCGCTCTGCCTGACAGCAAAGCGCTGAGAAGTTCTTTTTATGTAACGGTTCAGCCGCCGGACCGTTACCTTTTTGCAATACATATGTTATTTTATTTGTTCCAGTCCGGAGATATCGGAGTCGATGGCCATGGAGAAGTTCGTATAGTAGACGACAAATCCCGGTTTGGCGCCGTTCGGTTTCTTAACGTTCTTCTTTTGAAGATAGTCGATTTCCACTTTTTCCTGTTCACGCCCTTTGGAATAATAGGCTGCCAGTCTTGCCGCTTCTTCAAAAGTCCGGTCGGGCAGTTCTTTTCCTTCTGTTTTGACAATGACATGGGAGCCGGGCATACCTTTGGCATGGAACCACCAGTCATTGCCGGTGGCCGTTTTGAAGGTCAGCTCGTCGTTCTGATAATTGTTTTTGCCTACATAGATATGGAAGCCGTCGGAACTGATATAGTGAAAAGGCTTACTTGTAATCCTGGCTTTCTTATTTCCGCCTTTTCTGCGGATATAGCCGCTCTCGATCAATTCCTCCTTGATCTGTACCAGATCTTCTTCCTGCAAAGCGATATCCAGGGCAGCTGCGATGGATTCGAGATGTTCAATCTCGTCTTTGACTTCTATGGTCAATTCTGAAAGCGCTTCAAAGGTGCGTTTCAGCTTTCCGTATTTGTCGAAATATTTTTTGGCGTTTTCGGAGGGGCTCAGCGTATCGTCTAACGGAATCGTAATCATTTCGTTCGTATAATAGTTCAGCGCTTCCATGGATTTTGCGCCGGGCTCTACGTTATAGCCGTAGGTGTTCAGCAGCTCGCCGTAGATGCGGTATTTCTCCCGTTTTTCGGTGTCCTGCATCTGTTTTCTTTGTATATCGTACTTCTTGATATTCCGCTCCAGTGCCGTCTGTACGATTTTCCGCAGGTCGGCTGATTTCTGGCGTATTCTTGTGAGCACATTTTTTTCTTCATAATAATGCTCCAGCACTTCGCTGATAGAGTCGAAAGGAACGGCTTCCTTATCCGCATAGAGAGTCAGGGGCAGCGCCGCGAATTCAATCGGTGTCTTTTTGTCATAGATGATATTTGGAGCAAAGTCTCCGGCGGTAATCTGTTTTAAAAGAGAAAGAAAAACTTCATAGAGTTTTTCCAGGGCTTCCGCATCCTGTGCGCTTCCGGGTATGTCGCCGTCAAGGCCGGCGCGGAAACAGATTTCCTGTGCCATGACGGGAGAAAGACCGGTATAGGCGCAGTAGAGCGCTTTATACAAGGGCATAGGCATGGAAGTCAGTCTGTTCACAAAGTCCTGTTTGGTGAGATGAATGCCGTACGCTGGTTCTCCATAGCAGACGGATATGCCGGTTCCTCCGATAAAAGCGAGGGGATTCTGCTTGTCCTGTGTCTGCGGAATGAAATATTCCCGGCCCGGCAGAACTTCCCGCACAGAGCTGACTATGCCGGAAATGTGCTTGATACTGTCGATGATCGTATCTTCATTGCAGAAAATGAGATTGCTGTGCTTTCCCATAATTTCAATAACGAGCGTTTTTTGACACAGGTCGCCCATTTCGTTCAAATGTTCCAGGCGGATTCGAATGATCCGTTCCAGTCCCGGCTGGGTGATATCCAGAATTCTCGCATTCTGTAAATGCTTCCGAAGCAGCATACAGAAGCCGGGGGCGGTCATCGGGCTCTGCTTATTTTTATTCGTCAGATAAACGAGTGGCAGAGAGGCGTCCGCAGACAATAGCAGCCGGTATTGTGAACCGTTATTCTTGATTTTCAGCAATAGTTCATCCGATTCCGGCTGGGCGATTTTATAAATACGGCCACCTGTTAAATTCTGATTTAACTCTTTGGTGATGCTTGCAATGGTAATCCCGTCAAATGCCATGAACTCATATCCTTTCTTTTTTTGGTACATTTCAAATGATAATACATGTTATTCTTGCCTTTGGGCAATGTTGGTATTGTAACATATTTTAGGGGGGTTTTCAATGTTGGATTTGCTTGACTAGGCTTCATGATTATCTTATAATATTATAGATTACCTGTTTCAAAAATTACGAATTTGAATACACTTTGATTGTCCGCGCAGAAATGGAAACCGGCAACCCGGCGGACGAAGAGAAAGGCATGGTTATTCCTATGATCAAGAGCATGACCGGTTTTGGCAGAAGCGAAATTGTCGAAGGAGACCGTAAGATTACGGTAGAGATGAAATCTGTCAACCACAGATATCTGGATGTTAATATCAAGATGCCGAAGAAACTGAATTTTTTCGAGGCGGCGATCAGAAATGAATTGAAACATTATATTCAGCGGGGCAAGGTAGATGTTTTTATTACCTATGAGGACTATACGGAGTCCAATCTCTGTGTGAAGTACAATAAGGAGCTGGCGGCGGAATATATGAAATATCTGGAGCAGATGGCGGAAGACTTCTCTCTGGATAACGATGTCAGGGTGTCTGCTTTATCCAGGTATCCGGAAGTATTCAGCATGGAGGAACAGACGATTGACGAAGAAGAACTCTGGCAGATGTTAGAGAAGGCTGTTTCTCAGGCTGCGGAAGGGTTTGTTGCGACCAGAATTAAAGAGGGAGAGAATCTGCGGGAAGATCTGCTCGGTAAGTTAGACGGTATGCTCGCGCATGTGGAATATATTGCAGAGCGTTCGCCGGAAATTATTTCGCAGTACAGGCAGAAGCTGGAAGACAAAGTAAGGGAACTGCTCGGCGATGCACAGATCGATGAGAGCAGACTATTGATGGAAGTGACTATTTTTGCGGATAAGGTGTGCGTAGACGAAGAACTGGTGCGCCTCCGGAGTCATATCGAAACGACGAAAGAAAGTCTGATACAGGGCGGCGGCATCGGAAGAAAGCTGGATTTCATCGCACAGGAGATGAACCGGGAAGCAAATACGATCCTGTCCAAAGCAAATGATCTGGAGATATCCAACCACGCGATTGAGCTCAAGACGGAAATCGAGAAGGTGCGCGAGCAGATTCAGAATATCGAGTGATATAAAGGCGGGAACGGTCATTGGGAAGATTAATTCATATCGGATTTGGCAATGTTGTGAATACAGGAAAAATTATCGCAATTGTCAGCCCGGATTCCGCGCCAATCAAGCGGCTGGTGCAGAAAGCGAAAGAGAACGGCATGGCAATCGATGCGACGCAGGGCAGAAAGACGAAGGCGGTGCTGATCATGGAGAACAGCCAGATCGTATTGTCCGCGCTGCTTCCGGAGACGATTTCGGGCAGAGCACAGGCAGAAAGTGGAGATACAGATGAGACATAAGGGTATTTTAATTGTGATTTCCGGTTTTTCCGGAGCGGGAAAAGGTACTTTAATGAAGAAGCTGGTGCAGGAATATGATAATTATGCACTATCCATTTCTGCGACGACCAGGGCGCCCAGAACGGGGGAAGAAGACGGAAGAGAATACTTTTTTCTGACGAAGGAGGCCTTCGAGCAGAAAATTGCGGAAAACGGGCTTATAGAATACGCCTGTTATTGTGATAATTATTACGGAACACCCAGAGATTATGTGGAAAAGCAGCTTGCTGCAGGCAGGGATGTGATTCTGGAGATTGAGATTCAGGGTGCGCTGAAAATCCGAAAACAGTTTCCGACGGCTCTATTGTTGTTCGTGATGCCGCCGGATGCAGAAGAACTGAAGCGCCGGCTGACCGGCCGGGGAACGGAGACCGAGGAAGCAGTCAATAAGCGGATGGCGCGCGCGGTCGAAGAGGCGGACGGCATAGAGGAATATGATTATATTGTAGTCAACGATGATCTGGAGAGTTGTGCCAAAGAACTTCATGAGATCATTTTGGCTGCTCATAATACACCATTCAGGAATGAGGAGTTTATTGAAAAAATCAGGGAAGAACTGAAAGTTCTTGCGAAAGGAGAAAAATAATGTTACATCCATCTTACACAGATTTAATGAAAGTCGTGAACAGTGAAATTGAAGAGGGCGAAGAGCCGGTTGTCAGCAGCCGTTATTCTATCGTAATGGCAACTTCCAGAAGAGCGAGACAGATCATTGCGGGCGACGAGACTTTTGTGGATAATTATCAGGGAAGAAAGCCCCTATCGGTCGCAGTAGAAGAACTCAACCAGGGGAAAATCAAGATTTTGAATGAGGAAGAATAGAAACGGCAGCTATGAGTGATAAGATACTGTTTATCTCTTTGGGATGTGATAAAAATCTGGTTGATTCAGAAAAGATGCTCGCCCTTTTATCCGAAAAAGGTTATGGCTTTACGGACGATGAAGCGGAGGCTGATATTGTAGTTATCAATACCTGCTGTTTTATCAATGATGCGAAACAGGAGAGTATTGATATGATTCTGGAAATGGCGGAACTTCGGAAAAACGGCGCACTGAAAGCGCTCATTGTGGCGGGATGCCTTGCACAGCGCTATCGGGAAGAAATTCAGAAAGAAATCCCGGAGGTCGATATGATCATCGGTATATCGGCGATTGACGAGATTACGCAGGCGCTTGATAAGTTCCGGTGCGGGCAGAAGGAAAATTACTATGGCAGTCCGGATAAGCGGCCGTATGCGGATACGAAGCGTATTCTGACGACGGGCGGGCATTACGCCTATCTGAAAATTGCGGAAGGCTGTGATAAACACTGTACTTACTGTGTTATTCCGAAGGTGCGGGGCAGTTACAGGAGCATTCCGATGGAGAATCTTGTAGAAGAGGCGGAAATGCTGGCGGCGGAAGGTGTAAAAGAGTTAATTATCGTCGCGCAGGAAACGACCCTATATGGGGTCGATTTATATGGAGTAAAAACACTGCCCACACTGCTGCGGAGGCTTTGTCGAATAGATGAGCTTTACTGGATCCGTATTCTGTATTGTTATCCGGAAGAAATCGATGATGAACTGATCCGGGTGATCAAAGAAGAACCGAAGATCTGCCATTATCTGGATTTGCCGATACAGCACGGATGCGATACTATATTAAAAAGGATGGGACGCAGGACGACGGGCGGTGAACTCGAGGAAGTCGTCGGGAAACTGCGCAGGGAGATACCGGACATTTGTATCAGAACAACGTTGATCACTGGATTTCCCGGAGAAACGGAAGAAGAGCACGAAGAACTGCTGGCCTTTGTAGAGCGGATGGAGTTTGACCGTCTGGGCGTTTTTACTTATTCGCAGGAGGAAGATACACCAGCGGCGGTCATGGCCGGTCAGATTCCGGAGGAAGTGAAGGAAGAGAGGCGTGCACAGCTGATGGAACTTCAACAGGAAATTGCCTTTGATGCCGCAGTTTCCATGGAAGGAAAGCTGGTGGATGCCATGATTGAAGGGAAGGTCACGGATGAGGATGCCTATGTGGCGAGAACCTATAAAGATGCACCGAATGTAGACGGTTTCCTTTTTATCAATACGAAAAGAGAGTTGATGACCGGTGACTTTGTGAAATGCAGGATCACCGGCGCTTATGAATATGATCTGATAGGAGAATTGGAAGATGAATTTACCCAATAAACTGACGATGTTCCGTGTTATCCTGATTCCTTTTTTTGTATTGTTCATGCTGGCAGATATCACCGGTGTGGATAAATGGATTGCGTTGGCAATCTTCATCGTTGCGAGTCTGACGGATTTGTTAGACGGCAAAATTGCAAGAAAATATAATCTGGTCACAAATTTCGGAAAATTTATGGACCCGCTTGCGGATAAGCTGTTAGTATGCTCCGCCCTGATCTGTCTGGTGGAAATGGCCAAACTGCCCGCCTGGATGGTGATCGTTATTATTGCGCGGGAGTTTATCATCAGCGGTTTTCGTCTGATCGCTTCTGATAACGGCGTCGTGATTGCGGCGAGTTACTGGGGAAAGTTCAAGACCACGTTTCAGATGGTGATGATCTGTCTGCTGATTGCAGATATTGAGGCCATTAATATAATAACGAATGTTGTTGTATGGGCGGCCCTGATTCTGACGGTTGTTTCTCTGGTCGATTATCTGGTGAAAAACAAAGATATCATGAAGGAAACCAAATAATAATGCAAAAGAGCAAATAAGAGGTAGAAATGACGGTAGAGATTATTTCGGTAGGAACTGAAATTTTACTTGGTAATATTGTAAATACCAATGCGGCGTATCTGGCTGAAAAGTGTGCCGGCATCGGATTAGCCTGCTATTATCAGGAAGTAGTGGGGGATAATGAGGAACGTCTGCTCAGTGTTCTGCAGACAGCGCTCACAAGGGCGGATGTGCTGCTTTTATCAGGCGGACTCGGACCGACGCAGGATGATCTGACGAAAGAGACGACAGCTAAGGCATTGGGAAAAGCGCTTTATCTGCATGAACCGAGCAAAGAGGCAATCACATCCTTTTTCCAGAAGAGGGGGATGGAGATTACGGAAAATAACTGGAAACAGGCAATGGTGCCGGAAGGCTCCATTGTTGTTGATAATCCGAACGGTACGGCGCCGGGTATCATTATAGAGGATAACGGCAGACATATCATTCTGATGCCGGGACCGCCGAATGAACTGGTTCCGATGTTCGAGAATGCTATTATGCCGTATCTGAATTCGCTTCAGCCGGGCATTATTTATTCACAGACCGTTAAGGTATGCGGCGTCGGCGAAAGCAAAGTTGAAGCGATGATAGAAGACCTGATCAATGAGCAGAGTAATCCGACGATTGCGACATATGCGAAGACTGGTGAGGTGCATCTTCGCGTGACTGCGAGGGCGGAGGATGAAAAAGAAGCGAAAAAACTGGTAAAGCCCTATGTAAAAGAATTAAAAGGCCGTTTTGGAAATCATGTATATACGACACAGGAAGATGTTACGCTGGAAAAGGCGGTCGTCGATCTGCTGCTTGCCAATCATTTGACGGTCAGCACGGTGGAATCCTGTACCGGAGGACTGCTGGCGGCAAGACTGATCAATGTGTCGGGCGTTTCGGAAGTATTCAAGACAGGATATATCACCTATTCCAACAAATCCAAACGCAAGCTTCTCGGTATTAAGAAATCCTCTTTGGAAAAGCATGGGGCAGTCAGCCCGGAGATTGCAAAAGAGATGGCTAAGGGAGCCGCGCTGTTTGGAAAAGCAGATGTAACGGTTGGTATTACCGGAGTTGCCGGACCTGACGGCGGTTCGGAAGAGAAGCCGGTAGGACTTGTTTATATTGCCTGCAATGTGTGTGGGCGCATTAATGTGAAAGAGTGTCATTTTAGCGGAAGTCGGATGAAAATCCGGGAAAGCAGCGTTTCTTCGGCGTTGTCCCTGATGCGGGAATCCATTCTTGCATATTACAGCGAAGTGACTTTTGGAAAGAAATCCTAGCAAAGGACCTGAGAGGAAAACGGAGAAAGGAGCAGGGAATTAGAAGATGAGCGAGCAGGAACAACAGGGGGATGGCAGCCTCTATACAACACCGGATGTATATCAGACACAAGGCGGCCAGGATATTTACGATACGCCGGACACGAGTATGGAACATTATGATACGGGTGGTGTATTTTCCGGAGAACAGCAGGTGGATAATACATATGCAGGCGGGCAGAATGGTCAGTATGGAAATGGCCAGTATGAGAATAATTCATATGAGAGCGCTTCTACAGGAAGCGGGCAGTATGATCTTGTAAAGTATGAGAATAATCCGTCTGAAAATAATTCGTATGGAAGTGACTCATACGGGAATGGCCAATATGGAAATAATCCGTACGGAAGCAATCAATATGGAAATAACCAGTACGGAAACAATCAATATGGAAACAACCAGTACGGAAACAATCAATATGGAAATAACCAGTACGGAAACAGTCAATATGGAAATAGCCCGTATGGAAACAACCAATACGGAAACAGTCAGTATGGAAACAATCAATACGGAAATAACCAGTATGGAAACGCTCCCTATGGGAATGGTTCCGGCGGAAACAATCAGTATGGCGGGCCCTATGGTCCGAATCAGTATGGAAACGGTTCGTACAGCCCATATGCGGCACCGGCCAAGAAGAAACATACGGGGCTGATCATCGGTATTATCATTACAGTCGTGGTTCTCTTTCTAATCGCGCTTTTTGCCCTTTTCTATCATGCGTTCGATGTGATGTCGGAAAGGAAAATGCGGGCGCAGTTATATGATGATGATTACTATAATTATTACAATGATTATGATGATGACTACGATTATCATAATGACGATTATTACGATGATGATTATCATAATGACGATTACTACGATGATGATTATTATGACGATGACGAATATTATACGCTGCATGATGATATTAAAAGACTCTCCTATTCCATTAACTGGGAGTATTTTGAATATGATGCGGATAATGAAAACGTATCCATTATCGTAGATTACCCGGAGGTTTCCGGCAGCCATGTGCCTAATCTGGATAAGATCAACCGGGCAATCGCAAATGAGATATCCGTCTTTACAGATTACTATGAAGAAGAATATTCCAGATATATGACGGATGATGACAGTTATTTTAATGCTTACGCTTCCGGTTATGTTACATATATGAGCGAGGATATACTGAGTGTTGTATTTTCGGAAACTGTCTATACAAATTACTATAATTCTGCATATCTGTACTGTATTAATATTGATATGAGAGATGGGGTAATCCTCGAAAATACGGATATCATTTCCGTGGATGACGATTTTTCCATAGATTTCAGGTACAGAAGCGACAAGCAGAACGGCACGATCGATGATGTGGACTTGATGAGTGATCAGGAAATTACAGAGATGCTGACTTCCGGCAGTAATCTGATCATTTTCTATACGCCTCAGGGTATGGAAATCGGTTTTAATTATGATAATGGATGGGTAACGGTTACTTATCACGATTACAGGGATTATTTAAAAATTTTCTAAAAAAGTCTTCGCGGCAGTCGTCAGGGTCAGGCGAGCCTGACTTTGACGTATTGCCCGTGAGAATAAAGGACTTATTCTGCTTTGCATATCCGGCATCTCGCCAACATTTCAAAGCAAAAGGTTGAAAGAAGAGCATTTCAGCCATTGAATTTGGGCTGCTGCGGCAGACAAATGGGATTAAAAGTGAAAAAAGACAGGAGGGATGTATAAAGGGATATTTATTGGACAGGAAAAATGTTAGAATATAAAAAACAAAAGTAAATGTTGACAAAATCGAACATTTGTTTTATTCTAAATTTAGAACAAATGTTCTGGAATGAGAAGGAGAACAAATCATGGAAAGAGAAGAAAAATTAAAAGCATTGGATGCTGCCATCGGGCAGATAGAGAGACAATTCGGTAAGGGTGCGGTCATGAAACTGGGCGACCCTTCGGTACAGATGAATGTAGAAACAATTCCTACCGGTTCTTTGAGTCTGGATATCGCACTGGGGCTGGGGGGAATCCCGAAGGGAAGAATCGTGGAAATCTACGGGCCGGAATCCAGCGGTAAGACGACAGTTACGCTGCATATGGTTGCAGAGGTACAGAAGCGAGGCGGCATTGCCGGTTTTATCGATGCAGAACACGCACTGGATCCTGTGTATGCCAGAAATATAGGCGTTGATGTAGACAATTTATATATTTCCCAGCCGGATAACGGCGAGCAGGCATTGGAGATTACGGAAACAATGGTGCGTTCAGGAGCAATCGACATCGTGATTGTGGACTCGGTAGCGGCGTTGGTGCCGAAGGCTGAAATTGACGGTGATATGGGAGACTCCCATGTAGGATTACAGGCACGGCTGATGTCCCAGGCGCTTCGAAAACTGACCGGTGTTATCAGCAAATCCAATTGTACGGTAGTATTTATCAATCAGCTTCGTGAGAAAGTAGGCATTATGTTCGGAAATCCGGAGACGACAACGGGTGGGCGTGCATTGAAATTTTATTCCTCCGTTAGACTCGATGTCAGAAGAATTGAGGCATTGAAGCAGGGTGGAGAAGTCATCGGCAACAGAACAAGAGTCAAGGTCGTTAAGAACAAGATTGCGCCGCCGTTCAAAGAAGCGGAATTTGATATCATGTTTGGCGAGGGTATTTCCAGTGTCGGCGATATCCTGGATTTGGCAGCCGAAAACGGAATTGTTAACAAGAGCGGGGCATGGTATGCGTATAATGGCAACAAAATAGGGCAAGGCAGGGAGAATGCCAAACAGTATTTAAAGGATAACCCGGAAATCTGTAATGAGGTGGAGCAGAAAGTGAGGGAATTGTTTAATCTGGAAGTGCCGCAGTCCGCTGAGAAGAGCGTGAAGGAAAAGGCTTCCGGAGAAAAGACAGGAAAGAGCGCGAAAGAGAAACAGACAAAAGAGAAAGCCGGAGAGGCTCAGGCTGCAGAATAGAAGAACGGAGCCGGGAAATCTATGACGATAACAGAGATTACTGCGATTAATAAGGCAAGATACAGGGTTACACTGGATGAAGGAAAGCATTTTATTCTATATAGAGGAGAACTTCGCCGATTTCAGATGAAACAGGGCGGGGAACTTTCAGAGGAGAACTATGAAAGCATTTTTCAGGAGATTCTGCCGAAACGGGCGAAACTGTGCTGTATGAATCTGTTGAAGACGAAGGACTATACAAGAAGGCAATTGGAGGATAAACTGAAGCAGGGGGAATATCCCGCAGAAATCATTGAAGACGCGATTGCTTATGTGGAATCATATGGTTACGTCGATGACGAGCGCTATGTCAGAAATTATATAGAGTATCATATGCAGGCAAGAAGCAGGAAAAGAATTGAGAACGATCTGCAGCAGAAAGGAATCCGCAGAGACCTGATTTCCAAAATATTCGATGAATTGTCGAAAGACGGGGTGGAAATGGACGAAACGTCCATGATACAAAAATTTCTTTTGAAAAAAAATTTTCATGCAGGAACAGCTACCGATAAGGAAAGGCAGAAAATGTACGGTTTTCTCTATCGGAAAGGTTTTCGGACGGATGCAATCAGCAGAGCACTTTTACTTGACATAACATAATTTTCGAGGTAAAATTGAGATGTTGTAGTTTGCTAATTAGAATGTTTTAATTTATTACATTCTATGATAGATATGTACAATGAAAACCAAATAAGGAGGTGCTCCTGTAAATGCCAACCGGGATAGCGATTGTGGTATCAATACTCCTCACTCTGGTTGTATCGATTCCGTTGACGGCAGTGGCAGCGACCAATTACCGGAAGAAGGTAGTGGAAGCGAAGCTCGGAAATGCGGACGAGAAGGCGAGGGAAATTATTGATGAGGCTCTCAAAACGGCTGAAACGAAGAAGCGGGAAGCGTTGCTTGAAGCGAAAGAAGAAACCATTCATACCAAGAATGAGTTGGACAAGGAAATCAAGGAACGTCGAGCTGAGGCGCAGAGGTATGAGCGCAGAGTTCAGCAGAAGGAAGAGAACATCGATAAGAAAGCGGATGCTATTGAAAAAAAGGAAGCAAGTCTGGCGGCAAAGGAAGAGTCACTTGCCAGACAACGCGAAGAGATTGCGAAGCTGAATGAGCAAAGATTACAGGAACTGGAACGAATCTCAGGTTTAACCTCCGAACAGGCAAAAGATTATTTATTGAAAATTGTTGAAGATGAAGTGAAACATGAAGCCGCTGTTATGATCAAGGAAGTAGAAAGCAGGGCGAAGGAAGAAGCAGATAAGAAAGCGAAGGAATATGTTGTTACAGCCATTCAGAAATGTGCTGCAGATCATGTTTCCGAGACGACAATATCTGTTGTACAGCTTCCAAATGACGAGATGAAGGGTAGAATCATTGGTAGAGAGGGACGTAATATCAGAACCCTGGAGACGATGACCGGTGTGGATTTAATTATTGACGATACGCCGGAAGCAGTTATTTTATCAGGATTTGATCCGATTCGTCGTGAGGTTGCGAGAATTGCGCTTGAAAAACTGATCGTGGACGGACGTATTCATCCGGCCAGAATCGAAGAGATGGTTGAGAAGGCGCAAAAAGAAGTAGAAGTAATGATCAAAGAAGAAGGTGAAGCCGCTACACTGGAAGTTGGTGTGCATGGTATTCATCCGGAGCTTGTCAGATTACTCGGTAAGATGAAGTTTAGAACCAGTTATGGACAGAACGCACTGAAACATTCGATTGAGGTTGCTCAATTATCCGGTCTGCTAGCAGCGGAGATGGGATTAGATGTCCGAGTTGCGAAGCGAGCTGGTCTTCTGCATGATATCGGTAAAGCAGTCGATCATGAAATGGAAGGTTCTCATATTCAGTTAGGTGTTGAGCTTTGTAGAAAGTACAAAGAATCACCCATCGTCATTAATGCAGTAGAGTCTCATCATGGTGATGTTGAGCCTCAGACTCTGATTGCGTGTCTGGTACAGGCTGCGGATACGATTTCTGCGGCAAGGCCGGGTGCAAGAAGAGAGACGTTAGAAACATATACAAGCAGGTTAAAACAATTAGAAGACATTACAAACAATTTCAAAGGTGTTGATAAATCTTTTGCTATTCAGGCAGGTAGAGAGATTCGTGTTATGGTAGTTCCAGAACAGATTACGGATTCTGACATGGTATTGCTCGCAAGAGATATTTCCAAGGAGATTGAAGCCGAGTTGGAATATCCAGGTCAGATTAAAGTCAATGTAATCCGCGAAAGCCGCGTTATCGACTACGCTAAATAGTGTATAAAACTCTGTGAAGTAATTCACAGAGTTTTTTTTCAAATTTTGCTATTTTTCAGAAGAAGTATAAAATTTTCTGAGGAAATTTTTATTTCCTCTTGTCTTTGTAAATACTTTGTAGTAGAATAGTTGCCAGTGTATGATTGTATACAATTATCCAGTTGTACAAGGCATAGACTTTATATTTGTGATGCGGAGAAAGGTTGAAAATTAGAATTTTTGACCGCAATTTGATGCTGAAACGCTTACAGCGCCGCACAGATTCGTAAGCTGAGAGAGGAGCATGATTATCGTTATGAAGCCTTACAAAGAAATGAACAAAGAAGAACTCATGTTATTAAAAGAAGAAATTGAAAAAAAGTTTGAAGAGGCAAAGAGTAAGGGACTGAAACTGGATATGTCCAGAGGAAAACAGTCTACCGCACAGCTCGATATGACAATGAGCATTATGGATGTTTTTAATTCTGATTCCATTCTCAAAACGGAGAATGGCATGGATTGTAGAAATTATGGTTTGATGGACGGTATTCCTGAGGTAAAAAGGCTTCTGGGAGATATGATGGGAGTGCCGGCACAGAATGTACTTGTATATGGAAATTCCAGTTTGAGCGTTATGTATGATACGGTTTGCCATTCCATGACACATGGTGTTATGGGAAGCACGCCGTGGTGCAAGCTGGATAAAGTGAAATTTTTATGTCCTGTTCCAGGTTATGACAGACATTTTAAGATTACGGAATATTTCGGCATTGAGATGATCAATATTCCAATGACAGCGGATGGACCGGATATGGACCTGGTGGAGAAATATGTAAACGAGGATGCGGCCGTCAAAGGTATCTGGTGTGTTCCGAAATATTCCAATCCGCAGGGCATTTCTTATTCGGATGAGACAGTCAGACGATTTGCCAATTTAAAACCGGCTGCGGAAGACTTTAGAATTTATTGGGATAATGCCTATGCAGTTCATCATTTGTATGATGATAAGCAGGACGAAATTCTGGAAATTCTCAGCGAATGCGAAAAAGCCGGCAATCCGAATATAGTCTTTGAATTTTGTTCGACTTCCAAAGTCAGTTTTGCAGGCGGCGGCATCGCCGGAATGGCGGCTTCCATTGCGAATCTCGATTATGTCAGGGAAGGCATGACCGTGCGGACGATCGGTTACGATAAAGTTAATCAGCTTCGTCATGTGAAATATTTTAAAGACATCAATGGCATAAAAGAGCATATGAAGAAACATGCTGAAATTATCCGGCCTAAGTTCGAGGCGGTATTGCAGGTGTTGGATAAGGAAATCGGCGGTCTCGGCATTGGCGAATGGAATAAGCCGGTAGGCGGTTATTTCATTTCTTTTGAAGCGCTGGAGGGCTGTGCAAAAGCTATTGTAGCCAAATGTAAAGAGGCGGGAGTCGTCATGACCGGTGCAGGCGCTACTTATCCTTATGGAAAGGACCCGAAAGACAGCAATATCCGAATTGCACCGACGTTCCCGACACCGGAAGAAATGGCAGCGGCAACAGACCTGTTCGTGCTCTGCGTGAAACTGGTCAGTGTGAAGAAATTACTTGGAGAAACTTTATAAACAGAAAATGAGAGGTTATTTGTATGGAAAAATTTGAACGCCTGGAAAGAACCTTGATTCATAAAGGGGCAATCATTGATTATTATCAGGATACGGTCAAGGTTCCAAACGGGAATATTGTAAAATGGGATTTTATCGGCCATAAAGGCGCGGCGGCGGTCGTAGCGGTCAATGCAGAAGGGAAGCTCCTGATGGTAAGGCAGTACCGCAATGCGCTGGATAGAGAGACATTGGAAATACCTGCGGGCGGGCTGGAAAGCACAGATGAGCCGACGGATGTGGCAGCGGTAAGGGAACTGGAAGAGGAGACGGGTTATAAGGCCGGTAAGCTGGAACTGCTGATGACGATTCGGACAACGGTAGCTTTTTGCAACGAAAAGATAGATGTCTATGTAGCAACCGATTTGAAACCAAGCAGGCAGCATCTGGATGAGGACGAATTTATCAATGTGGAGGCATATGATATCGAAGAATTGGCGCAGATGGTCTATGATTGTAAAATTCAGGATGGCAAGACCGCAGCTGCTTTGATGGCCTATAAGAATAAGTACTGTAAGTAGTCCCGAAGTCAAAGGTCCTGTTGTAGGAAAAGCGCTTGACGCATTGCCCGCAGGAATAAATTTTTACCGTGTATATATACGTTTTGACCATCATATATTTAGTTAGTTGGAAAGAAGGCGTATATATGATAACAAGACAAATGAATAAGAGTGGTTATTATCTGCTGTATTTGTTCATGACAGGTCTTTTCCTCGGAATCTTACTGGTGAATATCAGACACGATGTCTGGGTGAAGGAAGACGGTCTTTTGAATGCTGCGATGATAAAGCAGCTGCAGAACAGCGAATTTGACGGAAATTATCTGTTCGGCTATATTGTTCGAAGCAGAATTTCTACCATACTGATCATCAGTATGCTTGCATCCACAATGATAGGACTTCCGATTGTATGCGGATATGTCTGCTATCTGGGGGCCAGCGCGGGCTGTATCCTCTCGATAGCAGTTATCCGCTATGGCATCAGAGGTCTTTTTTTCATGGCGGTAAGCATTTTTCCACAGGGCCTGTTGTTGATACCCGGGTATTTTCTGTTGTTTCGATGGGGGTTGGATTGCAATAGGAGCCTTTATGGAAGAATTGACGGGCTGGAAGGGCGTTACCTGATTGGAAAGCAATTCATGCTCACGAAGGGAATAAAGCTTGCGGGAATCCTTATGATCGTTATCCTCGGGTGCCTCATCGAAAGTTATGTAAATCCAAAGGTTTTACAATTTTTCTTAAAAATTTTTTAATATTTTTTAATAATTTCTCAATATATAGTAGACATAAAATATAGCCGGACGATATGTTGTACTTATGCGTAAAAGTAACGGAAATGCCCGAAAAATCGGCAAAAAATCCATTTGCTTTTCTTAAAAATTCTGCTTATAATGTTAAAAGAAGATTGGTTTCATTAACATAAAACCAGAGGGGAAAGGCTTCCGGATTCATGGAAAAAGAAATTACGGCATTTATATCTTATTTACATAACATAAAGAAAACTTCAAACAATACGGAGATGTCATATAAAAGGGATTTGGAGAAAATGGAGCACTTTATGGTGCAAAAAGGTATTCAGAATGTCGAAGATGTGACGGAAGAAGCATTGAGCGGGTATATAAAATATCTGAAGGATAATCATTTTGCAACGGCCACAGTATCCAGAAATGTTGCATCCATCAAGGCTTTTTATCATTTTTTATTGCGCGAGGGAATCGTGAAAGAGGACGTATCCGGGAATCTGAAGGCACCCAAAATAGAGAAGAAGATGCCGGAAGTAATGTCACCAGAAGAGGTGGTGCGGCTTTTGGAACAGCCGGGCGGGGATTCTCCCAAAGAGATTCGGGATAAGGCGATGCTGGAACTTTTATATGCGACGGGAATCCGCGTATCCGAGCTGATCGCGTTAAAGATTTCGGATATCAATATGCAGATGAATTTTTTAATCTGCCATGCGGGAAAAGAACGAATCATCCCATTTGGCGGTGCGGCGAAAAAAGCGTTGGACAGATATCTCGACGGGATCAGGGATTCCATGATAGAAGATAAGAAGTCGGACATTTTATTTGCGAACTGCTCCGGTCAGCCCATGAGCAGACAGGGGTTTTGGAAGTTGATCAAGTATTATGCCCAGAAGGCGGATATCAAAGCGGATATTACACCGCATACGCTGCGTCATTCGTTTGCCGCTCATCTTGTGGAGAACGGGGCCGATTTAAAAAGCGTACAGGAAATGCTGGGGCATTCGGATATTTCGACAACCCAGATTTATGCCCATTTGAACCACAACCACATCAGAGAAGTATATGTAAAGGCCCATCCAAGAGGATGAGCCTTTTCATATAATAAATAACTATCGTTATCTACTGCTGGAATTAACATAGTTCAGCGATATCATAGATCAGTTTTTCGGAGTCGGGCCAGCCGAGACAGGGATCGGTGATGGATTTGCCGTAAATACCGTCGCCGATCTTCTGACAACCTTCTTCCAGATAGCTTTCGATCATGACACCTTTTACGAGCTTGTGGATATCTGGACTCAATTTCCGACTGTGCAGCACTTCCTTTACAATCCTGATCTGCTGTGCATACTCCTTGTTTGAGTTGCTGTGATTGGCATCGATGATGCAGGCAGGATTGACAAGATCCTGTTCCTGATACAGGGTGAGCAGTCTGACAAGGTCTTCATAGTGATAGTTGGGAAGGCTTTGTCCGTGTTTGTTGACCGCACCGCGCAGTACTGTGTGGGCCAGCGGATTGCCGCTCGTTCTTACCTCGTAACCGCGGTAAATGAAGGAATGAGGATGCTGTGCCGCATAGACGGAGTTCAGCATGACGGAAAGCGTGCCGCTGGTCGGATTTTTCATACCGCTGGCAACATCAAAACCGCTTACGGTCATACGGTGCTGCTGGTCCTCTACCGAACGTGCGCCGATGGCGACATAGGAGAGGATATCTTCCACATATCCCCAGTTGTCGGGATAGAGCATTTCATCCGCAGCCGTTAAGCCGGATTCTTCCATAGCGCGTATGTGCATTTTACGCATGGCAATCAACCCTGCGGTAAAATCCGGTTTTTTCTCCGGGTCGGGCTGGCTGACGATGCCTTTATATCCTTCTCCGGTCGTCCGCGGCTTATTCGTGTAGATTCTCGGAATCAGGATCAGCTTGTCATTTACTTTTTCATTGACTTTGGAGAGACGGCCGATATAGTCACATACGGCGTCCTCGTTATCGGCGGAGCAGGGACCGATGATGACCAGAAATTTGTTGCTTTTTCCGGTGAGTACATCGCTGATTTCCTTATCCCGTTCTTTTTTCAGTTCGGCAAGATGTGACGGAACCGGAAATTGACTTCTTATTTCATCCGGTGTCGGAAGATGACTAATAAATTGAAATGACATATATATTCAGACTCCCTTCTTTTGTCTGTAGATTGAAATGCGGCAGCGTTACCTCCGGCCGGGCAGGGCATAGTTCCTGCGGAGGCCCTGGAAAACCGTCGGTAGTTAGTGAAAAAGACGCTTTGCGGCTTTTGAACTTAGTACCGCTACTGGTTTTCGCGGAGCGAAAGCGTGCCTCCAAAGGAACTATGCCCTGCCCGGCCGGAGGTAACGCTGCCGCATTTCATTTTTTGTTTTTCTGGCGAAAACATGTATATTATAGTATATTAGAAGAAGAACCGCAAGCGCGAATATGTGCTTTATGCGGACTGATTCCGCTTACAGACGCGCAGGGAAGAGAAGGTGCAGAGGAGAGTCTGTACCATTTGGCTTGCGAGCATACCCCATAGATAACCTTTGATGCCGTAGACGGGGATGGCATAGAAAACGAACAGAAGGCGGACGAGCAGGCTTAAAATGCTGTAGAAAAATGTGAGTGCGGTTTTTCCCAGTCCATTCAGGATGCTGTTCAAGGTGCTGGCAACGTACAGGAAAGGACAGATGAAACTAAGCGTCAGAATGAAACTTCCGGCGAGTTCGCTGTTAAAAAGGAGCCTTCCGGCGAGCCGGCCGAACAATAGGAATGCGGCAGTACAGCCAAATCCCAGCAGAAGACAGTATTTGATCGATTTCCATATCGCTCTCGTAACAGCACTCTGATTGCCGCTGGCATCCGCTTCTGAAACGATTGGCAGAAGCAGGACAGAGATAGAATTGGTGATGGCGGATGGAAACAGGATGAGCGGCATACTCATACCGGTCAGGACACCATAAACACCCAGAGCATCAGCATTATTTAATCCGTAAGCCATTAGCTTATTTGGAATATATATTGCCTCGATGCTCTGCAGGATATTGATAATAATGCGGTTTGCCGACAGCGGAACGGCAAGGCGCAGAAGATTTTCCGTAATCTGGCCATAAGAGCGAAGCTGATATCCGCAGGGCGATGACACATGCAGGCGGGAGGAGCCGTTGAATACTTGAAAAGAACGGCTGATGATGGCGACAATGGAAACGATCATGGAAGCGCCTTCTCCGATGACGAGGCCGACGACTGCAAAGTTGATTGTAGGCGCCATGTTCTGTCGGGCACACAGGTAATAGATCAGGTAGACGGAGCCGACTCTCACGACTTGTTCCGACAACTGTGTCAGGGCAGGGACCGCAGTCTTTTTGATGCCGTAAAAATAGCCGTTGATACAGGAATGTACTGTTGCCATCGGAATCGATAGCGAGATAATGCGCAGCAGCGGCGCGGTCCGAGCTTCTAACAGAAAGGAAACGGCAATCCAGTCAGAATATTTGTAAATATAGGCCATACAGCCGAAGGAAAGAGCCATCGACAAAAGAAAGCCGGTCCACAGGGTGCGGAATGAGGTCTTGTAGTCATGGGTCGTAGTCTCGCTCGCTACATATTTGGAAATAGCTGTCTGCATACCCGATACGGTCAGGGAAAAAGAAAGCGCCAGTACCGGGGAGATGAGCTGATAGATGCCCATGCCTTCTGCGCCAAATACTTTTGACAGGAAAATACGGTAGAAGAAGCCGATAAAACGGCTGAGTAATCCGGTGACGGTCAAAATAGCGGTTCCGATCAACAGGGGATTTTTACGCTTCATATAAATGCCATGCCTTTCTCACAGTCTATATCTGCGGAGAGGTTCATTATTTTATAGTATGCAAGAGAGGTAACAGAATATGAGAGAGAAAGTAGTCGTAGGGATGTCAGGCGGGGTGGATTCCTCGGTAGCAGCTTATCTTTTAAAAGAGCAGGGCTATGATGTCATCGGTGTAACCATGCAGATCTGGCAGGATGAAGAAGCTGCAGTGCAGGCGGAAAACGGCGGATGCTGCGGCTTATCTGCTGTGGAAGATGCAAGGCAGGTGGCACAGGTGCTTCAGATTCCGCACTATGTGATGAATTTTAAAAAGGAGTTTCAGGAGAAGGTCATAGATTATTTTACGGAGGCCTATCTGAAAGGCTGTACGCCTAACCCCTGCATTGCCTGCAACCGTTATGTGAAATGGGAATCCCTTTTACAAAGAAGCATGGAGATTGGAGCGGATTATATCGCTACCGGGCATTATGCCAGAATCATAAAGCTTCCGAACGGAAGATACGCCGTCGGAAATGCGGAGACAGCCGCGAAAGACCAGACTTATGCACTGTACGGCCTGACCCAGTACCAGCTGGCTCATACGCTGATGCCGGTGGGAGATCATACAAAAGAAGAAATCAGGAAGATTGCTGAAAGAGAGGGGCTTCCGGTCGCTCATAAGCCGGACAGTCAGGAAATCTGTTTTATTCCCGATAACGATTATGCGGCATTTATCGACCGGGAGGCGGCAGGCCGGGTGCCGGGAAAAGGAAAATATGTAACAAAAGAAGGCGTTGTATTGGGAGAACATCTCGGCATTACCCATTACACGGTCGGGCAGCGCAAGGGCCTGAACCTCGCGATGGGGCATCCCGTTTTTGTGACCGAAATCCGGCCGGAAAGCGATGAGGTCGTCATCGGCGAAGCGGAGGATGTTTTCGGTGATACACTGCTGTGCAGCGAACTGAATTTTATGGGAATGGAAGACTTGACCGGACAAAAGGAGGTGCTTGCCAAAATACGATACGCGCATCCGGGAGAAAGATGCGTAATTGAAAAGGCAGGAGAGGACAGGATAAAATGCAGTTTCCACAGGCCTGTCAGAGCGATCACGCCGGGGCAGGCGGTCGTTTTTTATGAAAAGGGATATGTGCTCGGCGGCGGTACCATTATAAGGACCGGGGATGCCCGGAAATAAAAGTAAGAAAATTTTAAGAAAATCTACTGTTTTCCTTCACGATATTTTCACAGGTTCTGTGATACACTTTATGCTAGGAACATAATATAACAGGGGGATAAAGGGGAAAGAACGGAGGCATGAAAATGGTAGAATCAAAATATACACATGTGAAAGTAAATAATGAGATAGAGTTGTGTGAAGTTTATGATAAGGAAACAAAGGAAAAGGTAAAAAAAGCCTTCTTCGGCGCTGGAGTCTCCTTTTTTATCAAATTCAAAAAGGCGGCTCCCGGTAAAGAAGGCAGGTTTATCATCTGTGTCAACAGCAGTCAGCGCGGTACTGCCAAGACTGCGATTCTCAGAAAAGTACCTCACGCAAAGGAAATCGTTAATTTTTTTGACGGCTCATATCTTATGAAAGGAAACGTTCCGCCTTTCAAACGTGCTGTAATAGCGGAAACCACAGTCGGTTAACATCGCGGCAGCCTGTTCAAAATAAGCCGCGATACGTTCGGGCTTATGGGCATCGGAACCGACCGTAATGATTTCACCGCCGAGTTCTTTATAGCGGCGGAGAATGGCTGTGCAGGGATTGGCTTCCCGCAGACCGTTTGCCAGTCCGCCGGTGTTGAGTTCGATACCTTTTCCGTCCTGAATCAGCTTTTCCAGAATCTTATCGAGGATATCACGGTATTGCTCATAAGTATATCCGTCGTCTTTCTGCGGACCATAGCGGACAACATAGTCCAGATGGCCGTAAACATCGAAATTGCTGAAACTTTTCAGATTTTCCAGAATCGATTCAAAATATTCGCGGTAGGCTTCTTCCTGCGTCCTTCCCTCGTAAAAAGCGGGATAATAGGGGTCTTTTCCATTGCAGAGATGGGAAGAGGCGATGATGAAGTCATATTCGTGCGCTTTGGCAAAGGCGGCATTTTTTTTAGAGAGGTATGGCTGTAGACCGAGTTCTACACCAAAAACGAGCGTTATTTTATCCGCATATTTTTCCCGGCATTTCAAAAATTCATAAAGATATGAGTCAGGATTTACATCGAACGTTCCTGCAGGTGTTTCCGTCGAAACGGGATAATCGAAGTCCTGATGTTCCGTGAAGCACATCCACTTCAGTCCTGTTTTGATTCCCTGCAAGACCATTTCCACCATCGGTGTATCGGAATCTCCCGAAAAAGAAGAATGCAAGTGATAATCGGCTGTGATCGGCATGGTATGTCTCCTTTTGTGATATACTGATTTCGGCAGACAATCAGGCATTGCCGCCGGTGCCGTATCAGTATAGTGCATTTTGGGGAAAATGGCAAGTGCGTCAGTACTGTCCGTTCGAAGCCAGGGTGCCGCCAGCAGGAGTCATATCCCCGCGGAACCCCTTGAAAAACGTCGGTGCTTAGTGAAAAGGCAGCTTTGCGGCCTTTGAACTTAGCACCGCTACGATTTTTCGCGGAGCGGGAGCGTGGTGACAAGGGGATATGACTCCTGCGGGCGGCACCCTGGCTTCGAACGGACAGCAGCAAGTTTTATAAAATTATAAAATAGTTATAAATTTCCAATTATTTTTGATTTACACCTTGAATTTTATGGACAAATTAGGTAAAATGATTGTGCTGACAAAATTTTGTCAATCTGTATTTTATGTATTTTATAATTGCAGTTTGGCAAAATAATATAAAATATATTTTATTTTATTAGGAGGAAACGAAAATGGCAGTAAAAGTAGCAATCAATGGTTTTGGTCGTATCGGTCGTCTTGCATTCAGACAGATGTTCGGTGCAGAGGGATACGAAGTAGTAGCAATTAACGATTTAACAAGCCCTAAGATGCTGGCTCACTTGTTGAAGTATGATTCTTCACAGGGCAGATATGAGAAAGGCGATACGGTTTCAGCTGGAGAAGATTCCATCACAGTTGACGGCAAGACTCTGAAAATCTACAAAGAGCCCGATGCTAACAATTGTCCTTGGGGTGAACTTGGAGTAGACGTAGTTCTGGAGTGCTCCGGTTTCTACACATCCAAAGAGAAAGCACAGGCACACATCAATGCCGGCGCTAAGAAAGTAGTTATCTCTGCTCCTGCAGGAAATGACCTTCCGACAATTGTTTACAACGTAAACCACACAACGCTGACAAAGGATGATACAATCATCTCCGCAGCATCCTGTACAACAAACTGCCTGGCTCCTATGGCAAAAGCGCTGAATGACTTGGCTACGATTAAATCCGGTATCATGAGCACAATTCATGCTTACACAGGCGATCAGATGATTCTCGACGGTCCTCAGAGAAAAGGCGATTTGAGAAGATCCCGCGCAGGCGCTATCAATATCGTTCCGAACAGCACAGGTGCTGCTAAGGCAATCGGCCTTGTTATTCCTGAACTGAACGGTAAACTGATCGGTTCCGCTCAGCGTGTTCCTACTCCGACAGGTTCTACAACAATCCTCGTAGCAACTGTTGAGAAGTCCGTAACAAAGGATGAAATCAATGCAGCTATGAAAGCAGCAGCTAATGAGTCCTTCGGCTACAATGAGGAAGAAATCGTATCTTCTGACGTTATCGGTATGAGATATGGTTCACTCTTCGATGCAACTCAGACAATGGTTGGCGCTGACAATCTGGTACAGGTTGTTTCCTGGTATGACAATGAGAACAGCTATACAAGCCAGATGGTTAGAACAATCAAATACTTCGCTGAATTACAGTAATTCATGAAGTTTTGAAAATTTTAAGCTAAGATCTGTTAAGGTCCGGCCTTGTTGGGCCGGACCTTATTTTTAAATAATAGGAAATTGCTGTAATCGTAGTGGGATTTGATGTGCAGGCTGCGGAGCTTGCGCTTTTTATGCACATGCCCGCATTAGGAAGTTTGCCGCTAAAGCGGCATGCGGGCCGTGCGACGAGCGGAGGAAGAGGTCTTCCCTGCTCGATTAAGATGCCGTTGAAGCGGCGGAATGGAGGAAAGAAAATGGGATTAAATAAGAAATCCGTAGATGATATCAATGTGAAAGGAAAACGCGTTCTTGTAAGATGTGACTTTAACGTACCGTTGAAAAACGGCGAGATCACAGATGAGACCCGTATTGTTGCAGCTCTGCCGACGATCAACAAACTGATCGGTGACGGCGCGAAAGTGATTCTCTGCTCTCATCTCGGCAAAGTAAAAGAAGGCCCGAATGAGAAGGAATCTCTTGCACCGGTTGCAAAAAGACTGTCCGAGAAGCTTGGAAAAGAAGTAAACTTTGTTGCGGATTATAATGTAACGGGTGAAGCGGCTACCGCAGCAGTTGAAGCAATGAAGGAAGGCGATGTCGTACTGCTTCAGAATACCCGTTTCCGCGGCAAGGAAGAGACAAAGAACGGTGAGGAATTCAGCAAAGAGCTGGCTGACCTTGCAGACGCTTATGTATGCGATGCTTTCGGCTCTTCTCATAGAGCACATGCTTCCGTAGCAGGTGTTACGAAATTCATTTCCGAAAAAGGCGGAGAGAATGCAGTTGGTTATCTGATGCAGAAAGAAATTGATTTCCTTGGAAATGCAGTAGAAAATCCGGTCAGACCGTTCGTAGCGATTCTCGGCGGCGCAAAAGTTGCTGATAAACTGAACGTTATCAATAACCTGTTAGAGAAATGTGATACATTGATCATTGGCGGCGGTATGGCATTTACTTTCCTGAAAGCAAAAGGAATGGAAGTCGGAAACTCTCTTGTAGATAATGAGAAACTCGACTATTGTAAAGAAATGATGGAAAAGGCAGAGAAACTTGGCAAGAAGCTGTTACTGCCTGTTGATACAACGATTGCTGACCATTTTCCGGATCCGATCGATGGACCGATCGATGTTGAGGTCGTAGCAGCAGACAAGATTCCTGCTGATAAAGAAGGTCTTGATATCGGTACGGAAACAGCGAAATTGTATGCAGACGCCGTAAAATCTGCTAAGACTGTTGTATGGAACGGACCGATGGGCGTATTCGAGAATCCGACACTGGCAGCAGGTACGATTGCAGTAGCGAAATCTCTTGCCGAGACAGATGCAACAACGATCATCGGCGGCGGCGACAGCGCTGCAGCGGTAAACCAGCTTGGTTTCGCAGACAAGATGAGTCATATTTCCACAGGCGGCGGCGCTTCCCTTGAATTTTTGGAAGGCAAGGAGTTACCGGGTGTTGTGGCTGCAGATGACAAATAAAACGGAATAAACGGAATAAAACGGAGTAAAGTACATCTAAGCTGATAGAAAACATCAGCTAAGATGTACTAAGTTATTCCGGAAAGAGTGGCTCTTTGGAGCCATTCTTCCAGGTGGAAAGTAAGCAAAAGAATAAAAGTAAGTAAAAGAATAAAAGTAAGTAAAAGAAAAAGATATGTAAAAGTATAAAAGTAAGTAGATGAATGGAGAATGGAAAAATGGCAAGAAGGAAAATTGTAGCCGGAAACTGGAAGATGAATATGACACCCAGCCAGGCAGTTGCTTTGTGCGAGGAATTAAAAGATTTGGTTAAATCCGATGATGTAGACGTTGTATACTGTGTACCCGCGATTGATATCGTTCCGGTCGTAGAGGCTGTAAAGGGCACCAATGTAGAAGTCGGCGCCGAGAACATGTATTTTGAGGAAAAAGGCGCTTATACGGGTGAGATTTCCGCAGCGATGTTAAAGGATGCAGGCGTAAAATATGTAATCATCGGACATTCCGAGAGACGTGATTATTTCAAGGAAGACGATGCGCTTCTGAATAAGAAAGTAAAGAAAGCTCTGGAAGCAGGTCTGACACCTATTTTATGCTGTGGCGAGACATTGGAGCAGAGAGAAATGGGTGTAACAATGGATTGGATCAGATTACAGATTAAATCTGACCTCACAGAAGTTACCGCTGATCAGGTAAAAGGCATGGTCATTGCATATGAGCCGATTTGGGCGATCGGAACAGGTAAGACGGCAACCACAGAGCAGGCTGAGGAAGTATGTAAGGGCATCCGTGACTGCATCGCTGAGATTTATGATGATGCAACAGCAGAGGCAGTCCGTATTCAGTACGGCGGTTCCGTAAATGCAGGCAACGCAGCAGAGCTGTTTGCACAGCCTGATATTGACGGCGGCCTGGTTGGCGGCGCGTCTTTGAAGGCGGATTTTGGGAAAATTGTAAATTATAAATAATTAGTTTTTCACAAAAACTGATAGTTAGAAAATGCAGTAAAATAGGGGTACCAAGGGAAATAAATTCCTTTGATATCCCTTTTTTCTTATTGACCGATATCGTTGAGCGAAGATAGATTCTTTTAGAAAGAGGTTAAACTGGAAGTTAAACACCTAAATAAGTGTCAATATCCTTTCGCAATTGTGAACGTTTTCCGGTTCCGGTAAAAAGCTTTTTAAGAGGTTCAATCACTAAGAGGGTACCATTTACCGTCTCATAAGAAAGTCGGATGTGAAAATAATTAATTTGTTCAATGATTGCCATAAAATACAGTAAAATCCCAACAATTATTCCGGATAAATCTGCTTTTGTAAAAGCTGCTATGATAATTACCAACAGATAGGCTGTTAATAAAATCACGTTTATCCATCTTAATTTATTGTAAATCCTGCCAATTTCAATATTACTTAAAGCCTTTTGCCTTTTGACCATTTTCAGCTTATTAAGCCAATAGAAACTGCCCTCTATTACGATGAAAGAAAATACCAGCAATGGATAAAACGAAATCCAATTTAATTTGAATGCGTTTTTCCCAAGGTCCATGTCGATAATATACTTTGCTGCGAAATACAACCCTACAAACATCAGCACGCCCAGTAGTTCGAAAATGGCTAAGAATTCCAGTTCTTTTTCAATTGGTCTTTTTTTCAGCTGTTTTGCCATATAGTTTTGTCTCCTTTGCAAATACTGATATGTTTAAGAGAATTATATCATGTTTTGTTTGATTTTCAACCGTTTGGATTTCTTATATATTCTTTTGTGAACAATCTATTCACCGCTTGACTATATTCCATAAGTGGAATATAATATCTAATAAATATATTTCTAAAAAATGGAGCAGAAAGATTTGCAGGTGGAGGTATAAGCTATGGAACAGACGAAAAGAGCACAGGGATTCAATGCCAATCAGTTAAAAGTCATCGCCATTACTGCGATGACGATAGACCATGTCATATCCGTGATATTTCCGGATTATCCAACAGACTGGCGACTCATCCTTCTTCATATCGTCGGCAGACTGGCAGCGCCTATTATGTGGTTTTTTATTGCAGAAGGCTATCACTATACGCATAACGTAAAGAAATATGCTTTCAGATTGTTTCTGTTTGCACTGATTTCTCATTTTGCTTATAATTTTGCATTTGGAATACCCTTTATACCTTTTCAGACTACTGTATTTAATCAGACAAGCGTGATCTGGTCTCTGGCATGGGGACTTGTGGGACTGGTGGTCATGGACAGCCCGAAACTGAAAGCGTGGATGAAGATGCTGCTGCTGATTGTCATTTGTGTAATCACTTTTTGTTCTGATTGGAGCTGTATTGCAGTTATGGCAATCATTTCAATCGGGCAGAATCGGGATAATTTTAAAAAGCAGATGGCGGGTATGGCATTCTGGGTGATTTTTTATGCAATCGTCTATTTTCTGTTTATTAATAAGATATATGGCATTATTCAGCTGTTTGTCGTGCTGACGATTCCCTTCCTGAAAAATTATAACGGGAAGAGGGGAAAATGGAAAGGAATGAAGTGGTTTTTCTATCTCTATTATCCGCTGCATCTGATCATCTGCGGCATCATACGCGTTCTGCTTCATGGAAATACCGGTGTTATGATTGGAGGATGAAATGGATGGATTAATTGGCGGATAAAGCAAAAGAAGCTATTTACATATGATCTGCATATCAGTTAAAATAGAATAAAAGCGGGGAAGAAGGAATACGCGAATGTTAAAACACGGCATTTTGGGATTGTTAAATTACCACGATATGACGGGCTATGAAATCATGGAAGTATTCAGAGATTCCCTGCGTTTTTTTTGGAATGCCCAGACCAGTCAGATTTATCGGGAACTGCAGGGGCTGGAGCAAAAAAACTGGGTGAATAAGACCTATGTGCCCCAACAGGGCAAACCGGATAAAAACATCTATGCCATTACAGAAGAGGGAAAAGCGGAACTGCTCAAGTGGCTTGCCGATGATGACCTGGGGCTTCGGACAAAATCCCCGCTGCTGATGAAGACCTTCTTTATGGGAGAAAGAAGCAGAGAAGAGAATATCCGTTATTTTCATAGTCTGATAGAATACTGTGAAATCTTCTTAAAAGGTCTGGAACCCATTCCGGAATATATCGCGGCTTATGGCAGTTATCTTCCGGATAAGGATAAGGCGCTCTATTGGGAAATGACGGTGGATTATGGGCACAGAAATATGCGTATGCTCATAGAATGGGCGCAGAGCTGTATTGGACGACTGGAAGATGACGGAGAGCAGCATTTGTTCCGTTAGATTTTTGCAGGAGAATTTTATAATTCTATATACCAAAAGAAGAATGGAGAAAACATATTATGGCTGAAACATTGATTATGGAACACCCCTTGATACAGCACAAAATCGGCTATATCAGGCGCATTGAAACGGGAACAAAGGATTTTCGTCAGACGATTAAAGAAATCTCGATGCTCATCTGCTATGAAGCGACCAGGAATCTGCCGCTTGCGGATGTGGAAATTGAGACGCCGATCTGTAAGGCCACGGTAAAAGAACTGTGCGGCAAAAAGATGGCGGTAGTGCCGATTCTCCGTGCAGGTCTTGGCATGGTAGACGGCGTTCTGGAACTGATACCGACTGCCAAAGTCGGGCACATCGGCTTGTATCGCGACCCGGAAACGCTGGAACCGGTCGAATATTACTGCAAGCTTCCGGCAGACTGTGCGGAGAGAGAAATCTTTGTAACCGATCCCATGCTCGCTACCGGCGGTTCTTCCGTAGCTGCAATCCGCATGCTGAAAGAGAGAGGCTGCCAGAAAATTCATTTCATGTGTATCCTGGCTGCTCCGGAAGGTGTTGCGAAAATGCAGGAGGCTCATCCTGATGTCGATTTGTATATAGGGGCATTGGATGAAAAACTGAACGAGCACGGCTATATCGTTCCCGGATTGGGAGATGCCGGAGACAGGATTTTCGGTACAAAATAGTGAAAATAAAATCGGTTATATCTGCGAATATGATTCATAGATTCCATTCTAAGAGTTTGCCCAGAAATCGCTGTAACTGCTCCGTTTCCGGCTGTCCAAAAAGCTGGGCGCTTTCGCCGTATTCCATGAGCGAGCCTCCGCAGAGAAAGGCCGCTTTATCGCAGGCGTGACGGGCAAAGCCCATTTCATGGGTTACGATGATAAAATGCAGGCCGTCTTCTTTGAGTTCCTGAATCACATCCAGTACTTCGGTCGTGTATTCCGGGTCTAATGCGCTGGTGGGTTCGTCCAGAAGCAGGAGACCGGGTTTTGCGGCGATTGCCCGTGCGATGGCAACGCGCTGCTGCTGGCCGCCGGAGAGCGCGGCCGGTTTTTTCTTCCAGTCATCTTTCAGACCGAAGCGTTCCAACAGTTCCATGGCGCGGCTGGATGCTTCTGTGCGGCTGAATCCATGAACCTGTTCCAGGGGAATTGCAATATTATCATGGGCGTTCATATGGCGGAACAAGCCTCCCTGTTGAAAGACAAAACCGATTTTCTTACGGTACTGCTGCAGAGAGGATTCGTTTTGTTCAATTTCTTCGGAGTTCACCCAAAGCTTTCCGGTGGTAGGAGCGATCAGGCCGCCGATAATGCGCAGCAGCGTGGATTTACCGCCGCCGGAAGGGCCGATGACTGCCAGTGTGTGGACATCGTCCGCAAAATCCATGGGTTTTAAGATATTCCGTCCCGATTCATATTGTTTGGAAAGATTCTGAAATTCAACTCTCATACTGGAACCTTCTTTCTAAGCGTTCGCTGATCAGCGAAATGGGCAGCGTCAGACATAAATATAGGATACCGAGGAACAGGTAGCATTCGAACAGCCGGAAGTTTACGGCGCTGATCTCGCGCATGGCCTGTGTTAATTCGATAACAGCAATTATGGAAAGCAGGGAAGAGTCTTTGATGATGGATGCAAATTGTCCGGTAAGCGCCGGCAGGGTGCGTGCTATCATCTGAGGAAGGATAACAAAACGCCAGGTCTGCCGGCGGGTGAACCCTACCGACCGTGCCGCTTCCAGCTGGGATTCATCCAGCGAAAGCAGGCTTCCGCGGATGATCTCTGCAATGTAAGCTCCCTCAAAAATAGAAAGAATTAAAACGCCGGCGACAAAGCGGTTATTCACGCCCCATGCCGTCCCAACGATATAAAAAAACAGATAAATCTGCATGATCAGCGGTGTTCCGCGTATGAATTTCACATAGACGCTGCAGAAAAACCGGATAAAAAGAAGCGGTGAGCTTTGTCCGGCAGCGCTCAATATGCCGATGATCAGACTTAGAAGCAAACTGAATACGCTCAGTCCTAACGTGACAAGAAAGCCGTCCCATATGCGGATGCGAAATTGTCCCAAAAAAGCAAAATCAAGCTGTACATGAATCGCTCTAAGTGAGAACCAGAACAGTGCGACCCACAGAGCTGTGACAAGCAGCAGATTCAAAAGCGCCGCAAAACGGCTTATCTTTCTTTTAGACGAAAGGGGAGTGTGCCGCCCGTTGTCTTCGGATATCCAAAATAGTTGTTTTAATCGTTTCATGTGTATACCCCTTATCCGCTTCGGCGGACCGCTATTCTTTCATATCAAAGAACCATTGGAAATTGAGTTCATCAAAAGCTTTTTTCTCTTCCGCAAGATATTTTTCGGTCAGTTCTTCATAGCCGCCGTTTGCCTGAAAATCCGCAAGAAACGCATTGAGCTGGCTTAACAGTTCTTCATTTCCCTTCTGCACGGCAATGCCCCATTGTTCAACATCCTGGAAGGGGATAAAGACAGCGCTCGTGGTGTCCGGGTTATTCTGCCAGTTGCGGTAGATGGTGAGCTGGTCGTAGATAAAACCGTCCGCACGTCCCTGCGTGACTTCCGTTACGCAGGCGCTTTCATCCGGCAGGACAAGAAGCTTGGCTTCCGAGAGATTTTTTTCCGCATACATGTGTCCGGTGGAGCCGGATTTTACGGCAACTACTTTGCCGGATTGATTTAAGTCATCGATGGAAGCGATATCGGAGTCCGCATTGGCAAGGATTGCCAGCAGGGCATTGGCATAAGGGTCTGAAAAATCGACCAGCCCCCTGCGTTCTTCCGTTATCGTCATGGAAGAAATCACGATATCCGCGGCGCCTGTCTGCAGGGAAGGAATCAGCCCGTCCCATGAAGTATTTTCAATTCGGATATCATATCCGCTGTATTCACCGAAAGCTTTCATTAAATCGACACTGATGCCTGTCGGTTCTCCGGCATCGTCCCTTGTTTCAAAAGGCGGATAGGCGAGTTCCATTGCGACTGTCAATGTTTTCCCCGTTTCGGGGGGATTGTTCTTTACAGTATCTTCTGTGGTATTTTCCCCTGTTGTTCCTGCAGTATTCGCATCGTCTGCAGTTTCGCTGCCGCCGCAGCCGGACAGCATGAAAGTGAGTAATAAGACGTAAAATAAACAGATCCATTTTTTCATGATAAGTTCTCCTCCTGTGTTTCGATGTTCGGGTCAGAGAAAGGCAGTCTTCTGACCGATATAGAATATATTAAAACATTTGTTCGATTTTTGCAACTGAAATAATGAAAAATAAAAATTGAAATATCTTTGCTTTACAAAGTTTCATGAGGTATAATGGGCATTAGCGGGGAATGCCTGTATATTTGGTGAATGACGGATAACGATTACGGATGTTTGTGTCTGTGATTTATGTGATATGATAGCAGCAAAAGAAAGGACAAACCATAGCATGAGTAAAATAATCATACAAAAGGAAACGACCATCGACCCGATCAGCCTGATCGGAAGAGAGGCAGGCGTCTGTTGGGGAGCGGATATCTCAGACGCGGACAAGAATTATAAAAGGGGTATGAACTGCCTGACATCCGGGCATGGAAGGACCTGGGAATATCCGCAGGTATATATGGTCATAGACGGCTATTCTGCGAGAGTCATCCGGGAATTGTATACACATATCGGCGGCGGTCCCACAAGATTACAGGCGTCTACCAGATATATCAATTATCGGAAGGGGTTTCCTTATATCGTTCCGCCGCAGATTGAAAATAGCAGCGAAGCGAATGAGATCTATAATGGTGCGATGGATGAAATCTTAAAGGCGATGCAGGAACTGGAAGAACTGGGAATACCGGGAGAGGACATCGCAATGCTCCTTCCGCTTGGAATGGAAAGCAAGGTGGTATTCCGCACGAATCTCAGAAACCTGATCGATATGGCGCATCAGCGCCTTTGTACGCGGGCATACTGGGAATACCGGAAGCTGATGAACGATATGACAGCAGCACTGGGCGCCTATTCCGAGGAATGGCGTTACCTGACAGAACATTATTTTGTGCCGAAATGCGAGGAATACGGCTATTGTACGGAAGCAAGATCCTGCGGCAGAAAAGGCAAACGCACATAAAAGGGCGGTAATCGTGGCGTAGTTTGAAATTCATACGGGAATTTATGCAGTAAATTTTTAAAGCGCAGGCTGTGGGGCCTGCGCTTTTTATCAGTTTTACCATATTCCGAGCAGGTGCTGCATCAGCAGACTGACGCCGGTGATGCCTACCCAGCAGCAAAAGCCCATGACAATCGGCTTTCCGCCTGTTTTGATCAGTTTGACAATATCGGTATTTAAACCAATGGCGCTCATGGCGAGGACGATAAAGAATTTGCTCAGCTCCTTTACCGGATTAAATACGCCCGCATCTACGCCTGCGGAGACCACGATGGTGGTAATGATGGAGGCAGCGATGAAGTAGAGGATGAAAAAGGGGAATATCTGTTTTAAGCTGACCTTTTTCCCCGCTTCGCCGCTTTGTTTTTCCTTTCTTGTGCGGAGCATGGCAAGCACGAGGGTGATTGGGATGATGGCGAGGGTACGGGTAAGCTTAACGGTGACTGCGGTGTCAAGTGTCGCAGAGCCGAGTCCCCACATGCTGTCCCAGGTGGAAGCTGCCGCCGTAACGGAAGAAGTGTCGTTTACGGCCGTTCCTGCGAAAATACCGAATGCTTCTCCCGTATTGGTGGCAAAGCCGACCAGTTTTCCAAAGGTCGGGAAAAGTAATGCTGCCAGTACGTTGAAGAAAAAGATAACGGAAATGGCCTGTGCGACTTCTTCATCATCCGCATCGATGACGGGGGCAGCTGCCGCGATGGCGGAACCGCCGCAGATAGAAGAGCCTACGCCTACCAGTGTGGAAATCTTACCCGGAATGTGCATCGCCTTATGTAAAACGTATGCGATGATAAGGGAAGCTGCAATCGTGCTGATGATAATGGGCAGCGATTGTTTTCCGGTCTGTAAGATAACGGTCAGGTTCATGCCGAAACCCAGCAGGATGACGGCCCACTGTAATACTTTTTTGGAAGTAAATTTGATGCCCTGTTCGAAGGACGTTTTGTTTTTAATGAATAGTGTAATGACCATGCCGGCGATAATGGCGATGACAGCGCCGCCGATGATGGGGAACTGTTTCCCGAGGAACCATGAGGGTATTGAGATAGCCAGACAGAGCAGGAGCCCTTTCCAGTTTTTTTCTAAAAATTTCATTTTGATAAAAATGCCTCCTTATTATTTTATGTCTGTATGGCAGACATTATCATTATAAGCGTAACTTGACAATCTGTCTATCGTTTGCTATTGTGTTTGTGAAATGGAAGTAACGGTTCGGCGGCAGGGCTGTTACAAATGGAGGCATGTTTTTTATGGTAAAACCACAGGCGAATAAAAGAATTTCCAAGAGCGATACTTATCTGAACTGCGCGGAAGCTTTTGCATACAGAAGTACCTGTATCAAACGAAAATATGGTGCGGTCATTGTCAAAGATGACGCGGTCATTTCTACGGGATATAACGGTTCACCGCGCGGATTCGAGAATTGCTGCGATACCGGCATATGTCCGAGGATTCCCAGAAATATGCACCAGGGAGAAGGATATGAAATCTGCCGTGCGATTCATGCGGAGGCAAATGCACTGCTGAACTGTTCCAGAGAGCAGACGCTCGGAGCAGATCTGTATCTGGCAGGCATTAATCCGGAAGACTGTTCTGTGCATAAAGCGAAGCCCTGTCCCTTATGTGCCCGGATGATCATTCAGGCAGGTATCCGGAATGTCATTCTGCGGGTGGGGGAAGGAGAGGATAATTTTCTGACGATTCCCGCGACGGAACTCGAATGGTATAAGGAAGCCGCAGAAACCGTTCCGTTATCCATGAAATAGAATTTGTTTTGTGCTGAAGCAGTTTCTCAGGCTGCGGCGTTGATTTCTTCTTTTAACACATTTAATACATTGATATTCTCAGCCAGTGTATATTTGAGAAGTTTTTTGGCATAATAAAAATGCAACATTTTGTATAAAAATGTTGCATTTTTTAGTTACACTTTATATATCGGTCCTATTTGAGGATACTTTATAGCCGGATTTAAAAAATTCCAAATTTTTTTCAAAAATTTTTCCATTAGAACATAAAGCAGGCAGGAGTACATCACAATTCGATATGAAGATAAACATGATCCCGCTCGTCCTGCTCGATGCCGAGATATCGCTGTGTCACCTGATAGGAAGAGTGGTTGTAGAGATTCATCAGCATGGCTGGCTGTGTGCCCTGCTTCCAGGCATGATACCCAAAAGTTTTTCGGAGAGAGTGGCAGCCGATATGTCCTTCAAGGCCTGTGTTCTTTGCGGCTTCCTTAATAATACGATAGGCCTGAAAGCGAGAGAGCGGGGCGCCTTTCGATTTCTGGCTCTGAAAAAGATAGTCTGTCTGTGCGGACGGCCTGCGTATTTTATAATATTGTTCCAACGCCTGTTGTTCGTTCTGATTGACTGCAACAATTCGTTCTTTTCCTGTTTTCTGTTCCGTAATACAGATGTGTCTGCGAAATTCCCGCTTCTTTTCATCATATACATCGTCCCATTGAAGCTGCAAAAGGTCTCCAATCCTGAATGCTGTGTTCAGGCCCATGACGATCATCGTGTAATTGCGGGGATTGGGTTTGGTGGAAACATAGTAGTCTTTAAATAGTTCCAGCAGTTTTCTGTTCTTAATTGGATAAGTTACGCTCATCGTTTTTTTCTCCTTTACATTTGTTCTGTTGTAATCATACAGGATAAACAACAGGTGACGATTGGAAGTTTTCAATTATCAAATGCAACATTTTTATACAAAGAGTTGCATTGCAGGGAAGCACCCGGAGCAGCCGGGGAAAGCAGGGAGGTTTCATTATGTTAAGACTGACTGTAGGGCCGGAAGACTATCTGATGATCGGCGACGATATTAAGATCATTTTTCTCGGCGGCAGTAAAAATCACACACGCATCATGCTGGATATACCGAAGGAATTGAATGTTGTCCGGAGCAAGGTCGTGGAAAACAGTGTAAAGAATCCGGAAGAGAAGGCAGAATTGCCGCATTATCAGGCGGTGCCGGATTTGCCGGAACGGTATCGGAAAAAGAAGGTTGTCGTAAACGATGCGGCGCAGAGAAAGCCGAAAAAAGCAGCCGGTACGAGATAAAAAGAAGATAATGACCCGGAGCTGTCCTGGGGGCTTTGGGTTTATTATAAAAAATTTATTAACAATGCCGTAAAAGGATTTGCGGCGGCACAAAACAAGGAGGTAACTATATGGTAGTACAACACAACATTACAGCGATGAATTCTAACAGAATGCTTGGTCTTACAACAAGTGCACAGGCAAAATCAACAGAAAGACTGTCTTCCGGTTATAAGATCAACCGCGCAGCGGACGATGCAGCGGGTCTTGCGATTTCCGAGAAGATGAGACGTCAGATCAGAGGTCTTACACAGGCATCTGCAAACGCACAGGATGGTATCTCTACCGTGCAGACAGCAGAAGGCGCACTGGCGGAAGTTCAGGATATGTTACAGAGAATGAACGAGCTGGCTGTTAAGGGTGAGAACGGAACGCTTACGACAACAGACCGCGCATCCATTCAGGCTGAAATCGGACAGCTGATGAGTGAAATTGACCGTGTTCAGAGCACGACGACTTTCAATGAGATGAATCTGTTAGATGGTTCCTTTATCAAAGGGCTTCAGGTCGGTGCAGAGGCTGGTCAGCATATCAATATCAGCATTGCGAATATGAGTATGTTCGGTCTTGCTAATAATATTAACACTAAGCTGTATACAAAGGTTACTTTTAGAAATCTGACATCGGGTAAAGTTAAGGGTACATTGTCAACTTATAAGTTGGTAACGACTACAGGAAAAACAGATGCAACCGCAGATAAAAAGACAACGGGAATTATCGGCAGTGCATCAACTAATACTGTGCAGACATGGAAGGTAATCAGTGAGACTGGTTATAATACAAAAACTCTTAATAGTGACTTGGCTATAAAGATCATGAATACATTTATGAGACTTGTTCCCGGTGCTGCTGACAGAGTTGCTACAGCACAGGATTTCAACTCTCTGAACGCATTCGTCAAGGGGGCATTGTCCTTAGTATCCCAGCAGCGTTCCGACCTTGGTGCAATTCAGAACAGGCTCGAACATACGATCAACAACCTGGACAACATCGTTGAGAACACCACATCGGCTGAATCCGCGATTCGTGATACGGATATCGCTACCGAGATGGTCAAATACTCGAACAACAGCATTTTACAGCAGGCTGGTACGTCCATGCTGTCCCAGGCAAATCAGAGCAATCAGCTGGCGCTGTCGCTGCTTGGATAATCTTCACGGCAGTAAATCAAAGTGGTACAGAAAATGGTCAAGTAAGTACCGTGATATATGTTTTTTCAGAGTTCATTGCAGCGTGTATTGCCAAATCGGCCGCATTCCCGAAGGGGGTGCGGCTGATTTCCCGGCAATGTTTCTTTATTGATTTTCCGTGATTTCCAGTTCCAGAAGCTTCTTGAAAATGCCGCTCTATGTATATTTTTAATAAAATGACATGCTTTTCTCCATATGCAGTAGTATCCTTTTTTAATGAAACCATTCTCCTCGATGGCTGTCGCCATGTTTTCCTCAATGAATTTTCTGTTGTATAAAGTTTCCCTGAACTGCTCTTTATAAGAAGGATATTGGTCAGGATGTTGTTTTTGGCCGCTTTTAAAAAAGTTTTTCTTTAATCTGTTCCCGTTTACTTACTTCCAGTTTTTCAAAGATATTTGCAATATGTTTTTTGACCGTCGTTTCAGAAATGTTCAGTTCTGCGGCTATTTCAGCGTTACGAAAGCCCTGTTCGATGAGTATGGAAAGCTCTGCTTCTCTGTTCGTCAATCCAAGTTTCCGGTAAGCTTCGAAAGTTTCCGTTGCGGTCATGCAGGTTCTTTTTTCCGTTTGTTCTGGAATGGGTGTCTGTGTTGGGACTTTTTCCGGTATTTCCTTATCTTTTGAAGGCTCTTTGCGTTCGATTGAAAAAATACCCCATAGACAGATACCGTACAGAACAGGGCGGCAGCTTAGGGCAATCTCTCTCAATAGATGCTCCTGCCGGGTCTCTGCTGACAGAACGGAAAAAAGCAGGATGAATGTCTGGATGTAGCTTGCAAAAAGTGCGCAGGATGAAAGCTGGCCGGCGTAGCTCTGTCTGTCTTCTCCGCGCCTGAAACCCGGCAGGAAGAGCAGGAACGTTCCGAACAGGACGAGGCACAGCTGCCTGATGTCAAACAGCTGCGTCAGCTCGAAGTGTAATAAAAATGATAACATGACAATGTAGAGAAATACAGCAGCAGCTCTTGTGACATTTTTCATAGTTATTCCCCCATTTGACCCACTCTTTATTCGGTTTCCGCATTTTCTTCCTGTATATCTTTTTCTTTTTCCCTTGGAATTTCATTTTCCTGTTCCGGCATAAATTCGATGATGCGAACCTGTAAAATAGCCTTGATGGGGAGCAGAAGAAGAGCCATTGCCGTTCCATAGATGAAACATAATAAGGAAACGGAAAGGGATGGTCCCAGGCTTTCGGGTGTAGCCAGCATGTGGAGCACTGTGATCATCGATACCAGAAACAGAAAAAGGCCGATGCACAGAAAAGCCCGGATCATCATATTGATGACTTCCAGCGCCCGCTTGATCTCAATCAGGCTGTTGTTTTCCTTTTTGCTGAGTGCAATGCGGAAGGCATTGTTAAAGTCTCTGAAAAGCCCGGAGGAGATCAGGATGGGGACTGCGAGCAGCAGGACTAACAGCAGGCTCGGCAGATCGATAAAACTCTGGATGGATACCGAAAAGGTTAAAATGGCCGTGACGAAGACGATAGCGATGATAGAAACAAAATACATAAGGACCCTCCTTTTAATGTGCATGTTTTTATAAAGTGCACGATTGTATTTACAAGATAACTTTACAATGAAAACCTGAAAAATACCATACTCCTTCTGGTAGTATTTTAGGAGTACTTTTTCAGAATTTCCGTATATGATATGTGCGGGCGGTTCCTGCTGGACAAATGTTCATAAAAAAGGTATACTAAATGCAGATTTGAAATAGCATCAATGGGGATAGGAGAGATATACAGGTTGAAAAATCAGAGATTTTTTCAACCGCGAATTTGCGCCTGCGGCCCAAAGTTCGCAGGCTGAGAGAAAGGCATGGTTATTGGTATGGAGTATGGAGCGGTTCCTTTTGAAAAGAGAATCAAAGAGAACATTAAGAATTATGCGATGGATAATCTGTATCCGGTGGACTCTTTAAGAGAACATTTGAAAGCGCTTGCGGCAATAACGGGGGCGGAGCTTCTGCTGACGGACAGACACGGGGAGAAGGTCGTTTCTGTCGGGAATTTTGCCGGTTTTTTGCCGGACGTAGTCGGAGAACCGGGGAAAAAAGTACGGGTCTGCAACCGGACGATAGCGCATCTTTATGTGAAGATGGACGGCGTGGAGGCGGGCAAAGAGCAGGTCGTGGAAGATATGCTGGATGCGGAAGTAAAGATGTTTTCCTGTCTTGGTGAGGAGGCCTACCGTCATAGAGAGTACGCTATTTATATGGATGAACTGGAAGAAAAACTGGGTGAGAAGCATATCCAGACGGTGAACGGAGAGACAGAAGATGCGTTGACCGGTGTTTACCATAAATTTTATTTTGAAGAGCGCATGAGGGCAATGGATGATTCCGAGGTCGTTCCGGTCGCGGTCATCAATGCCAATATCAACGATTGGAAATATGTCAACGACCATTTCGGTGACGAGGAGAGCGACCGTCTGATCAGGACGATAGCCGGATTTTTACAGAAGGAAGCGAAGTCGGACTATGTGATCGGACGTGTGGACGGCGATGTATTCATCGTGCTGATACCGGTGGCGGAGGATGGCGAAGCGGAAGGTTACTGCAGCAGAGTACAGGCGGCATGCCTCGCTTTTGAAGATGAAAAACTTGCGCCTTCTGTGGCCTGCGGCATTGTTTATAAGACGAATGTGGAAGAAAAAATTACGGATAAACTGGCGGATGCCGAATATGAGATGTTCAATAATAAGTTTGATATAAAAAATGCGCCGGGGTACCGTGCGCGGCTGGAAAAGAAAAAACAGACGCCGGAAGAGGCGTGATAATGACACAGAAGAAAAGGATGCCGGGCCGTTTAAATCGAGTGGTCCGGTATTTTTGTGTCAATAATGGTAAATTCTAAAAAAAGTATTAAATTCTATTTTTTGGGAGATGATAAGAAAATAGGAGATAATGGAAGAAAACAAGAGATAATTATATGAAAAAAACAGAAATAGTACTTTGTTTACGCTTGCAAAGTGATAGTGATAAAACTAATATATGCTTAACGATTAGCACTCGACATGATTGAGTGCTAACAGAACAACAAAAGGATGGCGGCCGCATAAAATGAAGCATATGTAAAGCATATGCAACGGTCGTAAAAGAAAAGGAACATTATATTAAGGAGGCAGAAAATATGAAATTAGTACCACTTGGCGACAGAGTTGTATTGAAACAGTTAGTAGCTGAGGAGACGACCAAATCGGGCATCGTTCTTCCGGGACAGAGCAAGGAGAAACCGCAGCAGGCAGAAGTTATCGCAGTAGGACCGGGCGGCGTGGTAGACGGCAAGGAAGTAAAAATGGAAGTAAAGGTCGGCGATCAGGTCATCTATTCCAAATATTCCGGAACGGAAGTAAAAATTGAGGAAGAAGAATATATCATCGTAAGACAGAATGATATTCTTGCAGTCGTAGAGTAAGAAGAATAAAAATAAATTCAGGAGGAAGATTTATCATGGCAAAGGAAATCAAATATGGAGCAGAAGCGAGAGCCGCTTTGGAAGCTGGCGTAAATAAACTGACAGATACAGTAAGAGTAACACTCGGACCGAAAGGCCGGAATGTTGTTCTGGATAAATCCTATGGCGCACCGCTTATTACGAACGACGGCGTTACGATTGCAAAGGAAATCGAACTGGAAGATGCTTTTGAGAACATGGGCGCACAGCTTGTAAAAGAAGTAGCGACCAAGACAAACGATGTAGCCGGTGACGGCACAACGACAGCGACGGTTCTGGCACAGGCTATGGTAAATGCCGGTATGAAGAATCTGGCAGCAGGTGCGAACCCGATCATCCTGAGAAAAGGTATGAAGAAGGCGACGGATGTTGCGGTAGATGCAATCGCTAAAATGAGTTCCAAGGTAAACGGCAAGGAACATATCGCAAGGGTAGCGGCGATTTCCGCAGGCGATGAAGAAGTTGGCCAGCTTGTAGCGGATGCAATGGAAAAAGTATCCGGTGACGGTGTGATCACAATCGAGGAGAGCAAGACAATGCTGACAGAACTGGACCTGGTAGAAGGTATGCAGTTCGACAGAGGATATATTTCCGCCTATATGGCAACGGATATGGATAAGATGGAAGCAACGCTGGAAAATCCTTACATCCTGATCACAGATAAGAAAATTTCCAATATTCAGGAAATCCTTCCGATTCTGGAGCAGATCGTACAGTCCGGCGCAAAACTTCTGATCATCGCAGAAGATGTAGAAGGAGAAGCACTGACAACTCTGATCGTCAACAAACTGCGTGGTACGTTCAATGTTGTGGCTGTGAAAGCACCCGGCTATGGCGACAGAAGAAAAGCAATGTTAGAGGATATCGCTATTTTGACAGGTGGTCAGGTCATCAGTTCCGAACTCGGTCTGGAATTAAAGGATGCCACGATGGATCAGCTCGGACGTGCGAAGTCTGTAAAAGTTCAGAAAGAAAATACCGTTATCGTTGACGGCGAAGGCGACAAGGCAGCGATTGAGGCGAGAATCGGTCAGATTAAAAAGCAGATTGAAGAGACAACATCTGATTTTGACAAAGAAAAATTACAGGAACGTCTCGCAAAGCTGGCAGGCGGTGTTGCAGTTATCCGTGTCGGCGCAGCGACAGAAACCGAAATGAAAGAAGCAAAGCTTCGTCTGGAAGATGCCCTTGCAGCAACAAGAGCAGCAGTAGAGGAAGGTATCATCGCAGGCGGCGGCTCCGCATATATCCATGCTTCCAAGGAAGTTTCCAAACTGGCGGATACGCTGGAAGGTGACGAGAAGACAGGTGCGCAGATCGTATTGAAGGCGCTGGAATCTCCGCTTTATCATATTGTAGCCAATGCAGGACTGGAAGGCTCCGTTATCATCAGCAAGGTAAGAGAGTCCAATGTCGGAGTCGGCTTCGATGCACTGAAAGAAGAATATGTTGATATGGTAGATGCTGGTATTCTGGATCCGGCAAAGGTTTCCAGAAGCGCATTGCAGAATGCGACGAGTGTTGCATCCACACTGCTGACGACTGAATCAGTCGTTGCCAATATCAAAGAAGCAGAACCCGCAATGCCTGCAGGCGGCGCTGGAATGGGCGGGATGATGTAAAAAGTTTAAATTTGCTTCGCAAATTAAAACGGTACAATTTGCCGGGGCAAATTGTACGGGATATCAAAAAAGCAAGGGACACAGGCGTTTGCCGGTGTCTCTTTTCTTTTTTTTATACTCCTCTTTTATTTATTTTTCTTGAAGCTGTGGTCGATCTTGTTGTAGAGGAAGCTTATGATGAAACATAGGATGCCGCTGACGAAGAAGCTGACGGCGTTTTCAAGGGTGCTGTCGTATTTGATGTCGATCATAATTAATTTAAAGACGCTGACCATGGACAGAATCAGGCCGTATAAACGGAAGGTAATCGTATTTTTATAGAAGCCGATGATGATGCTCAGGATGGAGAATAACAGCAGGCAGATGCTGATAAAATAACTGGCGGCATCATAGGAGTTCAGGATGCAGACCATCAGTGCCGTATATTTGAAGGCGACATAGTAACCTGTCCGGATATCTTTTTGCAAAAGTTTTCCGGAATTGACCGTAAATAACAGTACTGTCACCAGAATGAGCGGAATCTGCCAGACGGAATCGTATAGAAAGAGGCAGCCCTCGAACATCAGCACGCCGTTGATGAAGTACATCATGATCTGGATGGGCTTTTGGGCTCCGAGGTATTCCAGTTTGGACAGAATAAAATGCAGGGCGGCAATGACGAAAAAGGTGATCAGATTCGTTTTGATGCCTATAAACTCGATTGCAAGCTGTTTCTCGAAGTCAAGCTGTCTGAAGAAGGTAAAGGTGCAGTCATGTACGAGAGGCATCATGACAAGCGTCAGCATGAGATAACCGAGCAGTTTAAAGTACAGGTCATCCACTTTGGGACAGAGGTATAGGAATACGGCATAGGAAAGAATTGCCATAATCAGGTGTTCCGGGTCGGTGTCCAGCGTAAAAAAGGCTCCCAGAAAGGCGATACCAGCATAGAGGTAAGGCTTTTTCTGCTTCAGTCCGCCATAGAGCATGAATGGAATTGCCGTCAGATAGGCAAAAAGGTGACTGCTGATGACGGAACTGTTATAGCAGTTCAGGAAAAGAATGAGAAAGCAGTAAATTTCCGAAACGATCCGGTATCCGGCAGCTTTTTTCGTGATATAAAATAATAAGGCGATGTACAGAAGATACGCCAGTATGGGAGAAAACTCTTCCGGCCAAAGTTCCAACTGTTGAAAAAGGCAGAGAAAAAGGAAAGAATTGACAATTGTAAGGAGCTGAAAAGCGATGCCATGCCTGCATTCTTCCCGGTAGGAAAAACAGTATTCGGACAGCATGAATAACAGGACGAGAAGTATCGTCACGGTTCGGATGTCCGTTATGTCCAAAAGGCAAATGCCGATGGTCAGTACGAGCAGATTCAGGGTCTTAAAAAGATGATTACAGAAATTATCTTCATAAGCCTTATGGGGCAGGAATTTTTTCTCTTTTACGGAAAAGACGGCATTCGAGAAAACAACGGCGGAAATAAAATAAAAGACCGTCAATACAAGGAATTTGGCGATATCTTCGTCATGGACACAGAGAACGGTGCCCAGTATGGTAGAGATGAAAATGCCGAGCTGTCCGATCACATGGAAGACAAGGCTTTTTAAGCGGGACAGATAACGGACGAAAACTGCCCATATCAGAATAAAGGCATACAGCAAAATATCTCCGATCACTTTAAAGTAGAGATCGCTTAATAACAGAGAGATATACAGCGAACCGATGCCGCAGCCAATGACCGCTAGATAGAATCTGTTCGTCGGGTTCTTCCGGGAAAGCAGAAAACCGGCCGTTAACAGCCCGAAGCTTAGGATATACAGGCCGAGCAGCTTCATCGTATCGGTCAGATAGGGCATCATCAGGGTGGCAAATATGATCAGGCTGATAAAAATCAGCACGGAAGCAAAAATGCCCATGAAACTTTTGCCGAATAATCTTTCATAGTCTTTGTGCGGTGAATCAGGACGGACAATGGCCGATGGCGGCGGATACTGCCCGGCCGGATTCGGGGATTCTGGTTTTCGGGAATAGTGCCCGGATATCGGCGGATACTGTCCGAACGATTGCTGTGGGCTGTTCATCTGCGGTTGTGACCGCATTTCTGCAGGCATAGGCTGTGCAGCGTTCTGCGCTTGAAGCTGTCTGTTTTTCAGCATTTGGAACTGCTCATTCATATACTTTAATTCTGTTTCGAGATAAAAAATTTTTTCCTGATAAATGGCATTGTTCTCCGGTGGCTGCGGATTATGGGAGAATTGATAGATCAGGTCATTCAGTTTTTTTCGCGTTTGTAATAAATCGTTTTCAAAATTCAGAAGATCAATTTCTGTCTGCTTCATGTGAGCGCTCATTCCCTTTCCTGATTTCAGCGCATATCCTATAAAATATAGAATACAATTTGCTGCAATGAATGAAAAATTGCGTACGGTTTTTCTTAAAATGGTATCATTGATATCCGTCTGCGTCAATAAAATTGATGGTGTCAGAAACGGGTCGAGACTAAGAAATTGGCATTATTTATATTGACTAAGCAAAGCGGTTCATGTATTCTTAAAATATCCTCAAAAAATGTAACAGGTGAAATTCAAACAAAGCGACTGGTGAGTGTATGGCAACAGAAGAAAAGAAAGAAGTTGTTTTTGATGACGGAAGAATTGAATCGATAGAAGAATTCCAGAGTCCTGAAGCGTTGTATCAGGAGTTGATTGCGCGCGTGCGCAGATATCATCCTTCCGATGATATTTCGCTGATTGAAAAAGCATATGCTGTAGCATATGAGGCGCATAAGGATCAGGTCCGCAAATCGGGGGAGCCTTATATCATTCATCCGCTGTGCGTAGCGATCATTCTGGCAGATCTCGAACTGGATAAGGAAACGATCGTTGCAGGGCTGCTGCATGACGTGGTGGAGGATACGCCGATAACGGATGAGGAGATTGCGGAGAAATTCGGCGCAGACGTTGCCTTAATCGTGGATGGCGTTACGAAACTGGATAAATTGAGTTTCCACGGAGAAAAGGGCAGTGATAAGGATGCGGAGAAGCTGGAGCGGCAGGCGGAGAATCTGCGGAAGATGTTTCTGGCAATGGCAAGAGATATCCGTGTAATCCTGATCAAACTGGCGGACAGACTGCATAATATGCGTACCCTGCAGTATCGAAATGCCGAAAAACAAAAAGAAGTCGCGCGGGAAACGCTGGATATTTATTCACCGATTGCCCAGCGGCTCGGTATTTCCAAAATTAAGGTGGAACTGGATGATCTATCTTTAAAATATCTCGAACCGGAGGCTTATTATGAACTGGTGGATACGATTGCAGTCCGTAAGAGTGTCCGCGAAAAATATATTCAGACAATCGTAGATGAAGTAGGCGAGCATATCGCGCACGCCGGTATCAAGGCGCAGATTGACGGGCGCATCAAGCATTTTTTCAGCATTTACAAGAAAATGAAGAATCAGAACAAGACGATTGACCAGATTTATGATCTGTTCGCGGTGCGTATTATCGTGGATACGGTCCTGGACTGCTATGCGGCGCTGGGTGTGATACATGAGATGTATAAACCGATTCCGGGCCGTTTCAAGGACTACATCGCGGTACCGAAAGCAAATATGTACCAGTCTTTGCACACCACGCTGATCGGTTCTTCCGGGCAGCCATTTGAAATACAGATCCGTACCTATGAGATGCACAAAGCGGCAGAATACGGCATTGCTGCGCACTGGAAATATAAAGAGGCTTCCGACGGAAAAAAAGTGGAGGCGCAGGAAGAAGAAAAACTCGTCTGGCTGCGGCAGATACTGGAGTGGCAGCAGACGGCGGAAGATAATAAAGAGTTCATGAAACTTTTAAAGAGCGATCTGAACCTTTTTTCCGACCATGTATACTGTTTTACCCCAACGGGCGATGTCAAAAATCTTCCGGCGGGCTCAACACCGATTGATTTCGCATACAGCATTCACAGTGCGGTTGGCAATAAAATGATCGGCGCCAGAGTGAACGGCAAACTCGTGACCATCGATTATGAGATCAAGAACGGCGACAGGATTGAAATCCTGACTTCCCAGAATTCCAAAGGGCCGAGCCGTGACTGGTTGAATCTGGTGAAGAGCACACAGGCCAAAAATAAGATCAATCAGTGGTTTAAACAGGAATTAAAAGAAGATAATATTGTCAAGGGCAGAGAGCTGCTTTTGAGCTATTGTAAGGCAAAATCCATTAATACACAGGATATTCTGGTTCCCCAGTATGAAGAAGCGATCATGAAGAAATACGGCTTCCGGGACTGGGATTCTGTATTGGCGGCGGTCGGGCATGGCGGGTTGAAAGAAGGCCAGATCATCAACCGGATGCAGGAGCAGTATGATCATGATCATAAAAAGGAGATATCCGATGAAGAAGTGCTTGCTGAGGTAAAAGAGAATGCCCAGCATAGCAGGATGCAGCCCAAAAAAGGTACGAGCAGCATCGTCGTAAAAGGCATTCACGACGTGGCGGTCAGATTTTCCAAATGCTGCAGCCCTGTGCCGGGAGATGAAATCGTGGGATTTGTCACGAGAGGGCGCGGCGTTTCCATTCATCGTACGGACTGTATCAATATTCTGCATTTACCGGAAATCGACTGCGTCAGACTGATTGATGCGGAATGGCAACAGGAGGCGGCAGATAACGGGGACGAGAAATATCTGGCGGAGATCAGTATTTATGCCAACAATCGGAACGGTCTCCTGGCGGATATTTCCAGAGCGCTGACTGAGAAGGATATCGATATTCTGGCGTTGAATACAAGGATTAATAAGCAGGGAACGGCGACGATAAACGTCAGCTTTGAAATTCGCAGCAGGGAAGAATTGAACCGGATTATTGATAAAATCCGCACGATAAGCAGCGTTCTCGATATCGAGAGAACAACGGGCTGATGGACTGCCACAGGAACTGCGAAGACAGATTTCGTGCATTGAGGCAAAGCGGTGGAAGAAAAGGAGCGGAGAACATGGCAAATTTGAAGGTCGGCAGGCTGATGCTTGGCATCTGCCAGACAAATTGTTATTTTGTGTATCAAGAGGGTGAAAAAGATGCTATCTTTTTTGACCCGGCGGATAAAGGCGATTATATTTATGAAGCCTTAAAAGAAAAAGGGTTTCAGGTGGCAGGCATTTTGCTGACTCATGGACATTTTGATCATATATGGGGAACAAATAAGCTGCGGGAATTGTCAGGTGCACCGATTTATGCGTATGAAGAAGAAAAAGTATTGTGCGAAGATGCCGTTACCAATGTATCGGATCAGGTGGGCAGGCCCTATACAGTCGTGCCGGACAGATATTTGAAAGACGGAGAAAAAATCACGATTGTGGGCATGACCTGTAAACTGATCGCGACACCGGGCCACACGGTCGGCAGCTGCTGTTATTACTTTGAAGAGGACGGCATTCTGATCAGCGGTGATACGCTGTTTCAGGAATCCGTGGGAAGAACGGATTTGGAGACGGGCAGTATGAGCGCGCTCGTGCGCTCTATAAAAGAGCGGCTGTTCGTGTTGCCGGATGCGGTAAAAGTATACCCGGGGCACGGAGAAACGACGGATATCGGATATGAGAAGAAGCATAATCCGTTCATAGTGTGAAGAGAAGTTCTAAAACTCACAGCAAGGGCTGTTTCGCTAAGAACTTCTACGACTTGCGGAGCAAGTCTTCTTCACACTGAAGAATGTCTCTGCTGAGTCATTCTGTTGGAGTTGTGTTGTAAGAGTGCGGTTGGAAGAGCGTATCTTCCAGCCGCGATTTGTGTCTGCGGCTTCGGTTTGCGGGCCGGGGAAAACCATTTGCTATAAAATGACATGACAGGAGAAATAGCATGACGGAACAGATATCATCGCTTGCCCGTGAAGTCATCCGGCTGGCGCATGACGGTATTTTGATCAATATGCGTTTTCTGGATGTGGCGCTGGCAAAGCTGAAACTGGAACAAAGAGAACAGATGGGCGCGTTTGCTTATGACGGGAGCACGCTTTTTTATGACCCGGCGGTTCTGCTCGCACGCTATCGAAAAGAGCCGCATTTTATGGTCAGACTTTATCTGCATGTGCTTTTGCATTGTATTTTTTATCATAGTTTTCAGACCGATAAGCTGGAACGGGAATTGTGGGATTTGGCGACCGATATTGCGGTGGAGAACACGATTCTGGAAATCGACCTGCATCTAGCAGCGATGCAGTCGGATGCCGTTCTGCGGGGGCGGCTTGACATTCTGAGAAAGCAGGCCGGCGGGCTGACGGCGGAGAAGCTTTACAGACATTTCCGTATTGAACCGCCGTCAAGCAAAGCGCTGAAAGAATGGCGGGAACTGTGCCATTATGACGAACACCTGTATTGGGACAGAAAAGAAGAACTGGTGTTGTCGCAGGAAGAGTGGCGCAAAGTCAGCGAACGGGTAAAGGCGGATTTAAAATCTTTTTCCAAAGATAAAAACAATGCGCAGAGCATGGAAGAGAATCTGAAAGAGGCCACGAGGGAAAAATACGATTACAGCGATTTCCTGCGGCGTTTCATGACGATGGGCGAGACGATACAGGTCAATGACGATGAATTTGATTATATCTACTACACCTATGGGCTGTCACGTTATGGAAATATGCCGCTCGTCGAGCCGCTAGAGTATAAAGATGCCAATAAGATCAGGGATTTTGTGATAGCGGTCGATACTTCGGCTTCATGCCGCGGGGAAGTGGTACAGGCTTTTCTGAATAAGACGTATCAGATCATGCAGCAGAAAGAGAATTTTTTTCAGAAGATCAATGTGCACATCATACAATGCGATAATGAGGTGCAGAGCGATACGAAAATAACCTGCAAAGAGGAATTTGACGCATTTATGCAGAGCGGGAAGCTGCGTGGCTTCGGCTCTACGGATTTCCGGCCGGTCTTTCAATATGTGGAAGCGCTGCAGCAGGCAGGTGAATTTGCGGATTTGAAAGGACTGCTTTATTTTACGGATGGTTATGGTATTTACCCCGAGAGAATGCCGGATTACGATACCGCATTTGTTTTTCTGCGGGAGGATGGGGAGGCGCCGGCGGTGCCGCCCTGGGCAATCAAGGTCGTACTGGACGAGATTGAAAAAGACTAAGTCTTTTTCAATCGAAAGAATGCTCATCAAGGGCATTCTTTCCGTGAGGAGATTGAAGGGAGAAGTGAAATGCTGAACATTAAACAGGCGAAGGAGTATATTAAAGATTCCGTTAAATTGTATTTGAAGAAAGACGAGGAAGGAGAGTACCGGATTCCGGTGGTCAGACAGCGGCCGATCTTTCTGCTGGGTGCGCCGGGAATCGGGAAAACGGCCGTTATGGAACAAATCGCGCAGGAACTCGGCATTGCGCTTGTATCTTATTCCATGACGCATCATACGAGACAGTCGGCGTTAGGGCTTCCTTTTATCGCGCATAAGGAATACGACGGGCTTTCTTATGATGTTTCCGAGTACACGATGAGCGAGATCATCGCTTCGGTCTATGATGTGATGAAGGACAGCGGTATCAAAGAGGGGATTCTTTTTCTGGATGAGATCAACTGCGTGTCGGAAACACTGGCGCCGTCCATGCTGCAATTTCTCCAGTATAAGGTATTCGGCCGTCATAAGGTGCCGGAAGGCTGGGTCATCGTTACCGCGGGAAATCCGCCGGAATATAATAAATCGGTGCGGGAGTTCGATGTGGTCACGCTGGACAGGATGAAGATTCTGGAGGTGGAAGCGGATTACGGCGTCTGGAAAGAGTATGCCAGAAACCGGAACCTGCATACCGCCATTTTGAATTATCTGGATTTGAAAAAAGAGGATTTCTATCTGGTCGAGACGACCGTGCGGGGCAAAAATTATATTACGGCAAGAGGCTGGGAAGATTTGTCCGAGATGATACTGCTCTATGAAGAAGAAGACATGAAGGTGGAAGAAACGCTGGTGGAGCAATATCTGCGGAATCCCCGTGTGGTCAAAGAATTTACCGCTTATTATGACCTGTATCAGAAGTATAAAAAAGATTATCATGTAGAAGAGATTCTTGCGGGGAAAAATCCTGCAAGCGCCGGAGAAAAAGCAAGAAAAGCCGATTTCGATGAGCGTCTTTCCCTGATGGGGATGCTGATCGAGCGGGTACAGCACGATATCCGGGAGAATATGGAGAAACTCGACTATTTGAACAATCTGCTGGTGCATATGAAGGCACTCAGGAATGCCGCACAGGAGAATGACAGGGGGGAAGACACCCGTATGGAGGGCAGTGCCGCAGGCGGGCAGGATAAGCATATACAGGATACGGTGTCTGTGTCCGGTAAGATGCGCATTTTGCTCGAAAAGCAGATAGAAGGCAGGCAGAAAGGAATGGAGGCTTTGCAGAAGGCCGGTTCCTTATCCGAAAGGGAGAGACGGAAGCAGCGGAAGGTCATCCGCTTTTTACAGGACTGCGAGAAGGAATTTCGTCTGCGTGACGTGCAGAATAAAGACGAGGCAGTACAGCTTTTAAAAGACCGTTACGATCATGAAGTAGCCGGTTACAGACAGGAAACGGGCGAGGTCGGACAGAAGCTGCATTATCTGTTCGCATTTGTGGAAGATACGTTTGGAGCGGGCAATGAAATGCTGATCCTGTTGACGGAATGTACGGTCAATCAGGACTGCGCTAAATTTATCAGTATGTATGGCAGTGAGGATTATAAGCGGCATCATGAGGATATGATGGTATCCGAGCGAAGTGATATGCTGATGCAGCAGATCGACCTCGTTTTATAAGGGATGCACAGGGCAGCAGAAATCTATTTTGCAGGCGGGAATGGGAGTGCAGATTGAAAAATCAGAGATTTTTCATAGACGAATTTATTCGTCTTGCGAATATTGGTGCCAAGACGCTTTCAGCGTCGGCGCAAATATCGCAGGTTGTGGGAAAGGCATGGTTATTATAATGCAGACAGGGGAAATGGAAACGGCACATGGTATTTTGCAATATGAAATACGGGAAGACAGCATTATCCTGACCGGATACCGGGGACGGGATATCACACTGGCAGTACCGGAACGGATAGAGGAAAAGCCGGTAACGGTCGTCGGAAAAAAGACTTTTCTTGGGGCAAAAGAACTACAGCAGGTGAATCTGCCGGGAAGCGTTACAGAAATACAGGACTGGGCCTTTGCCTGCTGCAGTGCGCTGCGGGCGCTCATCCTGCCGCGAAAGACGCTTGTTGTCGGACAGGGCATTTTGAAAGACTGTTTTCGACTGCAGCAGATTCTGACGGTGAGCGGAGAGGGTATTCTATCCGTGGCCCCGGACGATATCACCGGGCCGGAAGCGGAAATTTCCCGTCTGCTTGCGGCGGTGATGGGCAGTTTGGATGCTTTTTATTTATTTGAGCCGCTCGCGGCGGGGAGCCAAAGCTGGCTGGAACAGTGGGATGCGCGGATGCAGTCGCTGATGGCACAGGCGGATGAAGAGGGTTTTTCCAAAATGCTTCTGTGCGGAGAAGAAGATTACGGCAGCAAAGAGAATAATCTGGACTATTATATTGAACAGCGCCGGCGGTTCAAAGTCCGTCTCGCGATGCTGCGGCTCATGAACGATATCGGCCTTGCACCGGATACAAAGGAAGAACTGCTTTCTTATCTGCGCGCTCACACGAAAGGGGAAAGTTCGGAAGAGACGTGGAAGGTGGTTCTGGAAGAATACGGCGACGAACGGGCATATTATCAGTTCTTATTGGATAACGGCTGTATTCATGACGGAAATTTCAGCGCCGTGTTAGAGGATATGGGAGAGCACCATACGGAGATGAAGGCGTTTTTGATGAATGCACGGAGCGCGCAGCCGAAGATGGAAGATGCGTTCGCGGCGCTGGCGTTTGATTTGTGAGAACGCTATCTTACATGATTGTAAGATACGGCACGAAAATGTAAGGAAAATCGATGGAGCAGACCGCTGTTATTTGATATCCTTATATCAGAAAATAAAAAACAAAGAAGAGGGGATATCAAAATGAAGAAAATAGTAATGGCAGCAGGCGCAATGGCAGGAATCATCGCAGTACAGATGGGGTTATCTTATGTATTTGGCTGGAAGAGTGCGGAGATATTTTCCCAAATAGCAGTGGACGTATTGTTTTTGAGCTGTCTGCTCATGATTGGAAGAAGGAAAGTGGCAAAGTGAGATGAAATGTCGAAACAGAAGCGGCAAAGCAGCATTTGGAGCACATAGAAGGCAGTCTATGTGCTCTTTTTCATTCGCAGTGGCATTTGTTTTCCCTTTTATGGGGAGCTATAACAGTAATAACATGATTAAGCAGTATTTGTTCCTATTTCTCAAAAACTACAAAACCAAATTCGTAAGGATGGTCGCAATACACACTTTTTTGCTTATCAGTGCGGTATAGCATACTTTTCAGTATAATAAGAAAATCTCCGCCACCTGAAATAATCATAAATTCTGCCAGAATAAATAGCGTAATTGATTTGTCATTACAGAAACCACTGCTGCTCCACCGCCTAAAACTAATGTAGGCATAGCAGTTTCCGGTAAATATTGCCACTTTTCCAACGGTTCGGAGCAAGTACAGTATGGAGAAAAACTGCTCCAAATAAATCCAAAATCAATCGAATGAAAATGATTCTTTGCAAAAAATCTCTTTCTGTTAATTTTCTTTTATCGTCAGCCAAAGATAATTCCTCCAAATTTTATACGCTTATTCCATCGCCCGCATTTGTTCAATCAGGGATTGCTTTTTCTGTCTGCGGATTGTCCATACAGACAAGATCAGCTCCATTCCGAACAACACCAGAATGAACAGGCCCATTTCCAAAACAGGGAATTTGTAAGGTACTACATTTCCTGCAAAAGCACCTATGCTCATTTTTCTGCAAGCAAAGATGGAAGCCGGAAGCCCAACGATCAGCGTCGCCAATGTTGCAAAGAGCGCATAGCACAGCCCCTCGCAGATGTTCATTTTACATAGCTGCTTTTGGGTCAGACCGATGGAACGCAAAACACTGTTTTCCTGCTTTCGGGCTATCTGGTTAGAGAGTGTCGTATTGATAAGGTTGATAACGCCAAAGAGGAACACCATCCATGAAAGTACCTCCATACTGCCAAACGCAAGAGTATTTGACATTTTTTCATATTCAATCGCTGTATTGATTTCGTCTAAGGCAATATTACTATGGCTGGCTACAATATTTTTCAATTCAGACTCTACATGGTCCGCTTTTTTCGGATCGCTTACAATGCTCCATGAATAATCAAACGAGGTTATTTCCGGATGCAATTCATGGAATAATGCTTCCGGTGCATATTCAAGCGGACCGTCAAGATGGAG